>CAJYHS010000239.1 GCA_913774715.1 uncultured Siphonobacter sp. | reverse complement strand
CTCACCTCGGACAACGTTCGGGTTTACTTACTTGGATTCCTGAAAGTTCGTATGGTTGGCCTGATTACCCCTTAGAAGTGTTGCTATGAAAGTCTTTACAAGTTCATCTCTGGAAGCTTTTCATTCTTCGAAACAAACGAGTATCAAGGCTTATCATCCCGCTTATTTCTTCGATTACATTTCAACTGAACTTTCTTTTCTCTAATAATATTCGAATGAACCGTTTCTGTTTAAGACTATTTCTATTCATTACTGTTCTGTTTTCTGGATTACAGCTCCAGGCTCAGAAACATACCTTTAGTTTGGGTAAAGAAGATTTCCTGCTCGATGGAAAGCCTTTTCACATGATTAGCGGGGAAATGCATCCCGCCCGGATTCCGAAAGAATACTGGAAGCACCGCATTCAGATGGCCAAAGCCATGGGTTGTAATACCATTGCCGCTTACGTATTCTGGAATTACCACGAAGAAACACCCGGTAATTTCGACTTCAAGTCCGAAAACCGCAATATCGCTGAGTTCATTACACTAGCTCAGCAGGAAGGCCTTTGGGTCTTACTTCGTCCGGGGCCATACGTCTGTGCGGAATGGGATTTTGGCGGTATTCCCCCCTATTTATTAGCTCATCCGGATTTGAAAGTTCGCTGCATGGATCCTGTTTATATGAAAGCCGCTGAACGTTACATTAAGGCCCTCAGTAAAGAAGTTAAAAACCTGCAAATCACCAAGGGCGGACCTATTGTGATGGTACAGGCTGAAAATGAATACGGTAGTTATGCTAACGACCGCGAGTACATGCAGACGGTGCAAAAACTGTGGACGAAGAATGGAATTGACGTTCCATTTTACACCGCCGATGGTCCGGCAACGGCCAATCTGAAAGCCGGAAGCCTACCCGGAGCGGCAACCGGACTGGACCCCGGAGCGAGTCAGGGCGACTTTAACCTGGCTCGTCAAATGAACCCCGGTGTTCCCGCCTTCTCAGCAGAAACGTATCCCGGCTGGTTAACGCACTGGGGCGAGAAATGGGCTCGTCCGGATACGGCCGGTTTATTGAAAGAAGTTCGTTTTCTGCTGAAAAACAAGCTTTCTTTTAACCTGTATGTGATTCACGGTGGAACGAATTTTGGTTTCACTGCCGGAGCTAATGCTTTCAAACCTACAGAATATCAGCCCGATTTAACCAGTTACGACTACGATGCTCCCGTGAATGAACAAGGCCGACCAACGCCGAAGTATTACGCTCTTCGTCAGTCCATTCAGCAGTCCACGGGAATTACCCCTCCGGCCCCTCCCGAAGCGATTCCAGTCATGGAAATTCCGACGATTCATCTGAAAGCGTATAGTTCGGTCTGGCATAACCTGCCCACCCCCAAACGCGTGGCTCAGCCGAAGCCGATGGAAGCTTTCGGTCAGAATGCAGGATTCATTTTATACCGTACAAAACTGAACGCTCATACCAGCGGAAAGCTGTTAATCACTCAATTGCACGATTATGCCACCGTCTATGTGGATGGGAAATACGTTGGAGCTATCTACCGCGATGGAGGTAACCACGCAATTACCTTACCTAAAACGGATTCTAAAGAACCCGTACTCGATATTCTGGTAGAAGGCATGGGCCGGATTAACTTCGCCGAATTCATGATTGACCGTAAGGGTATTACCGAACGCGTTTCCCTCAACGGCATGACTTTGATGGACTGGCAGGTCTATACTTTACCTTTCACTACTTCTTACATTCAATCCTTGCAATCATCCGCTGAAGTGGCAGAGCAGCCCGGTCGTTTTTTCAAAGGAACTTTCGACTTATCGGAAACAGCTGATACCTTCTTTGATCTAAGTACGTATAAAAAAGGAGTCATCTACATTAATGGCCATAACCTCGGACGTTTTTGGGAGCGTGGACCACAAACGCGTCTGTATTGTCCTGCCTCATGGCTCAGAAAAGGGCCCAACGAAGTAGTTATCTTTGATCAGCATCAACTGAAAGCGGCTACGATTTCCGGTAAAAAAACGCTGGAATAATTCTCTTTTGCATCCTTATAATATAGGCCACGAAAAAGGCACCCTGAGAGGGTGCCTTTTTCTTTGGTTACTTACGCTCATTATAAACGCCAAATTCAGCAATGCTCGGAGGGTTCGTATAACTCTCTATCAGCATCCGCACTTTCTCTCCGTAAACCGTTGGGAAGCGGTGAATCTTTGCTTTACCCTTCCGACTTTCAATGGGCAGCGGATGCCATTTGCCATTGCTATAATACTCAAGTCGATACTTGGTTATCTCATCCTGAGTTACGTATACGTTAATTAGATTAAAGGCCTGTACTTTGTCCAGGGTTACTTCATACCATGGATTTTTCACTTCTTTGTTCGAACGCCAAGACGTTTTGAAGCTGTCGTCATTGCCAAAATCGAAAATGTCCATGTCATTACTCCAACTGCCGTTGGCCGGACGTTTTTTGGCTAGGTTCGATGAAATAATGGGAGCATCGTAGGCCGGTATCTTACTGGGGGCTGATTTTTCCGTCCATAATTCACCGATTTTCTTTAAAGCCGTCAGAGCATTTTCATCAATTAACCCATGCCGGTTGGGAGCTACGTTCAAAATAAAGTTACAAAAGGCTTTATTAAACGGAACGAGGTTATCCTTCACCAACACTTGCGGATCTTTCACGGGTTCATTGGGAAACTTGGTTTTCCAAAACCAGGAACCATTAATGGGCAGACAGGAAAGAGCGGGTAACTGGTTACTCTCTTTGGAAATATGCTGACCAGCTCCCTGTTCGTATGACTTGATATCAGTATAGTAGAGGGCCTCAGCTGGATATTTAGCGGCGTTCAGATCCATTACCAGACAATTGGGCTGGATGGATTTAATGTGGTAATAAATTTCTTCGAAGGGAATGTCATCGTAAGAAATCCGGGACCAGGGAGCATCCCAGCCATCAATGATCAGAGCTGAGATTTCACCGTAATTCGTGAGTAATTCCGTCAGCTGATTTTTCACCATATCAATATGCTGACGCGTAATGTATCCGGGGCGAAGTTTATGATGCGTGTCCAGAATGGAATAATACAGCATCACTTTTAGTCCATTCGACCGAAAAGCATCCGTATATTCCTTCACCACATCACGTTTGAGCGGACTTTTCATGACGTTGTAATCCGTCGTCTTGGTATCCCAAATGCAAAAGCCACTATGGTGCTTGGTGGTTAATGCCCCATAAGACATTTTTGCCGATCGGGCTGCCTGAGCCCATTGCTTACAGTCGAGTTGCGTAGGATTGAATAAAGCCGGTGAAGCATCCGGATCGGCCCAGTCTTCATCCATAAATGTAGGAATGTTAAAATGGATGAACATTCCGAATCGCAGGTCAACAAAATCCTGCTGAAGTTTGGTCAGGTTTTTCTGAGCATGACTTACCAGGGAACAACAGAAAAGCAGAATCCAGAGAGAAATTCTTTTCATGGTTTAGAGATGGTAAAAATGAAGATCAATCTATAAAGCAGAAAATCAGGTTTGTTAACTCACTTCTAGTCTCACTTTATTCCTTTCATTACCCTAATCTTAATCGGTTACTCTTACTGTCTCTGTTCAGAAAAAATACCTTATGGCGTTTTAAGAACGGACATTTAAAAAATGCCATAAAGCGTTTATATTTGAAAATAGAGATCTATAGACCGATCAGCTTTTCTTATCAATCAGTCTTTTTCATCATTACCGAATGAAGTATATCTGTTACTACCGCGTATCGACCAAAAGTCAGGGCCGAAGTGGACTGGGTCTAGGCGACCAGCGAACGATCGTAGAACGGTACCTTCGGGAGACGGATGTATTACTTGAAGAATTTACCGAAATAGAATCGGGCCGTAAAAGCGAGCGATCTCAGTTGCAGGCAGCTATTCGGGCCTGCCATCAGCACCATGCCAAATTATTAATTGCCAAACTCGACCGCCTCAGCCGGAACGTCGCCTTTGTAATGACTCTTCGGGATTCGGGCATTGATTTCGTAGCCTGCGATTTGCCCGATGCCAACACACTCACCGTAGGGATGATGGTCACCTTTGCTCAGTACGAAGCCGAACGTACTTCGGAACGTACCCGTGCGGCACTGGCTCAGAAAAAAGCTCAGGGATTTTCTTTAGGAAAGCCTGAAAACCTGAACAGCGATGCCATTACGAAAGGCCGAGAGATTCGAACAAAAAATGCGTTGACTCATAAGGCCAATGTACAGGCTACTGAACTGGCCGTTTTATACCGGAACATGGGAATGACCTACGCTCAGATTGCTGAAAAGCTGAATCAGACGCATTACCAAACCCGGCGGCAGAAAGCCTTTGAAGGAAAAGCAGTCTATCGCTTACTGAAAAGAAAAGTGGCGAGTGAAACGGTTCTTCCTGCGAAAAATTAAGGAATGGCTGATGAGCACCTCACCAGCCATTCCTTAAAAAGTAAATCTATTGTAAACACTTATTACCTAAATCATCTGTTCCCCTAAAGCCAATTTAATATGAGCCAAATGGTGCAGAACGTGCCAAGCCGACATAGCCAGAGCTTGCCGCTGATTAATGGAAAACCCTCGCATGGGATGATAATACGAAAGCTCTAACTGCTCCGGCGTAAGAGATTTGGCCAGATGAGCATACCGACGATGCACGCCTTCCAATTGAAGAAGTGCGTCTTTAATGGGAGCATGTACACTATCCGGTGTAGCCGCCCACTCATCTATTTTCACTAAAGTAATCGTCTTAAACTCAGGATCTGTTACGACTTGTTTCATTCGGGTGTAATGGATCATCTGTATATCCCCTACGTGATGAATAAGCTGACGAACGGTCCAGCTTCCCGGTCGATACGTTTTTTGCAAATCTTCTTCCGTCAGGTTTTCAGTGACTAATCCATAGGCGGCTGGAGCCGTTTCAATCGTATACAGAATGCGACTAAATTCTTCATCGGTGTAGGTTTCCTGGCGAACAAAGGGGCCAATTGGAAATTTCAGGTGATCCATCTTTTGTACAGTTTACGATTTTCAGTTTTCAGTTGTTGGCGGTTATTTCCGCTTGAATTAAACATGGGAATGGGTATCTATGACTTAGACCCGAAAGTCTAAAGCAAGTGAAATCTGATAAGCACTCCTATGTTTTCTGTATTTTATTCCCTTCTGTTATTTATTAACTTTTGGTATATACGCAAAAAGAAAAATCCCGGAAAGTGACTTCCAGGATTTTTCTTATAAAAACTGCTTTGATGTTTACTTTTCACCGCCAACTTCAGTCATTACCTTGTCGCCATCCGTGCGGCGGTATTCGAACCACTATTGATAATCATTGATATAGAGGGCCATATAATTCTGCGTCATGATTTCCTTTACTGAAACAGCAACGCCGGGCAAAGGTTCTCCGTCAACTCTTGAAACTGCGGTTCCGCTTAACTGTATTGTCGGGTTTTGTGCACACAAAACACTCGTCCATAGCAGTAATACCCCCCAGGCCACATATTTAAAATTTTGCAGTACACTCCATGGAATAAAACTGCTTACTCGTTTGTAAGCTTCAATTAACTTCATCTTTGTCAGAGTAGTGATTAGAAAAAGGTGCAAGTTTATTACTCTAACATTAGCTGGTCTTTATTGGAATATTACTCAACTACTAAAAGAGTATTTGTAAGAACATTAATTTTCACAAAAAATGATAAAAAGTATTGACTAAGGTAAATCGATCCATAATAAATTCCAATAATCTTTTATCATCAGAAATTTGATATACTTTTTAATACATTAATCACTTATAAAAACCTATTAGTTATACTTCATTTCAGAGAGTAAACATTAATTTATTTTCAGAATTAACTCTTTTTAAATGATTAATCATTGATAAATTTTTACTTTTTAAACCTTGATTAAACCGACCAATTTATGAAAATTTTTATTTGTACCATTACCTGTTTTTTGTTGAGCCTTAGTCTTTCCGCTCAGTATCGTTACTCCTCCAGAAAAGAAATAAAACCTACACGATCCGGTTATTTTAACATTAGTGAATTTGGGTATGCTCCAGCGTATGATAGCTTTTATAATCCTGGAGCTTTGACTATTTCTACCATTAATGGCTACAAACCCAGTGATCATTTTTCTGCGGGTCTGGGCATTTCTTATTTGCGATTCAACGATGGCAATCAACACATCTCTAACTTCCTACCCATCTTTGCCGATATTCGGGCTTACTTTGGTCGCCGAACGGCTTTAATGCTGGTAGGAGATGTTGGCTACGGCCTACTACTGGATAAAGTACCTGGCAGGAAAGGCGATTTATATCTAAATCCTGCCATTGGTTTACGGACGTATACTTCAGATCACACCGCTTTGGTTTTTAGCGTCGGCTATTTATCTCAATTTCTGCTTTCTGATTCATACGATGGTGCTTATACGTCTTCCAGTCACACCGAGAACATTAGCCTCAAAATAGGATTTCTCTTTTAGCTTTATGAAGCCTATAGACGAAAAAACCGTCCGGCATAGCCAGACGGTTTTCAATGAATTAACCCACACCTTTAACTTTTTCGGTGAGCTGCAAAGGTATAAAATAGTTGCCACTTTTCAGGTTAATTCCCAAGAATCGATATCTTAATATTTTTTTCTAACCATTTGTTTAGAAAGTTGGTGAAGCTACCGGCTCCTGTACGAAAGCCAGCAAATCTTCATTTAATCGCTCTTTTTCAGTAAAGTACAACCCGTGAGGAGCTCCTTCGTACACCATGTATTGAGCTGCAGGTAACGCTTCAGCCAGACGCTCCCCCGACGACTCAAGCGGGACCGTTTTATCCGCATCCCCGTGAATAATCAGCGTTGGAACATGAATAGAGAGAATATCAGAACGGAAGTCGGTTGTGGAAAAGGCCGTTGCACAATCCAACGTAGCTTTGAAAGAAGCTTCATAAGCCCGATTGAAGTCTCCTTCTAAATGGGCCTGACTCACCGCAGGGTTTAATAAACTCACCCCGTAAAACTGCTTTCCAAACGTTTTCAGAAAATCCGCCCGATCCTGTTGCAAATTCTCGGCGATCTCATCAAAAGTACTCTGATCTACTCCATCAGGGTTATCCTCTGTTTTCAGTAAATAGGGAGTTACAGCACTCACAAAGGCAACCTTGCTCACCCGAGCACCACCATAGCGACTCATATAACGGGCAATTTCGCCACCCCCCATGGAAAAACCTACCAGTGTAACATCCTGTAAATCCAAGGTATCTAAAACGGCTTTCAGGTCCGCCGCCAGAGTATCATAATCGTAGCCATTCCAGGGTTGAGAGGATTTTCCAAATCCCCGCCGATCGTAAGCAATGACCCGTAGTCCGTATTTGGGCAATTCAGCCAACTGATAATCCCACATGGAACTACTCAAAGGCC
>CAJYHS010000238.1 GCA_913774715.1 uncultured Siphonobacter sp. | reverse complement strand
GAATGAATAACATCATTGACCGCTTAACCCTGCTGGATTACGCCATCGTTGCTGCCTACGTGCTGATTCTGGCCTTTATTGGGTATAAAGCCAGCGTGACGAAAAAATCGGCGGATGAGGAAACGCTTTTTCTGGCGAATAAATCGCTGGGCTGGGCGAGCATTGGCTTCAACATGTGGGGCACCAATGTGGGACCGTCGATGCTGCTGGCTTTTGCCAGTATCGGGTATAGCACGGGTATCGTCGCCATTAACTTCGACTGGTACGCCTTTGTTTTTCTGTTTCTCTTAGCCATCGTTTTTGCCCCGAAATACCTGGCCGCAAATGTGACTACCATGCCCGAATTCATGGGCCAACGTTACGGCGAATCAACCCAAACGATTCTGGCCTGGTACGCCCTGATCAAAATTCTCATTTCCTGGTTATCGCTCGGACTTTTTGCCGGAGGTTTTCTGGTAAGGCAGATTCTCGGGATTCCCATGGGAACGTCCGTGGTTGTGTTGGTCGCCTTTGCCGGGTTATTTGCCTATACCGGCGGACTCAAAGCCATCGCCCGTGTCAACGTGTTTCAGATGTTATTACTGATTGGAGTATCCTTAACGCTGACGATTTTAGGCATTCAGAAAGTAGGTGGACTGGAAGCCGTTTTCGCTAAAGCTCCCGCTGATTACTGGAGTCTGATTCACCCCGCCGACGATCCGAAATACCCCTGGTACGCCATTCTGCTGGGTTATCCCGTAGCTGCCATTGCTTTTTTCTGTACCGATCAGGCCATGGTGCAATCCGTGTTAGGGGCCCGAAATCTGGAACAGGGACAGTTGGGCGTAAACTTCATCGGCTGGTTAAAAATCCTTTCGTTACCCCTGTTCATTCTGCCGGGCATTCTCTGTTATATTCTCTTCCCGAATCTTAATGATCCGGCAGAAGCCTATATGACGATGGTAACGAATTTATTTCCACCGGGATTAAATGGGTTGGTCATTGTGGTATTAATCGCCGTTTTGGTCGGAACAATTGGTTCTTCATTGAATTCGTTAAGTACGGTTTTTACGATGGATGTATACGCCCGAAAAATGAACCCTTTGGCTACGAATAAAGATCTGATTCGGGTCGGTCGGTTAACGGTGATTGCGGGCTGTTTATTCGCCGTAGGCATGGCTCTGGCCATTGATAGTATCAAAGGACTGAACCTATTCGACGTTTTTCAATCGGTCTTAGGCTTTATTGCTCCACCGCTGGCCGTGGTTTTCTTATTAACTGTTTTCTGGAAACGCACCACGCGGCTGGCTGTGAATACGATCCTTTCCTTCGGCTCGGTCTTTAGTCTGGGCTTGGGCATTGTGTATTTATGGATATTACCCCCCGATCGCTACGATTTCTGGCCGCATTATCTAATTCTGTCCTTCCTGATTTTCGCGGTATTAATGCTGTTGGCTGTAATAATCTCCTTACTGGATCGAAATCCAACCATTTATCAGGTTGATACCACGCAGGTAATCGCCAAGCCTACACGAAAAGTCTGGATCGCCTGGATTGCCTTAACAATTACCATGTTAAGCTTATACCTCCTATTCAGGTAAAGACGTAGGGAATAACGTCTGATCAAGTATAAGCCGGGAGATTTGAACAGGCAATCCAAGACAGAACCCGGCTCTGTCACCCAGAGCAAGGACCTTACTTGCCGTTGCAAGTAACTTTCTATCAGGAGAGTAAATTCCAACCCCAGGTAAGGTCTCTCCCTGCGGTCGAGATGACAGGGTGGGGTGGTAGTCGGTCTCTGGCCCTGTCATCCAGAGCGAAGCAAATGATTTTAGTTAAGGTTAGACCACTGATTTAACATAGTGAATGACCATGCCCAGTGGAAAATCGCTCCTGCCATCAGGACGACCGCGAGGGAAACCCATGTAAGCAATGGTTCCGACTCATTCCCTCACTCAATTCAGTAGAGTTATATCCGTAAAAACTATGAAAAGAAACCTCCTCTTTTTGAGCCTGTTAGTAATGAATTTTTCGGCCTTCGCTCAGGCAACGTGGATTTGGTATCCAGGGGATTACGAAATCTGGCTAGGTAACCAGATGCAGAATCGTCGCACGGAGCGGGGCACGTTTATGCCGCCCTTCTGGAAGCTCGATAGTCATTATAACCTCATGGATTTCCACAAAGACTTCAACCTGACTCAGCCCGAGGAAGTGGAGATTTTTGTGGAAGGTCAGTACAATGTCAAGTTAGACGGGAAGCCCTTTCCGGGGTATCCCAAACGCGTGACCGTTCCGGCGGGTAAGCACAAACTAAGTCTGAAAGTATTCAATCAGGCTCACGTTCCTGCGATTTTTGTTCGCGGCAAAACCATTCATTCCGATGCTTCCTGGCTGGTTACCTTTGAAGATAAGGAATGGATTGACGAAACGGGCAAAGCTTCCGACCAATCAGGAACGACCTGGTTGCGGGCGGGTTCCTGGAATTTCAACGATCCGCTTTCGCTGCCTTCTCAATTCAGGCTGAATACGAAAGAAGAAAATCCCGTTACTGCGGATAAACAGGCCAAATCGCTTTTTCTGGATTTTGGTAAAGAAACCTTTGGCTTTCTGAAACTGAAAGGAGTAACCGGAAAAGGAAAAGTAAAAATCTATTACGGAGAATCGAAGGAAGAAGCTTTGGCTACTGAAACCTGTGAGACAACGGATGAACTCGATGTCAATGAGTCGGCGAAGAAGGATTCGGTGATGGAGTTGACCAAAGCTTTTCGCTTTGTTAACGTGCAGCTGGAAGGAAGTGTCAGCCTTGACGGAGCTTCGATGCTATACGAATTCCTGCCCGTGACCAATCGCGGTGGGTTCCGTTGTTCGGACGAAGAGATTAATAAAATATATGACGTAGCTCTCTATACGCTACATCTGAATACGCGGGAGTTTTTCATCGACGGTATCAAACGCGATCGCTGGGTCTGGTCGGGCGATGCGTCTCAGAGTTACCTGATGAATTATTATTCCTTCTTCGATTCTCCTTCGGTGACGCGAACCATGCTGAATTTGCGGGGGAAAGATCCCGTTACGGCTCACGTCAATACCATCATGGATTATACCTTTTACTGGTTCATCAGCATTTACGATTATTACCAGTTTACGGGCGACAAAGCCTTCATTCAGCAGTTCTATCCCCGCATGAAAAGTCTGATGGATTACTGCGTGGGTCGCCGGAATAAAAATGGCTTACTCGAAGGTCTTTCCGGTGACTGGGTTTTCATCGACTGGGCCGAAGGTTTGAGCAAAAAAGGCGAAGTCAGTTTTGAACAGTTACTCTTCGCCCGAAGTCTGGAAACGATGGCTCTCTGTGCGGGAATCGTGAATAATACCGCCGATGCTTCGCAGTATAACCAACTCGCCAAAGAAGTAAAAGGTAAGCTTTTTGATTACTACTGGAACGCCGAAAAGCAGGCCTTCGTGCATAGCCGCGTGGATGGCGTGCCTACACAACACGTTACGCGTTACGCCAATATGTTCGCCGTTTTCTTTGGTTACCTGAATGACGCTCAGAAACAGGGCGTGAAACAAAAGGTATTACTGAACAATGAGGTGCCGAAAATCACAACCCCTTACATGCGTTTTTACGAACTTGAGGCTCTTTGTGCCTTGGGCGAACAGGCGTACGTAACGAAGGAAATGAAGGATTACTGGGGCGGCATGCTCAAGCTCGGGGCTACCTCTTTCTGGGAAGAATTTAATCCTTCCAAAAAAGGGGCCGAGCATTATGCCATGTACGGTCGGGAGTTTGGCAAGAGTCTTTGTCACGCCTGGGGAGCAAGTCCGATTTATCTGCTGGGTAAGTATTACATCGGCGTGAAACCCACGACTCCGAATTATGAAACCTATACCATCGAACCCAATCTGGGCGGCTTGCAGTGGATGGAAGGGAAAGTACCTACGGCTCAGGGCGAAATTCAGGTGTATTGCAGCACCAAAGAAATCAAGGTAACCGGAGCCGCCGGAACGGGAACGCTTCGCTTCAAAAGCAAGAAAAAGCCTACCAGCAAACAGGGCGACATTCGTTCGACGGGTACAGACGTGTATGAGCTGACGATTGAGAAAGGGAAGAACTATGTGGTTAGTTATTCGTTGTAAGTTATTGGTTGTTAGTTATTTATGATTTTACTCAATACGTTGCGGTATTTTACTCAACGTACTGAGTAAAATGAAAGTAAGGCTTTTCTATGCGTCTATTGCTCTTAGTATCAGTACTATTTTCCTTCATGTATCTTCCACTATCCGCCCAATCCTTGCGGGTGGTGAACCTGCGTTGCGAATATCGAACGGAGCCACTGGGGGTTGAGAGCAAAAAACCGGCATTAAGCTGGCAGATTCTTTCGGAGGCCCGCAACGTTCGGCAGCAGGCCTATCAGATTCTGGTGTCGGATTCGGAAGAAGTTTTAGGGAAAAATCAGGGGAATTACTGGGATTCAGGAAAGGTAACTTCTGATTCTTCCCTGCAAATCAGTTACCGCGGAAAATCTTTACTGGCTACCCGAACGTATTACTGGAAAGTGAAAATCTGGGATAACCAGGGTCATACTTCGGAATGGAGTGCCCCGGCGTTCTGGCAAATGGGTTTGTTAACTCCGGCTGACTGGAAGGACAGTCGGTGGATAGCGTATGAAAAACTGGCGGACTCGCTGGTGAATCCTTTACCCCGCGACGATGTGAAAGATAAAGTAATGGGCAGTAATGTATTGCCCATGTTTCGGAAAAGCTTTACCCTTCAGAAATCCATCAAAAAAGCCACGGCTTACGTCTGCGGGCTGGGGCATTTTGAGATGAGTCTGAACGGCAAAAAA
Source organism: uncultured Siphonobacter sp. (assembly GCA_913774715.1). Lineage (GTDB taxonomy): Bacteria > Bacteroidota > Bacteroidia > Cytophagales > Spirosomataceae > Siphonobacter. The sequence goes on along the minus strand of CAJYHS010000238.1, from coordinate 5,077 downwards.
GTAGGCGATCACTTCCTCGATCCGGGCTGGACGAAGTACGACAAAGAAGCTCAATACGTGACTTTTGATATTACCAATCAATTAGTAACAGGTGAAAATGTCGTAGGTGTCATGCTGGGAAATGGCTTTTATTACGTCCCGCCCGTGAAAGGCCGTTTCCGGAAACTGAAAGCTCAGTTTGGCTATCCCAAGCTCATCGGTCGCCTGCATCTGGAGTATCAGGACGGTACTTCTGAAGATCTGGTAACGAATGATTCCTGGAAAACGGCTCCGTCACCCATTACCTTTTCTAGCATTTACGGCGGCGAAAACTACGACGCCCGATTGGAACAAATGGGCTGGGATAGTGCGGGTTTTAATGACGCTGCCTGGAAAAAACCGTTGTTGGTAACGGGTTCGCCAGCCTTGGTTTCTCAGATGCAGGAGCCCCTCAAAGTAGCCGAAGTTTTTCAGGCTAAATCAATCAAGAAAACTACTTCAGGGGAGTGGCTATATGATCTCGGACAAAATTTTTCGGGTATTATTTATCTGAAAGTCAAAGGTAATAAAGGTGATACGGTTCGGATTTACCCCGCTGAATTATTGAAAGACGGCGTAATTACCCAGCGAACTACAGGCGGGCCGTATTACTTCGAATACATTTTGAAAGGTCAAGGCATCGAGACCTGGCAACCCCGATTTACGTATTATGGCTTCCGTTACCTGCAGGTTCGGGGCGGGATTCCTGTGAAAGAAAGTAACCCCAAAAACCAGCCTGAAATTTTGGAATTACGGGGCTTACATACCCGAAACGTAGCTCCCCAGACGGGATCATTTGTTAGCTCTAGTACGCTTCTGAACCAAACGTATACGCTTATTGACTGGGCCATCAAGAGTAATATGGCAAGTCTGTTTACCGATTGTCCGCACCGGGAAAAGCTGGGCTGGCTGGAGCAGGTGCACCTCATGGGAAGCTCCGTTCGGTATCCGTACGACATTGCCTGGTTGTTGCGAAAGTCCATTCAGGACATGAAAGATTCGCAGCTGGAAAGCGGACTTATTCCCGAGATCGCTCCTGAATACGTGGAGTTTCACTGGGGCGATGGCATCTTCCGCGACTCGCCCGAGTGGGGCAGTAGTGCGGTACTGGTGCCTTGGTATTTATACCAGTGGTACGGGGAAAAAAACGAACTGGCGGCCAGTTACGCGATGATGCGGCGGTACGTCCAGTATTTAGGCACGAATGCAAAAAATCATATTCTTTCTCAGGGCTTAGGCGACTGGTACGATCTGGGACCTAAACCGCCCGGAACCTCTCAGTTAACGCCGATGGGCGTTACCGGAACGGCTATGTATTATTACGATTTAACGGTTCTACAGGAAGTAGCCAGACTTCTGAATAAACCGAACGATGCCGAAGAATATAAGGCTCTGGCTGAACAGGTAAAAAAGGCATTTAACGAAACGTTTTTCAATGCAAAAACCAAGCAATATGCTACGAACAGTCAGACGGCTAATGCCATGGCCGTGTATATGAAACTGGTAGATGAAGCCGATAAACCTGCCGTAATTGAACAGTTAATCAAGGACATTAAAAGTCGCAATAATAGTTTGACAGCCGGAGATATAGGCTATCGGTATTTGCTGCGGGTACTGGAAGATGCGGGGCGTTCGGATGTGATTTTTGACATGAACAGTCGTAGCGATGTGCCAGGGTATGGCTATCAAATTGCGAAGGGAGCAACGACCTTAACGGAATCCTGGGAAGCGTTACCCACGTCTTCGAATAACCACTTCATGCTTGGGCATTTGATGGAATGGCTCTACGCTGGACTGGCCGGAATCAAACAGGAAGAATCGTCGATTGCGTTCAGACAAATCGTCATTGATCCGCAACCTGTAGGTGATGTTACGCAGGCAAAAGCTACGTATCAATCGCCGTATGGCCTGATTGTCAGTGACTGGAAAAAGTCGGGTAATAGCTTCGAAATCAACGTGGAAATCCCCGCTAACGCAATCGCTGCGGTATGGATACCAGTTTCAGGAAAGGGTGCATTAACGGAAAATAATCACCCCATCGGAGAAGCAAAAGACGTACAGCTCGGTGAGGTTCGTATGGGGAAGCGGAAAGTGGTTATTGGATCCGGGAAATATCGGTTTGTAAGTCAGTAATTATTAGATATAGTTTTATAGTAGTAAAAGAACTTCCTGAAAGTTCTGAACTTTCGGGAGGTTCTTCTGTTTGGAACAAGCAAAAAAACAACAGGCCAACTTCCTACAATCTTTAGAAAAAATGGTAGACGATCGGATTATATTCTGGGAATAATTTTGTAAAGTTCAAAGAACTAGCTGGACAAAACAAGTCTTTTTCCCATGATTCGTACGCGTCTGATTCTAATTTATTCTCTTCTGGTTACCTCCGTTTTTGCTCAGAAAATAGATATCTCGCCGTCACAAATGCAGCAGATTTATGACGAAGTAAAAACCCCACATAAATACGGTCTGGTCGTCGTTCCTGATGATGAATCCAAAAAAATGGATTGTCCTACGGTTTTCCGAAAAGGTAAAAACTGGTACATGACGTATCTGATGTACGACGGTCGAGGCTACGAAACCTGGCTGGCGGAGAGCAAAGACTTATTACACTGGGAAAAGAAGGGCCGATTAATGTCATTTTCTGCGGATACTACGCTTTGGGATGCCAACCAGAAAGCGGGCTACAATGCCTTGCAGGATACCAAATGGGGCGGCAGTTACGAACTTAAGCCCTATCAGAACAAATACTGGATGTCTTATTTCGGCGGCAAAGCCCAGGGGTACGAAGCCGGAGATTTATCCATCGGAATGGCCCATACGACGAAAGATCCTACGCAGGTGCATGAATGGCAGCGTTCGGCCAAACCCGTTTTTACGGCTAAAGATCCCGATACCCGTTGGTGGGAAAACCGGAAGTTATTTAAAAGTTCGGTCATCGAAGACCCGCAGAAACTGACCGGACATCGCTTCGTGATGTATTACAATGCCAATGGTGACTCCGCTAAAAATAACCTCAAAACCCGCTGGTTCGAACGCATCGGCATGGCCGTTTCTGACGACATGGAACACTGGCAACGATTCGAAGCCGAGCCCGTCATGCAGCATCCGATGGGGATTACCGGCGATGCCGTTCTTCAGAAAATCGAGGATACCTGGGTCATGTTTTACTTCGGGGCGTTCTGGAAAGATCAGAAAGCGAAAGGCTTTAACCGGTTTGCGGCTTCCAGAGATTTAGTGCACTGGACGGATTGGACGGGCCCGAATCTGGTGGAACCTTCCGAGCCTTACGACGAATTGTACGCTCATAAATCATTCGTTCTCAAGCATAAAGGCATTGTATATCATTTCTACTGTGCGGTTAACAAAAAAGACCAGCGGGGCATTGCCGTGGCTACTTCTAAGGAGGTAGGCAAGAGTGAGAAAACCTTCTCAAAATAATTTCAAAGCTGTTGATTAGCTCATCATCAGAAGCCAAAAGGCTTGACTATCAAATAGCCCCGGATGCAATCGGGATAATCGTATGAAATACTTTATTTTTCTCAGTCTGGTATTAAACTTCCAAACCTACGCACAGGTTAATCCCCGGCAAACGCAGGATTTTAATAAAAACTGGAGCTTTTTCCTAGGTGATAATCCGCGGGCAATGGAAGCGAATTTCAAAAATCCGAAGGCTAAATCCATTACCCTGCCGCACGACTGGAGCATTGAAGGAGACTTCAGCAAGGATCACCTCACCACGACGCAAGGGGGGGCTTTACCCACCGGAACGGGCTGGTATCGGAAAAGCTTTACCGTGCCGCTTACATCCAAAAACAAACGCATTTTTATTGAATTCGACGGCGTGCATCGCAACAGTGAAGTATGGATTAATGGCCATTCGCTGGGCGTGCGACCCAGCGGTTACAGCTCTTGTCAGTATGAATTAACCAGGCATCTGAAACTCGGGAATGAAGCGAACGTCATTGCCGTGCGGGTGGATAACTCGGCTCAGCCCAATTCCCGCTGGTACACGGGTTCGGGCATTTACCGAAACGTTCGACTGGTAACTACTTCGCCATCTCGGATTAACCATTGGGGCGTTTTTGTAACGACACCTAAGGTAAGTAATCAGGAAGTGGAAGTTCAGGTACAGAGTCAAACTACCGGCGGAGATCGCCTCGTGCAGACCGTTCTGGATGCTAGTGGAAACGTGGTGAAGTCTCAGGAAGCGGGTAACCTCAAAAAAATCATTACCCTGAAAATCAGTAACCCGCAACTCTGGTCCATTGAAAAGCCTTACCTGTATACTTTACGCACCCAGTTGTATGAAAACAAACAATTGGTCGATCAGATGGATACGCCATTTGGCGTTCGGTTTTTCAACTTTGATACGAATCTGGGGTTCTCTTTGAATGGCAAGCCGACGAAAATTCTCGGCGTGTGTCTTCACCATGATCTGGGAGCATTGGGGGCCGCTGTAAACGTACGGGCCATGGAACGTCAGCTCGAACTGCTCAAAGCGATGGGTTGCAATGCCATTCGAACGGCTCATAATCCGCCCGCTCCCGAGTTTCTGGACTTATGCGATCGCATGGGTTTTGTCGTGATGGACGAGGCTTTTGACATGTGGAAGAAGAAAAAATCCAATAAAGACTATTCCATTTTCTGGGATTCGGAACACCGCCGCGACCTGGAAGATCTGGTGAAACGTGACCGAAATCACCCTTCCATCATTTTGTGGAGTATTGGTAATGAAATCCGAGAACAGTTCGACTCAACAGGAACGACCATTACTAAAGAACTGGTTCAGATGGTGAAAAACCTGGATACGACTCGTCCGGTAACCTCGGCTTTAACAGAAAACATTCCCGAAAAGAATTTCATCTATCAGTCCAAAGCTCTCGATTTACTAGGGTTTAACTACAAACACGAAGCCTACGCCGATTTTCCGAAAACGTTTCCCAATCAGTTATTTCTCGCTTCCGAAACCGTTTCGGGCCTGCAAACGCGGGGCGACTACCTGATGCCTTCCGATTCCATTCAGCTCTGGCCCCGCAGTGGACGGGCTAAATTTACAGAAGGA
>CAJYHS010000237.1 GCA_913774715.1 uncultured Siphonobacter sp. | reverse complement strand
CATTTTTATCCCTTGACTATGTCTCACACATCCGATTCCCTTTCCAAAGGTATTGTTTTACCCCCCGTCATTTTTGGCACCAGCTGTCTGGGCAACATCTACGAAGCCACCTCTTTCGACACCAAGCTTAGCATTGTAAAGGCCTGCATTGAAAACTCGCCCGAGAAAGCCGTCTTCGACACCGCCGGAAAGTACGGAGCAGGGCTAGCGTTGGAATCCCTGGGTAAATGCCTGGAAGAGCTTAACGTGGATCCTGAAAATGTACTCATTAGTAATAAGTTAGGCTGGTATCAGGTTCCTTTGACTACCCCAGAGCCTACATTTGAGCCGGGCGTATGGAAAGAATTAACTCACGATGCCGTTCAACGCATTAGTTATGAGGGAATACTAGCCTGTTTTCATCAGGGCAATGCTCTGTTAGGAAAATATACCTCTCAGTTAGCTTCTGTACACGATCCCGATGAATATCTTGCTCAGGCGACTAGCCCGGAACAAGAAGAAGCCTTATATCAGGATATTCTGGAAGCGTACCGGGCCTTATCCGAATTGAAAGCTTCCGGGCATATTCTGGGTGTAGGGGTTGGCTCTAAACAGTGGCAGATCATTGAACGCCTTTCCAAGGATGTCGAGCTGGACTGGGTTATGATTGCCAACAGTCTCACGATTCATGATCATCCGGCCGCTCTCATTGCATTTATTGAAAGCCTGCATCAGCAAGGAATAGTTGTAATCAACTCCGCTGTATTCAATGGTGGTTTTCTGATTGGTAGTGATTATTACAACTATCAGTTAGTGGATCCCGCGACAGAGAAAGGAAAAAACCTAGTCGAGTGGCGAGCTAAATTCTGGGCGATATGCGAACAGTTTAACGTGCTGCCTGCCGAGGCCTGTTTCACGTTTGGCTTTACCATTCCGGGCGTCAGTAGTGTAGCCTTGAGTACTACGAAACCAGCCAAGGTAAAACCCAATATAGAAATGGCTACCAAGAATATTCCTACGGAGTTCTGGGAAATACTGGTTCAGGAGGGCTTGATTGCTCCCCGGGGATAACCTAGTTACTCACTTACTTCTACCAGCAGAAATCCGTTACGAATTAAGGTAATAAAATCCATTAGGCCCCTGAATATCCAGCACTGACATGCATCCTGTTTTGAAAACCATCATTTACGCGATTATAGGGATTACGCTAAGTTACGGATCGGGTATTGCTCAGTCGCCAGTGACGTGGGGAACCTGGAAAAAATGGGGTGACCAGCAAAACGGAACCTATACCAATCCAATTATTCCAAGCGACTATAGTGACATCGACTGCATAAAAGTTGGAGACACCTATTATGCCATCTCTTCAACCTTCCAGTTTTCTCCCGGGATGATCATTCTGGAATCTAAAGATTTAGTGAACTGGAAAATTTGCGGACATGCCGTGTCGGATCTTACGCAGATCTCTTCGGAGTTATCCTGGGAAAAAATGAACCGGTATGGAAAAGGAATCTGGGCAGGTTCCCTTCGTTACCATAACCATCGCTTTTATCTCTATTTCGGGACCCCCGATGAAGGATTCTTCATGACTTCAGCGATTAAAGCTGAAGGTCCCTGGGAACCTCTCACGCCGGTACTAAAAGAGGCGGGATGGGATGACTGCTGCGTAATCTGGGACGAGCACGGAAAGGGCTATTTTGTCGGTACTCATTTTGCCGATGGCTACAAAACCTACCTCTTCAACCTGTCTCCCGACGGCAAATCCATTGACTTAAAATCAGCTGTTTTAATCAATTCCGGCTCAGGAAGAGAAGCCAGTAAACTGCTGAAGGTAAAAGATTGGTATTATCTGATTTTTAGTGAACACCAATCCGGTAAAGGACGATACGTGATGGCTAAACGGTCCAGAAACATAACGGGACCCTATCAGGAAGAAAAACAACTAGCGTTGACGAGCCCAGAAGCCATGGAACCCAATCAGGGGGGAATTGTACCAGGAAAAAACGGGAAATGGTACTTCTTAACCCATCACGGCACGGGCGACTGGGCAGGCAGAATCGTCAGTCTCCTTCCGGTAACCTGGAAAGAAGGCTGGCCAATCATCGGTACGGTGCTAGCGGACTCCATTGGTACGATGGCCTGGGAGGGAAAAATGCCTTCCGCAAGCTCTCAGCAGTATTCGTTAGCCCGAAGCGATGAGTTTAATGCCTCCATGCTTCCTCCACAATGGGAATGGAATTATCAGCCCCGAAGCGAGAAATTCTCCCTTACGGAACGAAAGGGATGGCTGAGACTCAAAGCTTTTAAGCCTTTGAAAAACAATGAATTACTTACCGCAGGCAATACTCTTACGCAGCGTTCTTTTCAATCCGCTACTAATGAAGTAATCATCAAAATGGATTTCTCGCAAATGGCGGATGGACAGCGAAGTGGCTTGTGCCATTTTTCTCAGTCATACGCAACGATTGGCGTAGTAAAACAGGGAAACACGTGCCGATTGGAATACCAGCAAAATGGAAAAACCAGCCGAGGAGAAGCGATTACGGGATCAGAAATCTGGCTTCGTTCGGTGTGGGGGCTGGATGGAAAGTCTACTTTTTCGTATAGCCTGGATGGAAAGCATTTCACGAACTTCGGAGCACCCTACGCACTATCCTGGGGCTATTACCGGGGCGACCGGGTCGGCATTTACTGTTTCAATAATGAATCGGAAAGTGGATCGGTAGATATTGACTATTTGCATTATAACATGGATAAGTAACGGTTCAGCCCCGAAACGACTTTACAGCCAATAAAGAAAAGGGGGTACATTACACTCTTTACATTCACTATCCAGTAACTGAATTTTGCGATTGTTACACCAGACCTTTTGTTTTCGATGGCTACTTTTCATAATCAGTTAGGAAGCACAATACTCTGATTCAGAGTACTACTCTTTTCCTCATTAAAAAGCTGTTTGCAATGAGGAAAAGAATAGTACTCATTCGGAAAAATGCACATGGCAGTACGAAGTGTTAACGTACCTTACTTCGTATCCTGCTTACTGAG
>CAJYHS010000236.1 GCA_913774715.1 uncultured Siphonobacter sp. | reverse complement strand
GCAAGCCGGGAATCTGGCTTACAATGAGCCCTACCAGCACTAAAGCAATGGGGAAAGGGAAGTTATTCCGGAAACTGAAAATAGCTAGGAAGGTGACTCCAAATAATAATAAAACGATAAGTTCAACAACTTCGATGCCCATAATATTGGGATTAGGAGGATAGGGAGATAAGCAGAACTTTAGTTAAAATGCGGATTAACAATAATTCCCAGGCAATTGCCAAAAGGATCCCAAACCGTTGCGACCCATATATCCCCCCCTACTTCATGTGGGGCTTCGTGCTCTGTAGCTCCTAACGACAGTAATCGTTCATAGGATTCGTCGATGTTTTCTACGGCCCAATACGTCAGTACTGAAGCTTTTTGGGGATGAGCAGTATCCGTTGGGTGTAATCCCAATTCAAAACCTCCCACATTAAAACCTACATAGAAAGGTTCGTCAAAATAAGGAGCGGTTTTTAAAACCTCCGTGTACCAGTTTTTAGCTTTTGTGATATCATTAACGAGATAGACGGTTGTGCGGAGTCCCTGGAGCATAGTTTGATCAGTTTGATGGTATAAAGTAATTGGATTTCTAGCAGTAATTAAAGTGCTATTAAGGTTAATCTAAAGCGGCATAACAACAAAAAAGCGGCTTACCTTAATGGTAAGCCGCTTTCTTTCTCTATATGATTATATTAAGCCATTGTTGCTTCTCTTGAACTGCGTCTTCTTCTCGGAATTTCCATTTTCACTGGTTCATTGTCAGGTGTACTTTCACGTAAGTAAAAAGTAGTACTGCAGTGACGACAACGATAGTATTTTAAGGACATAAATCCTACCAGTTTTTTAATATGATTAGGTCGATTTGCTCGCTCAATGTGAATGGATGTTCTACACTTTTTACATTCACATTTAGTTTGAAGTTTTGATAATGCCCATGTAATATAAATCACATAGCTACTAACTAAAGCAATCCCTCCGATAATAAAGATTCCAATCATAAATTCAATTTCTAGTGGACGATATTAGGGAAATCCCTAAAAAACTATTCTACACAGTAGAATAAATACGCTTTGCCGCCTCATTTGGTTTACTTCATATGACAAAACCAAAAAAAAACGCGACGAAATCTCGAAGGATGTCGTCGCGTTAACAAATATCAAGAGGTTTATTAATACTTCCAACGTACAAAAGCTTCCACAGCTTCATACTCGGCTAACCCCAGTTTGTTGTATAAATTGGCCGTTGCTTGATTCCGATCTTCCGCACGTTGCCAGAATTCACGGGAGTCCGTTCCCTGATAAACGACACCATCTTTCTGAGACTGGTGTTTAAAGATACCATGACGTTTCTTGAGTACCTGATCAGGAGACATCGGAACAGCCATTTCGATTAAGTCGATAGCCCACTCATCCCACGCTCCTTTGTACAGCCAAACCCAGCAGTCTTTCATAAACTCTTCGTCTTTTAAACGACGAACGGCTTCCATAACTGCATCCAGACAAACTTTATGCGTTCCATGTGGATCGGCCAGGTCACCCGCAGCGTAGATTTGGTGAGGTTTGATTTCACGAATCAGATCCATTACGATCTGAATGTCTTCTTCGCCCAGCGGTTTTTTCTGTACTTTCCCCGTTTCATAGAAGGGCATTTTCATGAAATGAGCATTCTTAACGCCATTGCCTACAAAACGACAGGTTGCCTTTGCTTCTCCCTCGCGAATGATTCCTTTAACGTGACGAACTTCAGGGGTATCCACGTCAGAATCTTTTTTGGTACGCAGGTGCTCCGCAGCAGTTCTGAAGATTTCTTCTGCTTTAGGACTGTCAATACCAAAGTGACGGTTATAATCCACTACGAAGTCAATAAAGCGTAGAGCCTCATCATCCGCAACGGCGATGTTACCTGAGGTCTGGTATCCTACGTGTACATCGTGTCCCTGATCTACCAGACGCTGGAATGTACCACCCATGGAGATAATATCATCATCAGGGTGCGGGCTGAAAATCAGACAACGCTTCTGAGCGGGTAGAGCACGCTCAGGACGATTCGTATCATCGGCATTAGGCTTCCCACCAGGCCAGCCTGTAATGGTATTCTGTAATTGATTAAATACATCAATGTTCAGGTCGTAAGACTGTCCTACCTGAGCCAGCAATTCTGAAAGGCCGTTATCATTGTAATCACGGTTGGTTAACTTCAGAATGGGCTTATTTAAAGTAAGAGACAGTGTAGTTACGGCCTTCTTAATCATATTTTTATCCCAGGACACCTCTTCTACTAACCAGGGCATCTTACGACGGGTTAGGTCAGCTGCCGCAGATTCATCCAGTACAAACTGTACGTTTGGATGGCCTTGCAGGTAACTGGCAGGCACCTGATCCGTTACGGGACCTTCAATCGCCTCATGGATCATTTTGGCTTTGTGCTCACCCCAGGCCAGCAGAATAACCCGCTTGGCTTTCATAATCTGGTTAATACCCAGCGTAATTGCTTTTTTGGGAACATTTGCCAGACCACCAAAATCCATCGCCGCATCGGCCCGGGTTGTTAGGTCAAGCGTCATCAAACGCGTGCGGGAATTCTCGTGAGAACCCGGCTCATTAAATCCGATGTGACCGTTACGGCCAATACCTAATAACTGAAAATCCAGACCACCTAATTCATCAATCTGACGTTCGTAATTCTGACAGAACGCCGAAATTTGAGCCGGAGCCAGTGTTCCGTCGGGAATAAAGTAGTTATTCTTTGGAATGTCAACATGATTGAACAGCTGCTCCTGCATGAAACGAACATAACTCTGCTGACCATCCGGTTGCATGGGGTAATATTCGTCAAGATTGAACGTAATCACATTGTAGAAGCTCAAACGCTCATCCCGGTGAATACGAATCAATTCTGCATATACTTTCTTAGGAGAAGAACCGGTTGCCAAACCCAACACTGCAGGTTTTCCCTGTAATTGTTTGGCACGAATGATTTCGGCGATTTCACGAGCTACAGCCGCTGAAGCATCGTTTGAATCGGCGTAAATCTGAGTAGGAATACGTTCAAAGGCGATGGGCTGATTCAGCGTCGGAGCAGCTAATAACGTGTCTGTTTCGGGCAGCATGTGTTTGGAATTAGGCTTAGTTTTACAACACAAAAGTAAAGTATTTCCTGAACAACCCCGACAGGTTCAGCCTACAATTGCGGTATTTTTTAAAAAAATTTAATAATTTAATTCTTTAAGTCCTTTTCAAGGGCTGGTCTATAGCACAGAAGTATGTGGTTCGTCCTCCTACCCTCATAATCTGTAACTTCTGCTGACAAACAGGACATAGCAAATGCTGGTTTACCTCCGCATAGGGTGATACCGCCCATTCTCGGGCATGAATAATAAAGTTCTCCGGGAATAAAGCATAGTTAGCTTCGCAATCAATTGCCGTTTTCAACACAAATTGAATCGCTTCGTGCAGATGGGTCACTTCCGATTCATCTAACGAAGAAGCCAGCCGTTCCGGGTGAATCCGAGCCTGAAAAAGTACCTCGTCGACAATCCAATTACCAATTCCGGCAATCACTGACTGATCCAGCAAGACGGGCTTGATAAAGACTTTTTTCTTGGCTAAGGTGGCGTCCAGCGTAGAAATAGAAATCGCCAGAGCATCTTCAGCAATCCGTTTTCGCTTCAAATATTCGGGTATATTCTCCACGATGCCGATTCGTTCAAATTTCCGTGGACAGATAAAAGCCAGCTTATAACCCGATTGAAAATAGAAAACAATTCTGGAAAAACGGGGTCGTTCTTCTTCAAATTGATAATAAGCTAAATCGCCCGTCATGCCAAAGTGAAAATGAACGTAAAACCCGCCATCGGTTTGCACAAAAAGGTTCTTACCTACTCGCTCGGTGGCAACGAATTGTTTGCCTCGCAGACTTGCCACGAGCAAATCGTAATCGGTAGTTAATAACTTGGTATCTTCTACAAATACGTCCTGAATGGGCTGATTCAGGCAGGTTTCTTCCAGGTAACGGCGGTAGGTCTCGACTTCGGGTAATTCTGGCATGAGTTTAGAAATATTATCCAGGCGATATGAAGCTAAACTTACCGCATTCAGCGATTGTTTCCCGAACTTTGTCCAATGGCACTTTTTGAAAAAACCGATACTCCCGACTGGCTTTATAACTTACTGGAAGAGAAAGTACAGCAGTATAATCAACCCAATTTTATTCCTAACGACCCAATCAGTATTCCGCACCAGTTTACAAAAAAGCAGGATATTGAAATCATGGGTTTCTGGGCAGCGGTATTGGCCTGGGGACAGCGAAAAACGATTATTAATAAATGCAATGAGTTGATCCGATTGATGGATGGAGCTCCGTACGACTTCATTCGTAATCACCAACCCGTTGACTTAAAGCCTTTTCTGCATTTTAAACATCGTACCTTTAACGCCACGGATACCCTGTATTTCATTCACTTTTTTCAGCAGTTTTACGCCGAGCACGAGTCACTGGAAGAAGCTTTTACAGGGGACGTACCGCTGCACGTTCAGAAGAAAGAGCCGGTGCGTCACGCTGCCTTCCAGACCGAACAAGCTCTGGTTCGTTTTCACGAAGTATTTTTTGGATTGGAAGATGCTCCGGCCCGAACGCGAAAACACGTTGCCACTCCGGCTCGCAAATCCTCCTGCAAACGACTGAATATGTTTCTACGCTGGATGGTTCGAAAAGATACCAATGGCGTGGATTTTGGAATCTGGCATCAACTTTCACCCGCCGCTCTGGTTTGCCCCTGCGATGTACACGTAGATCGGGTTGCCAGAAAACTGGGTTTACTGCATCGCACCAATACCGACTGGCAGGCCGCCCTGGAGCTAACCGAAAACCTGAGAAGTTTCGACCCAAATGACCCTGCTAAGTATGATTTTGCTTTGTTTGGCTTGGGTGTTGAAGGGGAGATGTAATTAGTGAAGACGTATTAATATTCATAAAATCAAAAATCCGGGAAGTAACATTCCCGGATTTTTGATTTTATAAACGCCTGGGACTAATACCCCATCTCATTCAAGGCTGCTTTCGCTTTACCATCCACTGAGTTTTTAGATTCATGTTTCTTGAAACTCATGGCTTTCTCGAAGTAAGTCTTTGCTTTAGCTTTATCATTACGTAACTGATAAATATAGCCAATCTGGAGACAGGACGAGGGGGCAAAGTGCCAGTTCTGCTTCTCTCCCAATTCTACCGCCCGTAGGTATAAGGGCAGAGCCGAAACGAAATCATTCATGCGATGATAGATCCGGGCTTTGCGGTAATTGAATTCCGTCTGGTCATAAAGATCAGTGAAATTGGCTTCCGTAACATTTTTTAGCATTATCAGGGCTTGTTCGTAATACCCGCCATCGCTGGCAAAACGAGCTTTCATCACGGCCCGCTGATTTGCCGTGAAGGTTACGTATGGTTTAGAGGTAGCTTTCTGAGCCGTTTTATCGGCCTCATTATTCGTTTCGCCAACGCCTTTTACTTTGGCATAATACACCTGAGCCTGTTTGGCGTTACCATCCAGCTCGTAACAGAGGTATTGTTTGTAATAGGCATCTTTAATAAAATTACCAGAATTGTGTTGCTTCAGAAACTGCTGGTAAGCAACAATGGCTTGATCATAATCGCCTTTTTGCAATAAAATCTCTCCCTTATGGTAATTAAAGAAAGGAATCGACAGATACTCTTTCGATGCAGGATGATGATTGGCAATTGCAAGGGCTTCTTCGCCGTAGCCTTCTTTCATTAATAAAGAATTACCGAAGAACTGAATGAGTAAATTATCTTCATTCTGTTTGAGGAATCTCTGAAAGTCACTCATTTCACTTTTACTCAATCGCAGCACGTAACCCTGCATCAAAAATTCAATTAGCTGAGCTTCGGGTTTAAACAAAGGTTCTTTAAGCGTTACCGAATGAATTTCCTGCAAGCCCTGCTGAATATTTCCGCGTAAGCCCAGAAGCCTGGTCACCCAGCGGTAACTCTCAGGGGTAGAACCAATCAAAACGTGTAGCATGCCCATAGCTTTCTTAGTGTAGGTGAACTGCGGGAATTTCTTAGCGTTCTCATCCAGCAACTTATAAGCCTTGATTACATCCCACGCTCCGGGTACTTCTTTGCCAAACTTGATTTTTACAAAGGCCCAATGCATTTTAATTTCGGCTCGTAAACATCGATTCCAGGGTGAATCCTGATCCATATTCTCCAGCCGCTCCAGCCGATCTTCTCCTTTTTTAACCAGAGCTTCGTATGAACTTCGATCTTCCGTCAGAAGCAGATATAACATATCGGCGTAATCATCCAGATACAGAGCTACTCCATTACTGGGCAGGTCAGAAGCCAGCTCCTGTTGTCCTTTCGTGAGTTTTAGCTTGATAATATCCAGATAAGCCTGCTGCATTTTCGGGGACCACTCAAAATCAGCCGCAGTACTCCCAAAGGATAGCAGAAAAAAAAGAATAAAGAAGAGGCGATTCATAGGAAGGAGAACGGTTAGAAACAACAAAACCCGTCGAATTATCGACGGGTTTAAAAATTCCAATTGGTGTTGCAGTACTTGAAGTGTTACCGTCGTGAAGTAGTAGCAACTGTTACAGGTGCATCTTCAACGTCAGCTAAAATTCTACCACAGTGTTCGCAAATGATGAGTTTTTTCTTCTCGCGAATGTCAGCCTGACGCTGGGGAGGCACCACGTTGAAACAACCGCTACAAGCAGCCCGACGAACCGTAACTACGGCCAGACCGTTCGAGGAGTTATCACGAATACGCTGGTAAGCCACGCGTAAACGATCTTCTACTCTTTCCGCCTGCTTTTCGCGTTGGTCGATCAGTTTTTTCTCATCTTCCTGACTCTCGTCCAGAATTACGTCCAGTTCTTTACGCTTAGCGTCCAGATCTTTCTTACGCTCTTCGAGAGCACCTTGCGTGCTGCGAATTTCTTCTTCTTTAAGACGTACTTTTTCGCTGGCTTCAGCCGTACGTTTATCAGCCAGTTTCATTTCCAACTCCTGAAATTCGATCTCCTTGTTAATGGCATCGAATTCACGGTTGTTACGAACGTTATTCTGCTGATCTTTATACTTAACGATTAACTTCTCGGCATCACGTTTCGCCTGACGGTATCCGTGAATTTCCGAATCGAGTGTATCGATGGTATCCTTGTGACGTTTGATACGGGTTTCTAATCCGATAATATCGTCCTCAAGATCCCGAACTTCTTCAGGCAAATCCCCACGAATCTTCTTGATTTCGTCTAATTGAGAATCTATGGCCTGTAATTGGAGGAGAAAATCGAGTTTTTGAGCTACCGTTGCTTCCATGAATGAGAGTTTCGAATCTATAGTTTCCAGTTTCTTGTTTAAAGCATTAAGCAGGTAATCTCACCACTTTAAACATCTAACTGTACAGCACTACACGAAATAGTGAACCGGATTGGTGTCAGTTTTAGACAAAAGTGTCGCAAAATTACGAAAATTTTCCGTTAGAATCTCACTTAGAAGCTCTTTCGTGAAAACTTCACTCTCATAATGCCCGATATCACAAATGACAAGCCGATTTTCAGCATCAAAAAACTCATGATATTTAAAGTCTCCCGTTACAAAAACGTCGGCTTGCTGGCGTAACGCATCTTTTAATAAAAAACTTCCCGATCCACCACAAATAGCAACTTTTTGCACCGTTTTGTTCCGCAAAGGTGTATGACGAATGACTTTTAGCTGCATCTGGTTTTTCAGATAAGTCAGCCATTCGGTTTCTGACAGAGCTTCCGGTAACAGGCCGATTGCCCCGGATCCTACTTCCTGATTCTCATTTTCAAGCTGATGCAGGTAATAGGCAACCTCTTCGTAGGGATGAGCCTGTCGTAACGCCCGCATCATTGCTCCCTGTGCATACGCCGGAAAAATAACTTCAATCCTGCTTTCCTGTACTTCTTCTGTTTTTCCGGGTTGGCCAATGAAGGGCTGAGCATGCTCACTGGGGAGAAATGTACCGGTTCCCTGAGTTCGGAATGAACAATTTTTATAGTCGCCAATCTGCCCTGCTCCCGCGGCATATAAAGCTTCCAGAACGTTAGTAGTATAGTCCTGAGGTACGAAAGCCGTCAGCTTATATAATGATTGTTGTTTGGGTGCCAAAACCTGAACATTGCTTAATCCTAATTTTTCGGCGATTTTCCAGTTAACCCCACCTTTTACGCTGTCCAGATTCGTATGAATAGCATAAATGGCGATGTCATTTTTAATGGCCTTGATTACCGTTCTTTCTACGTAATTCTTTCCATTCAGCTTTTTAAGCCCCTTAAATACAATAGGATGGTGAGCTACGATCAGGTTACAATCTCGACGAATGGCTTCCTCGACAATTTCTTCCGTACAGTCCAGACTCACTAATATATTCTTCACCTCCTCCTGGGAATTACCCACAATCAACCCTGCATTATCGTAGGATTCCTGATAAGCGAGCGGGGCAATTTTCTCAAGTAATGTGGTAACTTCATGTATACTACTCATTTTATTCATTTTTTATCGGTTGGGAGTTATCGAACCACTCCATAACGTTGGGCCAGAATATCCAGATGATGCCGCTCGTGTCCAGCAATCATGGTTATCAAGGCTCTTGCTGATAAGGCATACCCACTACAAACACCCATTCGCTGCTGATCCTCTTCCGAGAAAGTTTCAAATAAAGCCAGATTACTTTCGCGTGTCAGGTTGTAAATTTTCACTAAACCTGAGAGAGGTATTCGAACAAAAGGATCGTGCTGCATATACTCATTCTGATCGAAACCGGGCAGTGCCTGTTTTTCACCACGAGCAATACATAAGGCACGGTAAGCAAATACCCGCTCCGTGTCAATCATGTGTCCTAGTACTTCTTTAAGACTCCATTTCCCTTCTGCGTACCGATAATCAGCCCGGTCATTAGCAAGAATTGACTCGTAACAGCTAATCAAAAGTTCTGACTGATTTTTTAGGGTTTGCAGCAGATTCCCAGCGGGAATAAGTGAAATATAACCCGAAGGAAGACTATTCTGAGGGTACTCCGAAAACGATGGAATGTTCATAAAGTTATTCTGAAACCGTGTTTGACAAAGGTAATATAGGATTAGGCTTGGAATCGGGTTTTTATCAGCTGTTCACGGATGAGAAAACCATTCCCCGGCTAATCCGTTATTTAGAATAGAAATAGTTTCATTTATTGAGCCATGAATTAAATTATGTTCGGAATGATACCCAGTTCAGCCACGGTATATTTTTTTGCACTTTACGAAGGAACGACACAATTTTGCCCCATTAATTTAATGCGTACCTTGTTATGGTTGACCATTCTACTCTGCATATTTTACTAGCTGATGACGATGTAGACGATCAGTTTCTTGTTAAAGAGGCCTTTTCGGAGGTTAGTAACTATATACAATGGGAAGCTGTTAGCTCTGAAAATGAATTATTTAATCGATTAGAGCCTGCGGAAGGTAAATTACCTGATCTCATCATTTTAGACTGGAATTTACGCCCTGGTGCGGGGGCTGATATCGTCAAGAACATACGTCATACCCCTTCTATTTCTTCACTTCCTATCATTGTAATGAGCACTTCTTCCGTTAACGAGGATATTAAAAGTGCTTACTTACACGGAGCTAACTCTTATATTATTAAACCTTCGAGTTATTCTGATCTGGTTAAAACATTTGCCAGCTTATACGATTTTTGGGCCAATATTGTCAAATTACCTTCTCGTAATTAGCTAAATGCATGATTGCTAGTTAAGAGTTGCAATATTTATATTAGGTATTTTATACTAAAAAATACCTAAAACAGGTATAATCCTACCAGTCGTCGGACAAAACATACCAATCAACGAAAACCAAAGTCAATTTTTTCACTACTGCTATACATTTGTAGAGCAATCAGTTAGTCAGATGGCGGTTTGATTACTGATAAAAATAGTATCAAGGATTAGACCATGGCGGTGGTACTAATTGACTTTAGCCAAACCCATCCAGCTTTTTAAGCTGAATGGGTTTTTCTTTTATCCATAATTATCATTTCTAAGGGGCTACTCCTCTTTTGAAGTCATTTGTGTAATTATCCCTTTACTACTCTAATCCTAACTTTCAAATGATGAGATCAGTTATACGTCTGGCGGGATTTACCTCTTTGTTGATAGCTTCCGTGACTAGTCCTGCATTAGCTCAGCGAAACGAAACTAAAGCAACGGATGCCGATACTCCACTGCATCTATTACAACCGGACTATCCTGTACCTTACGGATTGGTTTCGGTAGAACATACAACCCAAGTTTTAAATCGTATTTACGACTATCTAAAGGAGGTTACTCCAGCCCAGTTAGTAGATAAACAAAGCGGTAAAGCCATTACTGATTATTCGAAAGTTGATGCAAATTCCACGTTTGCTAAAGCTGACTTTCGTCTGACAAGTTATGAGTGGGGTGTAACCTATGCGGCTTTTTTACAGGCTACTGAAGCAACAGGCGATCCTAAATACAAAGCCTATACGGACGAACGACTCAAGTTTCTAGCTGACATCGCTCCTCATTTTCAGCCTTTATTACAGGCTGATCCCAATAACCGCCTGGCAATGCGTTCGTTTCTGGCTCCTCACGCTCTTGATGATGGTGGAGCACTGACCGCGGCCATGATTAAATCCCTGCGAGATGTTAACTCTACCCAGCTTCGTCCGCTGGTAGACCATTTTGTAAACTATATTATGAAAAAAGAATTTCGCCTCAGTGATGGTACGCTGGCCCGTAATCGCCCGCAACCCAATTCACTCTGGCTGGATGACTTATTCATGGGCGTTCCAGCCATTGCTCAAATGGGTAAACTAACTGGCGATAAAAAATATTACGACGAAGCTGTTAAGCAGGTAATACAGTTTTCCAAACGGATGTTCAATTCTCAAAAGGGTTTATACATGCATGGCTGGGTGGAAGGCATGAGTACTCACCCGCAGTTTCACTGGGCAAGAGCCAATGGTTGGGCTATCCTGACCAAAGTAGAATTATTAGAAGTATTACCAGAGAATCATCCGCAACGGGCTCAAATTCTGGAACTGTTACGGGCTCATGTGCAAGGTTTGACTTCGTATCAGTCAGGCTCTGGGTTCTGGCATCAACTAATTGACCGCAATGATTCCTACCTAGAAACTTCGGCAACGGCCATTTACGCGTATTGCATAGCCCGGGCTATTAATAAAGGGTGGATTGACAGACTTGCGTATTCTCCTGCCTGCCTCCTAGCCTGGAACGCCGTTGCTACCAAAGTGAATGCTAAAGGGCAGGTAGAAGGTACCTGCGTAGGGACGGGAATGGGTTTTGAGCCTGCCTTTTATTACCACCGCCCCATCAGTCCTTACGCTGCTCATGGATACGGGCCTGTAATTCTGGCTGCGTCTGAAGTTATTAATTTATTGAAAAAGAACCAGTTTGAGATCAACGACAGTTCTGTTCAGTTGCTACAAAAGAAGTAATCTTCCTACATAAGCCAGTGCCGACAAATGAGCATTAATACTTATTTTTCGGCACTAAGTTTTCAATAGCTATTCGGTTATTTTGGGTAATCCAATCCTACCCTTAGTTATGAAAAATGCCATAAGCCGCTGGATTCGCAATTATTTTGGATTCAGTACTTCAGAAGCCAGAGGATTTTTAGTTTTACTCTTCGTTATTGCTGGATTATTACTCACTCCCTTCCTGCTCGATTACGCTCCCGATAAAATTCCACTATCCAGTGATTCTGCAAAACTGGATTCCATTGTAGCCGAACTGGAAGTTTCAACGCCTGAAGATTATCCTTACGAAAAGAAAAAAGCTTCTATTTCACGTTCTGATGTAAAGGCAGATCCAGCGGTTCCCCTTCATTTATTTCCTTTTAACCCCAATACTACTTCCATCGAGCAATGGCAACAGTTAGGGTTACCCCACTGGATGGCCGAACGGATTTTGAAGTACCGTTCCAAAGGTGGCTCTTTCCGAAAAAAAGAAGATTTACTTCACATTTACGACTTTCCTAAAGACACGTATCAAAAATTAGAGCCTTATATTCAATTACCTCAACAAGCTAGTGATAAACCTTCCATTGAAAGATCTTTAAGTCATTCAGCCCCGCTAAGCTATACCGTCCCTACACGAGAGAAACTGACTCGGTTTGACCTGAATGAAGCTGATACAACGCAGCTCAAAAGGATCTACGGCATTGGATCAAAATTGGCAATTCGCATCGTCAAATTCAGAGATAATCTGGGTGGCTTTGTTCGGGAAGCACAAGTCCGAGAAGTGTGGGGACTTGATTCAGCCGTTGTGGATGAATTGCTAAGATATGGACAAATAACTAATTACCAATCCGTTAGAAAGCTACGGATTAACGAGATAAAAGCCGAAGATTTTCGTCACCCTTACCTTAAGCCTTACGTTGCTAAAGCGATTATTGCGTATCGTAATCAACACGGAGCCTTTCATTCTTCGGCGGATTTGAAAGCCGTAAAATTACTTGATGAACAAACGCTTCAAAAGTTAGAACCTTATCTGGCCTATTAAAGCAAAAGAGAGGCCGCTAAAGCGGTCTCTCTTTTGGTAATTAACTAATTTATTACTTAAAAATTAGGTTTCAACATGTACCGGGAATAGAAACGTTGAATTACCTCTACAGCTTCATCGGCTGTATCTACGACATTAAATAAGTGTAAATCATTGGGATTGATATAGCGATTTTCTTCACACATTGTGGTTCTCAACCAGTCAATCAATCCACTCCAGTACGACTTACCAACCAGCACAATAGGGAATCGACCGATTTTCTGGGTTTGAATCAGAGTTAACGATTCAAATAATTCATCCATCGTTCCAAATCCACCGGGCAGAGCAATGAAACCCTGAGCGTACTTTACAAACATTACTTTACGCACGAAGAAGAAATCAAAATTGATACTTTTATCGTGGTCAATGTAAATATTAGGCTGCTGCTCGAAAGGTAACTTGATGTTCAAACCAACCGATTTACCACCATTTTCTTTCGCCCCTTTATTACCGGCCTCCATGATACCTGGACCACCACCCGTAATCACCCCGTAACCCAGCTTTACCAGCTTAGCGGCAATTTCTTCGGCCATCTTATAATGAGGATGATCCGAACTGGTCCGGGCTGATCCAAAGATCGACACGCAGGGACCAATTTTGGCCAGACGGTCAAATCCTTCTACAAACTCGGCCATTACCTTGAAAATGACCCAAGAGTCAGCACTTTTAATTTCAGCCCAGTCATGATTTTCGAAGGCTTCGCGGATACGGGCCTCGTCTTCCGTAACGGCGGGGTTCATTAAGGAAACGTCCGTCAACGGACGCATATTTTCTGTATTTTCAGGCACCGGGGGTAGTCCGGTGGGCTTAATTCCATTTACTTCTGACATAATCTACTCGTTTACTTGAACATTTCTTGAACGATACAAGGGTTTTGATTGAAGGCCCGTATTTTTGTAAAACGGGAAGGATATAACGATTATCCGACACGTAATGTTGCAGTTTTTACTTAAACTTCCGAATATCTTCTATGAAAATTGCTATTGGCTCCGACCACGCAGGTTTTGACTATAAGAAACGTCTGGCAGATTACTTAACCAAAGAAGGACATGAAGTAACGGATTTCGGGACCTATTCAACCGATTCCGCCGATTATCCTGACTTTGCTCATCCGGTAGCCTCTTCCGTTGAAAACGGCGAAGCTGATTTTGGAGTCCTGTGCTGCGGTAGTGGTCAGGGAGTTACCATTACGGCTAACAAACATCAGGGCGTTCGGGCGGCTTTGGTCTGGGATCGAGATCTAGCGGAATTATCCCGTCAGCATAACAACGCAAACGTCATTTGCATTCCCGCTCGCTTCATTGCGTATGAATTAGCGGAAGGATGCGTCAAGAAATTCCTTGCCACAGCTTTCGAAGCAGGTCGTCATGCCACTCGCGTAGGTAAGATCAGTTGTTAATAAAGGGCTTAATAAAAAACGAGTCGAGCTATTTCCTTTACAGTGAAAAGGACGTTAGCTCGACTCGTTTTTTATTATACTCTTCGATAAATACCTTTCTCTATTTCCTGATATTGTCGGGCGAGAGCCGGAATTCGCTTAAATAAGGTTGGAGCCAGATTTTTACGATCAATAAGGTACTGAGGAGGGTCTTTCTCGAAGTTTCTCAGGATATTAATAACGTTGTTATAGTTATTCAGGTTTTCCAGATCAAAGCGGGACAGGTTCCAGTTCAAATATGCTGTAGCCGGGTAATTATCCAGATACTCACCCATGCTTTCCCCCAAAACCAGAATCTTTTTGTTCTTAATCTCAGCGGGTAATCGAACGGGCTTAACCGTCAGATTTTCCAGTTTTACGATGCTATTGGAAAACGCAGGCATTAACGTCAAATAAAATAATACCCCTACTCCTCCCGTAAACAGTACAAATGTCAGCTCGGGGATCCACTTTTTTCTAGTGGCCGTTTCAAAGAAATAGACTGCAAAATAGGTCAGGCCTGGAGTAAAAATCACAAACTGCATCGGAGCCAGATAGGCCATTAATCCTACCGAAAGTAAACAGGCTCCCACATATAAAGCCATTACCTGCTGCACACGCGACTGGAAATTAGTATATCGGCCGTAATTGAGAATTTTAAGAAATCCGAACAGGGCAAAAATCACCGGCAGAGCAATAACTGCCAAAAGTGTCTGAAAATCATTCAAATCATATTGCCGTATCTGGAAAATAATGCTCAGGAAATTCCGGGTAAAGGCTTCATAATGACCATCCAGATAGAAGTATAAATTAACAATAACGATAGGAAAAAAGAACCCCAGAACGTTGATGATGTGCTGCCTGAAACTAGCTCCACTATATATCAACAGCGACAAAACGACCCAGATAATAAACACCATAGAAGGAGGATAAAACAAGGTAGCAATTCCAATGTAAAACCCTACTTCCAGTAATTCATCCTTGATTCCTTCACGATCCAGTTGTTTTAACAAAGTTCCCAGAGCTAGCAACAGAAACGTTGTCGCCATCAATGCCGGAGAAAGCGTGGTATAATCAAATGATATATTCATCATTACCAGATACAGAAACCCAGGCACATAATTCCGCTCCGGGAAAATACTCTGGCGGCTCATAATCAGGTTGAAATAAATAATCTGAAACGCTGCTATTAGATAAGCCAGAAAATGGTAGCCCACTTCAGATCGACCAAAAATCAGGTTTAATCCCGCATACGTTAAAGCCGATAAAGGAGCCGTACTGTCCCAAATCTGGTCATACAATACATATCCTCTGCTAAGCTGTTCGCCTAACAAGGTCCACTGCATTTCAGGAATCAGCAAAGGCGTATTCCCTAACAAGACGGGGATTCGCACCAGAAACAAAATAATTAAAAGTATGAAAAGCTGATAAGCAGCGTTTACCCTAAAAAAACTAAGCAAGATCGTATAACGTTAAGATACGTAATGACACTAAACCAGATGGATTGATTCTTTAGGCACCTTTCTGGAAAATTCAGTTCAACAGGGGTTATCAACTTTGGGCACCCCCTGTGCACAAGGCTAATTTTTTCAAAATTAACCACTCAATTCCGAAACCTACGCTATCTTTTCTGAACTCAACGGGAAAATTCGGATATTTGCAACCGTGTGGAGTGACAGTGGAACTTATAAGATTCGCTTTCTCCACCCTAAAGCATAAGTTTATAGTATGGAATCGAAACGACAACAGAAGTTTGCACGGCAAGTGCAGAAAGACCTGGGAGATATTTTTCAGAAAGAAATGCGTGGTCAATTTGGTGACGCGTTCATTACCGTTACCGACGTAAAAGTTAGTCCCGACCTGGGCTTGGCTCGGGCGTATCTGAGCTTTTTGCTCACGAATGATAAAGAGCAGCTTTTGAAAAATATTCAGGAAAAGACCAAGCAAATCCGTCAGATCCTCGCCAATAAGATTCGTAATCAGGTTCGTGTGATTCCTGAACTACAATTTTTCCTGGATGATACGGCTGAATACGCCGCGAAGATGGATGCACTTTTTGCTGGTATTACCATTCCTCCCCCATCCGAAGAAGACTCTGAAGAAGAGTAATCTTTTGGATTAATCCGGTCCATTGACCTGGCCGGATTAATTGTTTTTTCCTGATTATTACTTCTGAAGTTCAGGCATGAATCTGCCCTTTCTGATCGCACGTCGCTATTTTCTTACCAAGAAAAAAACTTCCTACATTAATCTTATTGCCATTATTTCCATGCTTGGTGTTTGCATCGGAACTATGGCTCTTATTGTAGTTCTTTCCGTTTTTAATGGACTGGAAGATTTCAACCGACAACTGTTCAAAACAGTTGATTCGGATTTACGGATGGTTCCGACTTCGGGCAAACGTTTTACCATTAGCGATTCACTCTGGTCTGGTTTGAAAAAAATTCAGGGCATTGAACACATCACTCAGGTTTACGAAGAAAATGCTCTCGTTCAATATCAGGATCGTCGAACCGTAGCAACAATTAAGGCGGTAGACGATAACCTGGCGACGCACCCGGAAATGGATACTGCCCGCATTGCAGGAAGTCTGCAACTTCAGAATCAGCTTCAGAATTTTGCGGTTCTGGGGGTTGGCGTGGCTCGAATGCTGGGCGTTAGTCCTGAAGACCCGCTGACCGCACTTGAAATCTGGTATCCACGTAAAAATGCTAATCTAGCAGCTCCGGGCCTGGAGGCTTTTAATGAAGCGGCTATTCAACCGGGCGGTATTTTCAGCATAGAACAAACTTTCGACGATCATTACATCTTTGTCCCTTTGCGTTTTGCGGAAGATTTATTCGAAACAAACGGCCAGCGAACCGCTTTGGAGTTTAAGGTAAAACCGGGGGTAGACATCGAAACCGTTCAGCAGGAAATGCAGAAAGCTGTTGGCGAAAAATATAAAGTTCAGAATCAGGACGAACAGCATGCCAGTCTGTTCCGGGCCATTCAGATTGAGAAACTATTTGTTTTCGTAACGCTAACACTCATCATTGCCATTGCTTCCTTCAATATTTATTTCTCACTTTCCATGTTAGCCATTGAGAAAAAAGCGGATGTGGCCACCTTACTTGCCATGGGAGCTTGGCCAGGGCTGATCCGTCGTATTTTTCTTGCAGAAGGAGCCTTGGTAGGTTTTAGTGGAGCTTTAGTAGGCTTAATTCTGGGAATTGTTATTTGCTGGGCTCAGGAAACGTACGGGCTGGTGAAAATGCAGCTGGTGGGTTCACTGGTTGATGCCTATCCGGTTCGGATGCAAGTTCAGGATTTGATTGGTACTGTCATTGCCCTGATTATTATTACTCTGGCTGCCTCCTGGATGCCGGCCCAGAAAGCAGCCCGTCAGGAATTATAGCTTATCGTACGAACGAAATTTCTTTGATATCGAAGTAACGAATGCCCGTTTCTGTTTCAATTTCCAATTGTCCAAACTCGGCGACTCCCGTAATTTGTCCATTGAAGATTTTCCCGGAAGCATCCTGAAAGCGATGCCACTCTTCAAAACGGTATAACCGTTTGAGATAGTCCATTTTTTGCAAACTATAGCCTCCATTTTTGAGTTGGAGGTATCTCTTTTCCAAACATTTACAGAGTTGCATCAGCAAAGCTTCCAGTGAATATTCTTTTCCCGTTATTTGCCGAATGGAGGTAGCGGTATCTATGGGAAACAGTAACTGATTCACATTAATACCGATGCCGACTACAGAACCCGTCAGCATCGACCCCATTAATGCGTTTTCGATCAGCACACCGACTAGTTTCTGATCCTTGTAATACACATCGTTGGGCCATTTCAGGAAAACGTGATCGTATAATAACTCCGTTAAGAAATCGTGAATCCCTAGTGAAATGGCGATACTCAATCGAAACTGTTCTGTCGCTTTAAGAAAAATAGGGTAAACGATAAATGAAAACGTAAGGTTTTCTCCCGCATTTGCTTTCCAGGTATTTCCCCGCTGACCTCGTCCGGCAGTCTGCTCATCCGTCACATAAAGTGTGCCTTCCGGTGCCTCTGCACGTAAAGATTCGGCAGCAAGGTCATTCGTTGAATGACAAGTTGGCAGATATATAATTTTTTGACCGATAAATTGGGTCTTAGGATAGGATTTGTACAATTATTTTTAGTTTTAAGGGAGTAAATTTACGAATCAAACGTTATAGTAAGGATAAGACACTAGACAAGTGCCGATTTTCACCTTAATTAGTAACCTAATATATAATTATTGATTCGCGATGGCTGAAGCCTAATCAGAATACTTTTAGCCAGAAAACGATAATCTTTTAACGAATGATTGAAACTTCAGAACGCGTAAAGCAAAATGACATTCCGGCGGATGAAATCTGCCAACTGGTAGTAAAGGGCATGCAGGAAAAGAAAGGGTTGAACATCATTGTTCTAAACCTGAAGGGAGTGAAAAATGCCATTGCGGATTACTTTGTCATTTGCTCAGGAAAATCCGATACCCAAGTTGACGCCCTTGCTGACTCTGTTGACGAGGAAGTACATAAAGCTACCGGCATTAATCCATGGCACCGGGAAGGTAAGAATCAGAAAGAGTGGATTCTTCTGGATTATGTCGACGTAGTGGCACACGTCTTTAAACAGGAAAGACGTGATTTTTATCGTTTGGAAGAACTTTGGGGCGATGCTGAAATGACGGTCATCGAAGACGAAGCCTGATTTTCGACCGCTTACCCTGAAATTCTGCCATTCGACCCAAGTTGAATTTTTGCGTGAAACCATTCATTCAACTTGGGAAGTTACTATTAAACCTCTGGTCTACGAACCAGCTCGATTTACCACCGACACACTATCGGTATCTTAGAAAGAAAGACAGACATGGCTGAAGAAAATTCAAATAAACCCAAGTTACCGAAGCCTCCCCGCCGTCCAGGTTTTCAGGGTTGGCTCGTAGCGGGTCTGGTTGTTGCGATCATAACTATTATGGTCGTTAGTAAGAATACCGGCGTTCGAAGAATTAAGATGAAGCAATACTTCGAAATGGCCGCTAAAAATGAAGTAGATCAAACCGTTGTTGTGAATGACAAACTGGTCGAAGTAACCCTGAACCGAGAGGCTCTTCAAAAACCTGAATACAAAGGTCTGACGAGTGAAAAATCTTATTTCCCATCGACACCAGGACCACACTTTGCATTCCCAATACCGTCTACGGAGATTTTTAATGACGATGTTAAGGAATATAATAAAACGCACGCTTCAAATCCGATTGACTATACGGTAGATGAACGAGCGGGACTGATGGAATTTTTCTCAACCTGGGGTCTGTTGATTCTGATTGTCGTAACGATGTATTTTATGATGAGTCGTGTAGCTGGTGGCGGTGGCCCTGGCGGACAAATCTTTAACATCGGACGTTCAAGAGCTACTTTATTCGATGCCGAAAACAAAGTTAAAATCACTTTTGACGATGTAGCAGGTCTGGATGAAGCGAAAGAAGAGATCAAGGAAATCGTAGAATTCCTCAAGCAACCCAAGAAATTTACGGATTTAGGGGGTAAAATTCCTAAAGGAGCTTTACTGATTGGCCCTCCCGGTACAGGTAAAACGTTGCTGGCTAAGGCTGTTGCTGGTGAAGCAGGCGTTCCTTTCTTCTCGCTTTCAGGTTCTGATTTCGTAGAAATGTTCGTAGGGGTAGGTGCTGCCCGGGTGCGTGACCTCTTCAAACAGGCAAAAGAAAAAGCTCCCTGTATCATCTTTATCGATGAGATTGATGCGGTAGGTCGTTCTCGTGGCCGTGGTGCTATGCCAGGAGCTAACGATGAACGTGAAAACACGCTGAACTCTCTACTCGTAGAAATGGATGGTTTCGCAACGGATTCAGGTATTATTATTCTGGCTGCTACCAACCGTCCTGACGTTCTGGACTCAGCCCTGATGCGTCCAGGTCGTTTTGACCGTCAGATCTCTATCGACAAACCCGATATTATTGGTCGTGAAGCCATCTTTAAAGTCCACATGTCCAGCCTGAAACTCGCGGCTGACGTGGTAGCAAATAAGCTGGCAGCTCAAACGCCTGGTTTTGCTGGTGCCGAGATCATGAACGTTTGTAACGAAGCTGCTCTAATTGCAGCCCGTAAAAACAAACAGGCTATTGACATGCAGGATTTCCAGGATGCAATGGACCGGGTGATTGGAGGTATGGAGAAAAAGAACAAAATCATTTCTCCGCACGAGAAGAAAATTGTGGCTTACCACGAAGCTGGTCACGCTGTAGCAGGTTGGTTCCTGGAACACGCTGATCCCTTGGTAAAAGTAACTATCGTACCTCGTGGCGTTGCTGCTTTAGGTTATGCTCAGTATTTGCCAAAAGAGCAGTTCCTGTACCGTACGGAACAGTTAATCGATGAAATGTGTATGACCCTGGGTGGTCGTGCTGCTGAAGAAGTGGTTTTCGGTAAAATTTCGACGGGTGCTCTAAGTGACCTGGAGCGAGTAACCAAAATGGCTTATTCTATCGTAACTGTTTACGGGATGAATGAGAAATTAGGTAATATCTCGTTCTACGATTCAAAAGGAAACAATGAGTATTCGTTTAATAAGCCTTATTCGGAAGAAACTTCACGAATCATTGATGAAGAAGTTCGACTGATTGTAGATGCGGCATACGAACGCACCAAGGCTTTATTAACCGAGAATATCAAAGCTCTGGAAGTTATCGCCCAGCAGTTATTGAACAAGGAAGTTTTATTCCAGTCTGATCTGGAAGAACTGATTGGAAAGCGTCCGTTTGAACAGGAAACTTCATATCAGGCTTACATGAAAGGGAAAGAGTCTGCTCCTACGGAAATTCCTGAAGATGCGACTCCCGGTAACTCTGAAGTAGTTCCTACGGAAGAGCCAACGCCATCGGCTGAATAACTTCTCTGATTTTATAAAAAAAGCATTTCTGGTTCGTCTGGAAATGCTTTTTTTATGACTCTATCTGAACGATAACGGTTACTTCTGTCAAAGCTCTATCTTTGCCTTTTCTAGTTGTGTTGTTTTACCAATTCCCACGTTCTAATGAACGAAATTCAGCTTCTTCCCCATAAAAAGATCTTTTTCGCTTCCGACTTTCATTTGGGCAGTGCTCCGTTAGATCGCAGTGCCGCTCGTGAAAAGGCTATTGTCCGATGGCTCGATCACATCAAATCGGAGGCTCAGGTTATCTTTCTGGTAGGAGATATTTTCGATTTCTGGCATGAATACAAAGAAGCCGTTCCGAAAGGATATGTTCGTTTTCTGGGAAAATTAGCTGAATTAAAAGACGCAGGAATTGACATTCAGATTTTTACGGGAAATCATGACCTCTGGATGCGAGATTACTTTCCCGCAGAGTTCGATATTTCTGTCCATCGAAAACCAATTGAATTTAAAGTCCTTTCCGAAGGAAAAGAGACCCGTTTTATGCTCGGGCACGGCGATGGTTTAGGACCTGGCGATTATGCTTACAAGCGAGTCTTAAAGCCCATCTTTACCAATCCTGTTCTGCAATTTTTCTTCCGCTGGCTTCACCCGGATGTAGGTATTATGCTGGCTCATCGATGGGCCCGCCATACGCGTGCCTCTAAAGCAGGTAAGGCCGATGAGTTTTTTAGAGGTGACGACAATGAATGGATCTTTCTGTATTGTCAGGAGATAGAAGCTAAAAATCACCATGACTATTACATCTTCGGTCATCGGCATTTGATTCTGGATATGCACGTCTCACCGACGAGTCGTTACGTTAATATTGGTGAATGGATACATACCCAATCGTATGCCCATTTTGATGGCAAGGATTTTGAAATGGCTATTTTTGAGAACGATCCTTCCCTTTTGAAAGCTGCGAATCATCAATGAAAGAATAACCATTGTGAGTCAATCCACAGCCTTACTAAAAGAAGAAGCCTCGTTTATGAAAACGAGGCTTCTTCTTTTAGTAAGGCTGAAGGTTCTTTTTGTATAACTACTTTAGTTACTACCCTGATTCACCCGTCCGGCTTCACTTTCCAGACCCGTGCTGCGGCGACGCGAAGCCTGAATTTTGGAGTTACCGAAACGATACGAGAAGGTCAGGTTCGCTACACGGTTCTCCCATTTATTACTGATCTGCATATCTACGTTTCCGAATACAAAGCTTCCCCGGAATTGCTGCGACCAGAAGATGTCACGCACATTCAGCTTCAGGCTGGCTCTTTTTTCCCAGAATTGTTTCTGAACTCCCAGTGAAACCTGCCACATCGGTTGGCCCTTGATGGTTCCTTCCAGGAATCCGCTCATATAAAAACCACTGATTTCCGCTGACCAGTTATTAGGTAAAGTAAACTGGTTTTGAGTATTAAACGTCGTTGTTACAATGCGGCCATCAAACTCTCCTCCGTTCAGTAAACCTACGAATCGGTTACGGTTCACGTTGATGTAGTTAATGCTCATCCATTTCTTGGTAATGGGGATATTTGCTGAAACTGCTACACCATAGTTCTCCCGAAAACCAAAGTTTTCTTTGTTAATAAATGTGGTACGGGCAGCATCATTCTGACGCAATACTTCGGTAATAATTCCATTCGAGCGACCATAATTCAGCGTCGTAGTAATCATTCCCATGAAGGTATGCGTTACCTCAGCCACGTGTGAGAACTGGGGTCTCAGGTACGGGTTACCCTGCTGATAGGTATACAAATCCAGGAAGTATACGAAGGGGTTCAGGTCTTCATAATCCGGACGGTCAATGCGGTAACTATAAGACATGCCCAGGGTATGTTTCTTATTCAGCTCCTGACGTACAAATACGCTGGGAAACAGATTCAGGTAATTCCGGCGGAAGCTGGTATCTGAAGTTACTTGATTACCTTTCATTACCGTTTGTTCGCCTCTCAGACCTAACTGAATTGAGGTTTTCTTAATCTGGGTACTGTAATTCAAATAAGCGGCATTAATCGTTTCGCGGTAGATGAACTGATTGGTCCGACCAGAGTCCAGACGAGGAACATCGCCCTGCTCAATCGTGAATTTCATGTTGTTATTTGTCGTTACCAGAGCCGTTTTCAAACCTGCTTCCAGCTTCGATCTCTTACTCAGCGGGTGCGTATAATCAACCTTTGCGGAATAAATGTCCACGACTCCCTTGGTATTACCCACGTCGAAACGGGGAATTTCGATGTTGGCTCCAGCCGGATTTACCGTTGTGATTTTGTACTTCTGATCCGAACGATTGTCATACCGGGCATAATCAACATCAGCGGTGATTTCTCTTCCAGCGGTATCAATCGTGTGCTTCAGGTTGAGGTTTGTAGTTAAGCTTTTCCAGGTATTCTCGAAATCCTGACCCGTAGTTGTGGTTTTTTCCAGCACTGACGTACCCTGATAAATCCTGGTAATGTTGTCTCCCGTACTTCCCCAACTTCCTGAGTTTACATTCATCATCACTCCGATTGTAGTGTTTTTCGAAGCGAAATAATCGGTACCTAACTTCAGGTTATTGTTATGATTCTGAGTAATGTTCTCAGCACTTTGTTCAAATAAAGCCGTTACCTGATCTCCTTCCCGGAACTTACGCGTTATTCTCTGATCCCTCCAGTTTTTACGGGCACCCCCGGAATAGTTACCGTACACATTCCATTTATCTTTCCGATAATTCAGGTTCAGACTTCCGTTGTATTTGGGATTTAAACCATACCCGAAGCCCAGCGTTGCAGAGCCATTCATGCCCGAATTCTGATTCTTTTTTGTACGAATATTAATAATCCCGGCATTCCCGGCAGCATCGTATTTAGAAGACGGATTGGTCATAATTTCAATCTTCTCCAGCTGATTGGCCTGCGTGTTACGCAATAAGTTCGCCAAATCTTCACTGGACAGATAGGTTGGTTTTCCGTCGATCATAACCCGAACCTGAGCTTTACCTTTCAGTGAAATATTACCATCCCGATCCACGGTAACTCCTGGAGCACGTTCGAGTACTTCCAGAGCATTATTACCCGCCGCTACAATACTATTTTCCACATTCACTACCGTTTTATCTATTTGCTGTTCAATAAAAGGCTTGGCTGCGGCAATCGTTACTTCTTTCAATTCCTGCGAAGCGGGCTCCATAATCAAAGCCGCCAGCTTGACTTTGGGGCTTTCGGCATTCAGAATAAAAGGTGGTGTTAATTTCTTGGCAAAACCTACCTGAGTAATAGCTACGTAATAACGGCCCTCGGCCACTCCTTCGATTTCGAAACTACCGTCCGCATCCGCAACTCCGCCCTTCACGAGCGTAGAGTCTTTGGCTTTCATGACCATGATGGTGGCAAACTCAACGGCTTTGCCGGTCTTATCCGTAATTTTTCCGGATACGCTTCCCTTGAAATTGCTCTGAGCCTGACTCAGAGTCAAGCCAAAGATGATTAGCGTCAGAGTATATATAAATGTTTTCATGAATTAAGGAAAAGACAGTTCTATAGGTGTGTTTTGCTCTTGTTGATGGGACAAAGATGAGGGCGATTTACAGTACTATGCAATACAAGCTACCTTGAATAGCCAAATAAAGTGATGAACGGTAAAGAAGCTGGGATGAATAGAAAAAGAGAAGAACGCCAGAAAATTTGAGACTAAATGATGCAGATCAGGAAAAACGCGTTGCATCCCACGCAAAAAAAATTGCGAGAAGTCTAGAAGATAATCGGAAAATCAGGGTATTCAGAAACGAGATAAGAGCGTTAATCGCGTTGGGATTTGCGAGAACGGTTATTTTCTTCTTCCACGGAAATTTTCAGGTTCGTGGGATCATCCATTACTTTCCCTACATCTTTGATGAAATGGATAAACTTAGAAAATCCATTTTTGGGTTTTTCACGGGGAGGATGTTCATCATCCACAACCTCGAATTTAAGTTTGGAAGGATTATCAATGGCTTTCCCTGCATTTTTAATAAAGCCAATCACTTTAGAAAAGCCTCCCGGGGATGCTTCCTCCAGCACAGGGTCCGTACGCTGCTCACTCGGTTTGTTCTGAGCCTGGGAAGCCAGGCTACAACCGAGTAAAAAGAATAGTAAGCAGATACGTTTTAACATGAGCAATCAGTAATTCTATTATACAAACATAAAAGTGAAGTTTCATAAAACGCATAGATATGGTTGATTTAAGTTTTTTTAATCAAATTTTTACGAAAAAAGCCCGCTGACTGCGGGCTTTTTAAACATTTAACAAATTATGTTTTACGATCAGACTGATCAGGCAAATTTGCTGGCATCTTCCAAAAACTTCTTCAATCCTGAATCTGTCAGAGGGTGATTTAATAAGGAGGTAATCACCGATAAAGGGCAGGTAGCTACATCAGCTCCAATTTCGGCACACTTCAGAATATGAACCGGGTGACGAATCGACGCGGCTAATACCTGCGTCATAAACCCGTAGTTTTCATAGATGGAAACAATGGATTCGATTAGTTCAATTCCATCGTAAGAGATATCATCCAGGCGGCCAATGAAGGGCGAAACGTAGGTAGCTCCGGCTTTAGCCGCAAGCAAAGCCTGTCCCGCCGAAAATACCAGTGTGCAATTCGTCTTGATCTCCTTTTCAGAAAAATACCGCAAGGCCTTAACTCCCTCGCGGATCATGGGAACTTTCACTACGATCTTCTCATCAATATCGGCTAGCTCTTCGCCCTCCCGAATGATTCCTTTCAAATCGGTACTGATTACTTCTGCACTTACGTCGCCATCAACGATATTACAGATGTCTTTATAATGCTTGAGTACGTTATTTTTTCCTTTAATGCCCACTTTCGCCATGAGCGAAGGGTTAGTAGTTACACCATCCAGCACACCCAATTCATGGGCTTCCCGAATTTCATCGAGGTTAGCAGTATCAATGAAAAATTTCATAATTTACTGATTAATAGAGTTTAACAAATTAGAGGTAAAGTCTTTTCATACGTTTGTTTGAATGGCTGGGAAGCGTCAGTAGTAAGCGTGGCTTTTTCGGACTATAGCCTAAGATATTAGTTACCGGGCTCAAATACGGCAATTTATGTCCGTTTTAAGACAAGCGAAAAGGGATTCGCTAAAGTTAGCCGTTCTGTAAAAGCTTTTGTAGAAATCCGTTTTCTTTCCGTAACACTAAAAATTACGTCGCAAAACTACGGGAGTTTTTCATACTCCTCCCCTACTTGGTCTTTGGATTTTCCATTTCCCCGGCTGCAGTACAAGGTTCATAGAAATTAAGCACAAAAAACAGTTAATTTCGTCCAATATTAAACCCTGCAAACCTCCATTATCTAACGTACCCCGACTTCTCTTACAAGCGGGTTTTTGCTTAAAATTTATCTATGAAATCTTCAAGTCTTGTTCGCTGGTTACTCGTGGTTGCAATTGTTGGCGGCATTGGGTATCTGGTATATGGCAAACTGAATCGTGCGGAAAAGAAAAAGGCCGGCAATGAAAGTAAATCTGCCGGTGGTCCTAAAGCCTTAACCGTGGATGGATACATTGCCAGTACGGAGCAACTCGATAACGCAATCGAAACGAGTGGTACGTTGCAAAGTAATGAAGAGATTTCGTTGCAATCGGAAATTAATGCCCGGGTGGTAAAGATCTATTTTAAAGAAGGTCAGATCGTTCCGAAAGGAGCTTTGTTGATTAAATTATATGATGCTGATTTATCAGCTCAGGTGCTAAAAGTAAAAACGCAGCGTCAGTTAGCTCAAAAATCGCTGGAGCGTCTGCAATACCTGCTGGAACGCGAAGGCGTAAGTAAGCAGGAAGTGGATGTAGCCCAGTCGCAGGTAGATGCGTTTGACGCTGATATGGCCGTAGCAAAAGCTCAATTGCAACGCACTGAAATTCGGGCTCCTTTCTCCGGAAAGATTGGTCTGCGTTATGTGAGTGAAGGAGCCATTGTTACTCCAACCACAGTGATTGCCAGTTTCCAGCAAACCAATCCACTGAAAGTTGACTTTTCCATTCCTGAAAAATACACTGATAAAGTAAAAGTTGGAGATGTTGTAAGCTTCAATGTATCCAGTGAATCGAAGGCGTACGAAGGTAAAGTGTACGCGATTGAGCCTAAAATTGATTTGGCTACCCGGACAGTAAAGTTACGAGCCCTGGTTCCCAATGGAGCCAATCAGATTCGTCCCGGCCAGTTTGCTCAGGTAAAATTACGTTTGGGTCAAACGCCCCAGGCATTAATGGTTCCTTCACAGGCCATTATCCCTGGAACTAAGGATAAGCAGGTAGTAATCTCGCGTCAGGGTAAGGCTTCGTATCAGACCGTAGAAACCGGAACCCGTACAGATACCAAAGTTCAGATTCTGAGCGGAATTCAGGCGGGGGACACGGTCATTACTACCGGAATTTTACAGATTAAACCTGATCAGGCATTAAAGATCAGAAGCGTAAAAAAATAAGTTTTACTTCTTCCTTTCTACTTATCTGAAAGCGGCAGAGTCCTGGTATAGATATTTTTTAACTAACTGTCTTGTAAACCCTTACGGCTCTTCCTACTTATAAAAATATCTGAATTAGCTATTCGTCTAAACCAGTTAAGCATGAGTTTACCCTCTTTGTCTCTGAGCCGCCCTGTATTAGCCATTGTGATGAATATCATCATTGTGCTATTCGGGTATGTAGGGTTTACATTTTTAGGGGTGCGAGACTTCCCCGCCATTGACCCTCCGATTATTAACGTCCGAACAAGCTACGCCGGGGCGAATGCTGATATCATCGAATCTCAGATTACGGAACCTCTGGAAAAAGCCATTAACGGTATTGCCGGGGTACGTTCCATTTCTTCAACCAGTAGTCAGGGTACCAGCAACATTACCGTCGAATTTAACCTCGAAGCAGATTTGGAAGCCGCCGCTAATGATGTGCGGGATAAGGTTTCACAGGCTCAACGCCAGTTACCGAATGACCTGGATGCTCCGCCCGTCGTAAGTAAGGCTGATGCTAACTCGGACGCTATTATTACCATGACGGTTCAAAGCTCTTCCCGGAATATTTTGGAGCTGAATGATTATGCAACCAACGTTTTACAGGAACGTCTGCAAACCATTCCCGGCGTGAGTGCCATTCAAATCTGGGGGGAGAAACGCTACGCCATGCGTCTTTGGCTAGACCCGGCCAAGCTGTCGGCTTATAACATCACCGCCGTTGATGTACTGAATGCTTTATCGCGTGAAAACGTCGAATTGCCTTCGGGTAAAATCGCAGGTAATGCGACCGAATTAAGTATTCGTACGTTCGGCCGACTCACGACTGAGGAAGAATTTAACAATATTATTCTTCGCAATACGAACAGTCAGGTAGTTCACCTTTCCGACGTCGGTGAAGCAGTGCTTGGACCTGAAAATGAAGAAACGGCCATGCGTGGAAACGGCATTGCCATGGTAGGTATGGCCATCGTTCCGCAGCCCGGATCCAACTACGTATCCATTGCCGATGAATTCTATAAACGTCTGGAAGAAATTAAAACCGATCTTCCTAAAGACTTAAGTCTGAATATCGCTCTTGACAATACTCGCTTCATCAAGAAATCCATTACTGAAGTAGAAGAAACGCTGCTCATTTCGCTGGTATTGGTGGTTATTATCATCTACCTGTTCTTCCGTGACTGGGCCATTGCTTTCCGACCTCTGATTGACATTCCAGTCTCACTGGTGGGAGCTTTCTTCATTATGTACATTTTTGGCTTTACCATCAACATTCTGACCATGCTGGCCATTGTACTTGCCACGGGTCTTGTAGTGGATGATGGGATTGTAGTCACAGAGAACATTTTCAAGAAACTGGAAGCGGGGATGCCGCGTATGCAGGCTGCTAAAGAAGGTTCGGAAGAGATTTTCTTCGCCGTTATTTCTACTTCGGTTACGCTGGCGTTCGTATTCCTTCCCATTATTTTTCTGGAAGGGTTTGTAGGACGGCTATTCCGTGAGTTTGGTATTGTAGTAGCCGGTGCCGTTTTGATTTCAGCCTTCGTATCGCTGACATTGACGCCGGTTCTGAACGTCATTATGTCGAAAAAGAAGCACAAAAATTCGTGGTTCTACGACAAAACGGAGCCTTTTTTCCAATCCTTGGACCGCGGCTATCAGCAAACGCTGACCAGCTTTATGAAAGTAAGATGGATGGCTTGGGTAATCATCGCGGGTTGTTTTGGTCTGGCGTATGTACTCTATAATAACATTCAGTCGGAGTTAGCTCCGCTGGAAGATCGTAGCCAGTTCCGGCTTTCGGTAACGGCTCCGGAAGGAACTTCTTACGATTACATGGACGATTATATGCAACGGCTAAGCCAGTTTCTGATGGACTCTGTTCCCGAAAGCCGCATCGTCATGAGCATTACGGCCCCCGGTTTCTCGGGAGCTGGTTCAGTTAACTCGGGAACCATTCGCATTGGGTTACCCGAAATTAATGAGCGGACTCGCAGTCAACAGCAAATCGTTGAAATGATTAACCGCAATACCAAGAACTTCCCCGAAGGAAAAGCCTTTGCCGTTCAGGAACAAACCATTGCCGTTAACCGCCGGGGGGGCTTACCCGTTTCTTTCGTCATTCAGCACAACGATTTCGAAAAGCTCAAGGCTATTCTTCCTAAATTCATCGATGCAGCCAACCAGAACCCGGCATTGCAGGGGGTTGATATTGACCTGAAATTCAATAAGCCAGAGTTACGAGTGGAAATTGACCGGGCCAAAGCAAGTGAACTGGGCGTATCTGTAGCAGATATTTCAGAAACCATGCAATTGGCTTACAGTAATCGTCGATACGGTTATTTCACGATGAAAGGGAAGCAATATCAGGTTATGGGAGAAGTCTACCGGAAAGATCGTTCTCAACCCATCGACTTACAGACTTTATACGTCAAAAATAGTCGGGGCGAAGCGATTCAGTTAGATAACCTGGTTCGTGTTACGGAGTCTACTACGCCGCCCCAGCTGTATCACTACAATCGGTATAAATCGGCAACGATCTCGGCAGGCTTAGCTCCCGGCATGACCATTGCCGATGGTATTAAAGCCATGGAATCAGTATCCAAACAACTCAAATTGACAGAACAGGGCTTTGCTACGGCCTTATCGGGAGCTTCCCGCGATTATGCTGAAAGTTCGTCGAATACATCTTTTGCCTTTTTATTAGCCTTGGTGTTGATTTACCTGATCCTGGCGGCTCAATTTGAAAGCTTCCTTGATCCAATTATCATCATGATTACGGTACCATTAGCCTTGGCAGGAGCCTTACTATCGCTTTGGTTATTCGATCAAACGCTTAATATTTTCTCTCAAATCGGGATGATTATGTTGGTAGGTCTGGTAACGAAAAACGGAATTCTGATCGTGGAATTTGCAAACGAACAACGTAAAGAAGGCTTGAATAAAGTAGATGCCGCGATTACTTCTGCAACCATGCGTTTACGCCCTATTTTAATGACGAGCTTAGCTATGGCCTTGGGAGCCTTACCTATTGCCCTGTCACTGGGTGCCGCCGCTACCAGCCGTATTCCGCTGGGTATTGTGATTGTGGGCGGTATTATGTTCTCGTTGTTACTGACTTTATACGTAATTCCAGCAGTATACACAATGATGTCTCGCCGAAAAGATGAAGACAAACCGTTGAAGCCAAATGAGAAGCCCGTGGAGCCAGAAATGTCACTGGTGTAATCGTTAGCTATATCATATAAATAAAGAGCCCCGAACCAGACGATTCGGGGCTCTTTATTTATACTCTAATTAGAATTTCATCTCTACTAACAGATTACTCCGCAAAGAACTCGTCTGCACTTTCAATCTTGTTTTCCTCTTTTGGATACACAACACAGGGAAAACCGAACAGACATTTATCCTTGATCATGGTGGCTACTTCATCAGGAACGTACTGTTCCCAACCATCGTCCGCCGACTTAATCATTGCTAAAACCTGATCAGAAAGGATATGTAGGTTCTTCTTGTTAAAGCTCCGAATGTCCTCAATCTTATTGTTGGAAATCAGGTAGCTAAACAAGTCTCGCAGATGAAAAGGCAGCTGGAATTTAAAGCAGTTAGCCAGCGTACCATCAGGGCGTAAAGCCGGATATACGTAAAGCTTAACTTTCCGACTAAAGAGCGTGGCAAAAGCTTCCAGAATTCCGCCCGGCAGATTAGCATAATGCTGCTCGTCGAAGATGAATTCCAGATTGGGAATACCCATAATAAGGCCAATCTTCAGTTTGGTCAGCTTTGCCAGGTATGAAATCAGCTTGTAATATTCTGTATAGTTGGATACCATTACCGTAAGGCCCAGTTTCCCCAGAATATCCACCCGGTCAAGGAAGTCTTTCTCGTTAATGTCGTCGCCATCACGCAGGTTCTGAAGGGTTAACTCCGTCAGTACCACTACCCGATTGGGGTCAACTTCAGGGTCTTCCAGAAATTGAGCAACGCCGTTTTGAAGCATATCCTGATGCACCAGAGCAAAGGGACGGAAACGTCCCCGAATCACTGCAATATGCTTTTTATACAGGGCATCTGCAGGCTGTAAATTTTGTCCGTTAGGACCGAATAAAGCCGCATTCGTGAAGCCGTGTTTAACCAGATACAAGCTCATCAAGCGGTTATCAACAGCCTTGAAATCAGGGCCATTGAACCGAATCATGTCTATTTCAATGCGATCTGTCGTCAAATCATCCATTAACGAACGCAGAAGCGTTTCGGGCATTTGATGGTAGTAATAACATCCATACATCAGGTTGACCCCGATAATACCCAAAGCCTGCTGCTGAAGAATGGTATCATTATCCAGCATTCGAACGTGGATAATTACCTCGTTCGGTTCCGATTGAGGCGATAACTGAAAACGCAATCCAACCCAGCCGTGCGACTCATTCGTTTTATGATAATTGAGAGCCACTACTGTATTAGCAAAAGAAAAAAAGCAGGTTTCCTGGCCCCGCTTTTGATCCAATCGCTCGATAAGTAAGTCGTACTCATGACGTAACATCTTTACCAGCCGGCTTTCTACTACATAACGACCACTTTCTTCAGGGCCGTAAATGGCGTTTGAAAACGTCATGTCATACGCAGACATCGTCTTTGCTATGGTACCAGAAGCACCGCCCGCTTTGAAAAAGTTAGCGGCTACTTCCTGCCCCGCTCCGATCTCGGCATAGGATCCGTAAATTCGTTTATCAAGATTTATTTTAAGGGCTTTCTGTTTCGTCCCTAGATATTCGTACGTTGATGATGGCATAATTAAACCGGTGATTTCTGTTATTTCCAGTCCGCTAGGTCCTAGCCACGGATTCAACAGAGCTCGTTGTCCCTTGTTTCAGCATCTAAGTTAGACCCTAACGGTTTACCGTGTCAATAATAAAAACGGTTTCTTGCTAAACCATTATACCTACCCTACTGACTTTTGTTTCTATTCCTGGAAAATCTAACAGTTTATTAAAAAATTATAATTTGCCTCCCAATTGCTCTAGTTCCCAAACGCCGGAACATCTTCCAATCGTTCCAGCTTCCCCTGTTCGTCTAACTGGAATATGAAATGATCCATTCCATTACTCAGGGCCAGATAGGGTGCTTTGATAATGTGGTTATACCGCATAGCCTGTTCCAGTACGGATGGCGTGATTTTCACATCGGGAGCCTTGCATTCTACGAGTAAAAAGGGCAGGCCATCGCGGTTATACATCACCAGATCCGAACGTTTGGATGTCCGGTTTAAGCTTAAGCCTCCTTCAATTTTTAATAAACTTTTAGGGTATGCATAATGACTGGTCAGTAAATGAACAAAATGCTGACGCACCCATTCTTCAGGCGTTAGTACCAGCCATTTCTTACGTAAGATACAGAAAATAGAATACCCTTCTTCGGTTTTCCGAGCCTGAAAATCGTAGGAGGGCAAATTAAGATCAATCATAACTTCAAGGTCTTTATTTTGGTCGTATAATATCTTTATATTAAATTTGCTGAATTTTACTCATTAGTAACATCCCAAATAAATCAGAACTCGTATACTTGCCTGATTTATAAAAGTGATACAAGAAAGGTATGAAAACAAAAGAAGAAATAGTAAGCAACTGGCTTCCTCGCTATACGGGAACGCCCCTAGAAGAATTTCGACCTTATATTCTTTTAACGAACTTCCATAATTACGTTGAAATGTTCGCC
The DNA here is from genome assembly GCA_913774715.1 of uncultured Siphonobacter sp. Classification (GTDB taxonomy): domain Bacteria; phylum Bacteroidota; class Bacteroidia; order Cytophagales; family Spirosomataceae; genus Siphonobacter. The sequence continues at coordinate 25,491 of CAJYHS010000236.1, read as the reverse complement.
GAGCGTTACGGCGTTGAAATCCGTGGCGTTGGGAAAGCCATGCAAACAGCCTCTGCCGGACAAATTACGATTATCAATTTTGGCATGGGTAGTCCGGTTGCTGCAACCATTATGGATCTACTTTCAGCCGTTCAGCCCAAAGCCGTGTTGTTTTTAGGCAAATGTGGCGGATTGAAAAAACATACGCAACTGGGTGATCTGGTGTTACCTATTGCAGCCATCCGCGGCGAAGGTACGAGTAATGATTATATGCCTCCCGAAATTCCTGCTCTGCCCTCTTTCCGTTTGCAACGGGCCGTTTCGTCCATGATCGTGAAAAATGGTATGGATTACTGGACGGGAACGGTTTACACGACTAACCGACGCGTATGGGAGCACGATGAAACATTCAAGGAATACCTCCGCAATACTCGGGCAATGGCAGTTGATATGGAAACGGCGACCATCTTTGCCGTCGGTTTCATCAACCAGATTCCACACGGAGCATTATTACTGGTCTCCGATAACCCAATGATTCCCGAAGGAGTAAAAACGGAAGAGAGTGATAAGAAGGTTACTTCGCAGTTCGTAGAGAAACACCTTCAGATTGGCATTGATTCCCTCGAAGAACTGGCTCAGTCAGGGGCTTCTGTGAAACACTTACGTTTCGAATAATCTAAAGTGATTCTCAAAGAGGTTGTTAATTACAACCTCTTTATTTTTTCTGACAATATTGCTTTTGAGCCGCAACGGCTAGTTTATATCCCAATTCTACCGCTTTTGTCAAATCCTGACAGCCGTTTACTTCGTCGCCCTGACTATACCGAATTAAGCCCCGCATGTAATACGCTTCTCCATAACGGGCATTAAAACGAATGGCATTGGAGCAGTCCTGAATAGCTCCGAGCTGATCATTCGAAGCCGAACGGGACAAAGCACGACTAAAATACGCATCCGAAAAAAGAGGATTCAATTCAATAGCTCTGGATAAGTCGGCAATAGCCGCTTTATGATCCCCTGCTCGAAATTTACTGATCCCACGTACATAATACGCTTCCGTTCGGTCCTCAGACAGCTCAATGAAACGGCCATTATCAACGATAGCAGCTCTCAAGTTATCGAGTACGTTTTTGGTAATAAGTCCAGTAAAAGCAACTTTAGCTTCCGCTGGATTGTCCATTTCAATGGCTTTGGTTAAGTCATCGATGGATTCGCGGGATGCTCCATTTCTGGTTTTAACCAATCCTCTACCATAATAAGCAGCCATATTTTGAGGATCCAACGCTAATGCCTTATCAAAATCGGCTAAAGCTCCTACGTAATCATGAGTCTGGTATTTGGCAAAACCCCGCTGATTATAAGCTCCTACATTCTCGTTATCCAGAGCAATGGCACGCGTATAGTCGTCTACGCTAGCCCGGTAGTTGTTTAACTTGGCATACGTAGCCGCTCGGGCCGTAAAGACGTGAGCTAATCGGTCATTCGTCTGCACGACTTGCGTAAAGTCTTTTAACGCAGATTCGTAATCGCCCAACTTCGTCCGGCACATTCCTCTGGCGTAGAACGCCTGAGCATTTTCCGGATCCAGTTCAATAACGTAGTTAAAGTCCTGAATGGCTGCCTGATAATATTGAAGACGGCTCCGAAGCATACCCCGCTTCAAATAAGCCCGGCTATCGGTAGCATCCATTTCTACCGCCTTACTCAAATCACTAAGAGCTGCCTGCGTCTGGTCTTGCCGGTCGCGACTGTCACCACGAGCCAATAACGCATCGTAATAGTCTGCCTTTAACGCAATGGCTTTATCGTAATCCTGAATGGATCCAGAATAATCTTCCAACAAAGCCTTACATAGTCCTCGGTTGTAGTATGCCTGAGGATTTTCGGGAGACATGGTAATTACTTGGTTGAACTCCGCCAGGGCACCTTTAAAATCTTGGCTTTTACTTTTTTGAACACCTCGATTAAAAAATTCAGCTGGGGTTTGAGACCTGGCAATCGGAATAAATACTAAACTAAGAATAATAGAAAGGAAAAGTCTTTTCATTAAGCTCCAATCAATAGTTAATACTTTAATAGAATGATATAGGGCTATCGAACGAGTATAAAGTCTGGGCTAAATACAAATGTAAAAAGTAAGCCCCAATGAAGAGGCTTTTTTAACATAGTTCTGAAAATTAGATGAATTATCTTTCAATCCTGTGGCAATGGTATATCTCACCTTATAAAAGCTGTCCTACGCCAAAAAGAATGACGAATAATAAGGTTGAAAGAGCCATACGCTTCAGGTAAGGATCAATCTCTTCGGGTTTTTGACCCTTTTGAACGCCACTGGCGATTTTCCAGAATAAGGGCAGCGTTAGTAAAAACAGGTAACTGCTCCAGTTCGGGTGGAATAACAGGACGTAGGCAATCGCACATACTAACCCACCCGTTAATAAGAACCAATGATATACTTTGGCTTTTGCCGCTCCCAGACGAACAGGAATTGAATTCTTACCATTGCGGCGGTCATTATCAATATCCCGGATGTTGTTGATATTCAACACGCCCACGGCAAAGGCTCCGCAACTTGTGGCAGGTAATAAAATACTCCAGTCGAGTGAGCGGGTATGCAGATAATAGGTTCCCAAAACCCCTACCCAACCGAAAAAGATCAGTACCGATATATCTCCCAAACCAGCATATCCATACGGCTTTTTACCTACGGTATACGTAATCGCAGCAATGATGGAGAGAACACCCAGGCCTAGGAAATATAAAAACTCCTGAGCAGTACCACCCTCTAAGGCTATGTAAAGTAGCCCTATTCCAGCTGCGAAGGTTAATACGGAAAAGAGGATAATGGCTTTTCGCATTTGCTCTTTTGTGATAGCTCCGGTCTGAACGGCTCGGGTTGCTACTTTCCGCTCATCGTTATCCAGACCTGAAATGCTATCGCCATAATCGTTGGCGAAGTTGGATAATACCTGTAACAAAACAGTAGTGAGAACGGCCAGTCCAAAAACCGACCAGCGAAAACCACCCTGAGCAGCGGAAAGAAAACTGCCCATCAGGATGCAGGAAAGAGACAAAGGCAGTGTACGAGGACGAGCCGCCGAAAGCCAGGAACGCATATTCAAATTGGAGTTAGTAACGGTGAGGCTTTCGATAGCCCTTCGCACAAAATTAAGATATTGAAATGGATTAGCCCCTAACTAAAACTGCCAGCCTAAGGCTGGCAGTTTTAGTTAGGAAAAGTCTGCTTACTTGATCGCTTCCAGAAATTCTGGACTGTCAGGTTTTACTTTAGAAGCAAAGAAATGCGTCAGTTCGCCTTTCTCATTCACTACATATTTGCAGAAATTCCAGGTAGGAACTTTGTCATTCCAGCCGTTTAATTCTTTCGTAGTTAACCATTTATAAAGCGGAGCCTGGCCGTCGCCTTTGGTTACTACTTTCGAAAACATAGGAAAGCTTACGCCGTAGTTTTTCTGGCAGAAGGCACCGATTTCTTCTTCCGAACCGGGTTCCTGTCCACCGAAATCATTGGAAGGAAAGCCTAGCACTACGATTTTGTCTTTGTTAGCTTCATAGAATTTCTCCCAATCCGCGTACTGAGGCGTAAAGCCGCACTTTGAAGCCGTGTTCAGAATGATTACTTTCTTGCCTTTGTATTGGGCCAGATTTACTTCTTTTCCTTCCAGCGACTGTACTTTAAAATCGTATAAATTTTGTTTGGCCGGAGCAAAGCTCTCGGGACGGCTTGCGACTTCATTTTTGTCCGCAAATAAGCCTGTAAATAAGGTTCCTAGCATAAGCAAAAGCTTTACCATCTGGAGTCAGATTAAAGTGTATAAGGTTTGACTAGTAAACGATTAGAATGTCAATTAGTTCAGCAATATAGTGGTTTTCCGTTGCCTGTTCTTAGTTTTCTCTGGTTAGCGTTTCAGGATGGTTAATTCTCATTACATCATCGAAAAAGCGGGCAGCAGGTGTTAAATGTATGACATAGTGATCAAGAGCGTCTACCTTTGCAGAATAATCTCAGTTTCATGCAGAAAAAGAATAGTAACGCCTACGAAAAAAAAGAAGATACCCGCTTTGCCGTGACTAAACCGGCAGAGCTTATGACTTTTTTGTTAGAAAAATTCCCGTCTAAGAATCGAAATAATATCAAGTCACTTCTGCGGGATAAGCAAGTACTAGTGAACGATAAGATTACCTTTCAGTTTAACCATCCGCTCCAGGTAAACGATGCCGTTCGGATCCGCTGGACGAAGGCTCCCGCCGAAAAACAGTACGAAGGCATCAAAATCGTTTTTGAAGATGAGCACCTCATCGTCATTGAAAAAGAGGAAGGCATTCTGTCGATGGCTACGGAAAAGGAAAAGCGAAAGACCGCTTACAGCATGTTGAGCGAGCACGTGAAGAAGCAAAATCCAAAGAACAAGATTTTCATTATTCACCGACTGGACCGGGAAACGTCGGGATTAATGATGTTCGCCAAAAGCGAAACAGTTCAGAAGAAAATGCAGGAATCCTGGCAGTCCACGACGAAAGAGCGGGTTTACCTGGCAGTCATTTCCGGAAGTCCGAAGAAAACGGAGGATACTATTACTTCGTATTTGGTGGAAAGCGAAAAGTCGATGATGGTGTATTCGACCCAAAACGCCGATCGTGGCCAGAAAGCGGTTACGCATTACGAAACGGTTCAGCAAAATCGTTACTTCTCAATGCTGAAAGTAAGTCTGGAAACGGGGCGTAAAAATCAGGTGCGAGTACATTTGCAAAGCATCGGTCACCCGATTGTAGGTGATAAAAAATACGGATCGGCTACTAATCCTATTAACCGCTTGGCTCTGCACGCCTGGGTATTAGCTTTTCAGCACCCGATTACCCAAGAACAAATGCATTTTGAAACGTCGATCCCGACGAAGTTTGCCAGTTTGATGAATCGGTAATCGTCTTATATTAATTTCCCGAAAGTTTTAGAACTTTCGGGAAATTAATAATAAATAGCCTTCGCAGGTCCATTACATCCGTTCGGGAGCCGTTACGCCTAACAATCCCATCGCTTTGCGAATCACTTCAGCAACGGCTTTGGAAAGAGCTACCCGGAACTGCTTCTTATCCAGGTTTTCTTCCGCAAAGATCGGTACTTCACTAAAGAACTGACTGTACGTTTTGGCCAGATCATACGCATACTGAGCGATCAAAGCAGGGCTGTACATATTTCCGGCATCTTCTACCCGTTGTGGAAACTGACTGAGCGTAAAAATCAGGTCGCGTTCGCTGGAGTGTAGATCAATCGCGGCCGGGGCCGTTGGCGTTAGCTCCAGTTGAGCAGCTTTGCGAAGAATCGAACGAATCCGGGCGTGGTTATACTGAATATAAGGACCCGTATTACCCTGGAAATCCACACTTTCCTGTGGATTGAATAACATCCGTTTTTTCGGATCCACTTTCAGCAGGAAGTATTTCAAAGCACCCATCGCCAGCGTATGATACAAAGCTTTGGCTTCTTCTTCGGTAAATCCGTCGATTTTGCCCAGCTCTTTTGTCATTTCTTCGGCGGTATCATTCATTTCCTGCATCAGATCGTCGGCATCTACCACCGTTCCTTCACGAGATTTCATCTTCCCACTGGGTAAGTCCACCATCCCGTAGCTCAGGTGATACAAGCCAGATGCGTAAGGACGACCCAGTTTTTGCATGATCAGGAATAACACCTTGAAGTGATAATCCTGCTCATTACCCACCACGTACACCGATTTTTGCATCGGAAAATCTTCTGCTTTCAAATCCGCCAAACCTAAATCCTGCGTGATGTATACCGAAGTTCCGTTGGAACGTAAGACCAGTTTTTCATCGAGTCCGTCGGCCGTCAGGTCAATCCAGACTGAGTTATCAGGACGGCGATAGAAAACGCCTTTTTCCAAGCCTTCTTCGATGATATCTTTTCCTAATAAATAGGTATCCGATTCGTAGTAAATCTTATCGAAGTTGACGCCCATTTTTTTATAGGTTTCGTCAAAACCAGCGTAAACCCAGCTGTTCATCATCTCCCAGAGACCAATCGTGGCGGGGTCGCCCTCTTCCCATTTCAACAGCATGGCTTCGGCCTGTTTCAAAAGCGGAGCTTCTTTTTCCGCCTTCTCCTTTTCCATGCCGCCTTCTACTAACTCGGAAATCTGAGCTTTGTAAGCTTTATCAAACTCTACGTAATACTTTCCAACCAAATGATCCCCTTTTATATCGCTGGTGGCAGGAGTCTCATTGTTACCAAACAACTGATAGGCCAGCATGGACTTACAAATGTGAATACCCCGGTTGTTCACCACGTTGGTTTTCATCACTTCATAGCCACCCATTTTCAGGATTTCGGCAATGGAATACCCCAGGAAGTTATTACGCAGGTGACCCAGGTGCAGCGGCTTGTTCGTGTTTGGAGAAGAATACTCCACCATTACTTTCTGGCCTTTGTCAGGTAACTGACCGTAGTTTTCGTTCCCGTGGATAGTAGCGAAAAGCTCCAGCCATACCTGATCCGAAATGCTCAGGTTCAGAAAGCCCTGCACAACGTTGAACGCCGAAACAGGACCGTTTTCAGCGACCAAATATTCCCCTAGCTTCGTCCCGATTTCCACTGGACTTTTCTTCAATTGCTTCGCGTAAGGGAAGCATACGAAGGTATAAAATCCTTCAAATTCCTTCTTCGTAGGCTGCAAAACCAGATCGGCAGCGGCTACTTCAATAGCAAACTCCTGTTGCAGAGCGGCGGCCAAAGCCCCCTGTATGTATTCGTTGAGATTCATAGTCAGTCAAAAACTTTGCAAAACTACATGAATTGCGGTATAGACACCAGATTTTTTCCTGTGTGGTAGTAATTAACAAAACCAATCTCTCCAATTAATCAAGGTTTTATAAAAATTAAATTGTTAAATACAGTTAAAACGTATATCCATTAACGAACGCTTATTACTTTTAGCTTTTCTGTAATTCAACCGATTAAAAAGCTTATGAAAAAAGTATTTACTACTCTTTCCAGTTTTCTTTTATTCAATATTTCTCTTTTTGCACAAATCCCTGCTGATACTAAAATTTCAGGATTTGGTGGTTCATTTCAATACAGAAATACAGCCTTTCTTGGTTCTGATACTTATGATCATTACTTACGTTTCTCGCCTGCAATAACGTTAGGTAAATTCACCAAAGAAAATACAGCCGAAGGGTGGATTTTAAATCCGAGTGTAAGCTACAATTACACAGATTGGAATCCTGGCTTATCGATTCAGCATTTTAATAGAAAATATATTCCACTTACGCCGGGGTTTTACCTTTTTGGTGAAGCAACCGTAGGAGCTAGTGCCAATCTCCAATTCATGGAGCTTAATAGGATCTACCAACAGTATCAGGTATCGGCAGGAGTAAATCTAGGGTTAACCTATTTTTATAAAAATGACTGGTCTTTTGAGGCTAAAACAAACATAGCAACGTTGTACGCTTCCCATCGTCGTTCCCCCATTTCGCCTACGCAAACTACTGTTAATTTACAATCTAATCTTCCTTCCAATTTGTTTGAGTTAAGCCTGGTAAAATACATAGGAAGTCAAAACGGAACATCAACTCTATTTACTAGCAAGCGTGACAGTATGTATCGATCTAATCAACGTTTTGTCACTGGGGAAATCGCTGCTACTGCTCTCTTTAATGAGAATAACAACTACCTGAATAACAATACACAAATCATTCATGTAGGATTTTCAATGGGAAAATTTATTACGCCTACCCAAGCCAAAGGCTTCGGGATTACTGCTAATTTTAGTAAAAATCCAGCGTATATTTCAGACGAAGAAGGGTACTCTATAACCTCAAAAGCAGCAGGATTTTCAATCTACAAGTTTAAAGAATACTACCTACCTATTGCTAACCAATTATCCCTGATTGCCAATACTCGGATAACGGCTACCTATATGTATGGAAAAGATCAGGGACAAGAACGTATTACCAGCCATAGTTTAGCATTATTTCCTTCCATTATTCCCGCTATTCAGTATCAAATAAATGATCGTTGGGCTCTTACGGGTCTCTTAGGCTCATTCCAGATAGGCTCAGTTCTAGCCTCTTATGAAAATTCTGAATGGGGTTCTCGGAGTATGGGAGAGAAATTGAAGGGTGATATTTCCTTCGACCCTGGTTATACTTTAAATAACTCTGGTATTTCGCTTCGCTATTTTCTTAAAAAGTAATTGAGTCAGACACTTCATTGCAGGGCAGGTAGATTTACCTGCCTTTTTTGTTTGTGGGGTAAATATCTGTTCATAAATAACATACATTTGAAGATGTCTTTTTTCCGTATTATACCTATGGAAGGTACTGTCTTATGAAAAAAATACCTTTACTAACCCTATGGCTGGGTCTGTCTACTCCCCTTTTTGCTCAAACATCTGAAGGCAACCGTTTCCTGAGCTTAACAGGAAATTTGAGCGTTTCTGGCACTAAAACGGCCTCCGATCTGACCGTACCTACCCGGGAGCGTACGTATGACATTAATCTGGAATTTAGCCGGGGTAAGTTTATCCGCGATAATGTTGCTCACGGCTGGAATGTGGGATTGGGCTACAACCACTACCAGATTCTGAAATCTGATTATGCTACATCAACCCCTTTTCTTTCAGCTAATTACTTAATCAGAAGATATATAGCTCCTTCGGAGCGGGTACGTGTGTTTGCTCAGGGGACGCTGGGAGCCTCGTACCGACCCAGCATAACGGATGGTGAAATCACGTTGAACACCTTTGGTGCCGGGACTTCCGTTGGATTAGGGCTTACCTATTTTTACAGGAAAAACTGGGCCTGGGAAGCCACGGCTAACCTGGCAGGCTTGAACGTTACTCACGCTCGACAGAATGGAGAAAAAGCACTCACCCAAGTACAACTCAACGGGTCCTTTGGTGTTAGTTCTTTCAAAATTGGATTAGCTCACTATTTTGGCTCCAGTAGCTCGGCTTTTGAAGAAGCACCCCAGCAGTCGCTTTATGAAGTAGGAACGGGTTATCTGTCAGCAGATATTTCGGGCCTTCATACCTCCTATACCTTAGCCAATACTACCGGAATCGGGTTAGGCTTTTCGGGAGGAAAATTTGTTACGCCGCGAAAGCTGGTCGGCATCGGAGTAGCCGGGAGTTACGCTACAGCTAATTCTTCATCGGAAAATGTTTTCAATTCCTGGGGAGTTAATGTCAGACCTTTTCTAGAGTATTACTGGCCTATTGCTGGCAAGTGGAGCACGTTTGTTAATAGCGGCCTTGCACTGGCTTATAACTTCACTGAAACGACGGATGCAACGAACCTAAGTACGAATCAAACGTATTCAGCTCAACCAACCATACGCCCTGGCATTCAGTATCAATTAACTACTAAATGGGCTATTGCAGCTATGGTTGGTACCCTTAACTTAAAAGGATTTTCAGCAAGTAAAACCGAATTAAAACAGTCAGGCACGACTACTACTGATACCAAGTTTAGTTTTGAGATTGATCCTACCTATCAATTGAGTACTACTTCTTTATCTCTCCGTTTTTATCCGGGCCGATAAGTTTTTACTAATCCTAATAAGAAGGCGGCCTGAAAATCCAGACCGCCTTCTTATGTATTAAATACCAAGATTACTTCGGAATAATTTAATAGCAATAGCCAAAAGAATAACCCCAAATATTTTCTCCAGAATTCCCGTTCCGGCAGGGCCAATTTTCTTTTCAATCCAGGAGGATGATTTTAAAACCAGATAAATTAAGGCCAGGTTAACAAAAATTCCAACCAGAATATTAATCTCCTGATATTGGGCTTTCAAGGAAAGAATAGTTGTCATAGTTCCGGCTCCGGCAATAATGGGAAAAGCCAAAGGAACAATCGAAGCGGCTCGTGGCTGAATATCCGTACTTTTAAAAATACTACGGCCTAATGTCATCTCCAACCCAATCAAAAATATAATCAGAGCCCCCGCTACGGCGAACGACTGAACATCTACGCCAAATAATTTAAGAATAGAAGTCCCGATGTATAAAAAAGCAATCATTATACCGCCCGAAACCAGTGTAGTTGTTGCGGCATGAATATCTCCAATTTTCTTTCGGATATCCAACACGATTGGGATTGCTCCAAGAATATCAATAACCGAAAATAATACTAACGTTACCGATAATACTTCTTTAAAATTAAACTTCATATCCGGAATTTTTCTGGCTGCGACAGCGATTAGTTATGAATAATGAAATGCTTTAATATAGAGAATTCATTGTCGGTCAAAGCTGGAAAATTAGCAATTCTAAAAGTAGTATCTTTCCATTTTCCGTAGCCATTGCCAAGCGTAATACCGTGGGATTTAGCGTTCGCTTTGATTTGCTTGATCATTTCCAGATCCCCCGAAATAGCCAGGACTGTATCCGACTGAATGAGTGCATTTTCCGCCAAAACTTTCCATGATGTTTCCTGAGTTAAAAACTGAGTCATCATCCGGGCCCGCTCTTCCAGATGTTTAGCCACTTCAGACAACATGGGAATATGCTCCAATATCCGCTTCAAAAGATAGATATTCAGCACATTAGGCGTATAGTGTGTTTGAAATTTCGCCGCATTTTCGTGAATAAACAACAAGCTATTGTAATGATTTCGCTCATTCAACTCTTCTGCCCGTTTCAATGCTCTCGGACTATAAATCATAACCCCCAACCCAGCGGGTAAGCCAAAGCATTTTTGTACTGATGCACACCAGACGTCTCCTAAGGTCCAGTCAAATGACACGCCAGCCATTGACGAGGTAGCATCTAAAGCGATTAACCCTGTATTCTGCTTACGTATATGCTGAAGCGTGGAATTCCGAATCTGCGTTCCGTTTGAGGTTTCATTCTGAGTCAGGCAAATAACTTCGGCATCCTGATCTAACTCACATTCCTCATTCAGGTCAAAGGGCTGATGCAGCACTTCGATTCCTAACTTCTCTGCGTACTCCGCCCATTTTTGTCCAAAAGCCCCATTATAGGCGTGTAAGGACTGCTTTTGAGTTAAGGACTGAGCAATAATTTCCCAGCATTCCGTCGCTGAAGAAACGAAAGCAATGGAATAATCTGAAGGAATTTCCAGTTTCTCGTGCAGCAACTGATACGTTTCTTTCACCATTTCCATCGCTTCTGTACTCCGGTGATTCACACTCAAAATGCCCGATTCATACGCATCCTGCAAATAGGTAGCCACTTGCGGATAAACTTTCGATGGTCCTGGATAAAAAGAAAGCATCATATTTCTATTTTCTAATGGCTTAGATGAGAATACATCACAGCTCTACGTTTCTTTATAACAATGAACGAATCGCCATCTCATACCCTTTCAAGCCAAAACCGATGATAATTCCGGCGGCTTTTGGACTTATATAACTGTGATGACGGAAGGCTTCCCGAGCGTGAACATTTGAAATATGTACCTCAATCACGGGAGTTTTCACGCCGGAAATCGCATCGGCTAAAGCAACGCTCGTATGCGTATAAGCTCCAGCATTCAGAATGATACCTTCGTACGAAAAGCCGACTTCGTGAATTTTATCCAATAAAGCCCCTTCGTGATTGGATTGAAAATATTCCAGTTGCACTTCCGGAAATTGGGGCAGCAACGTAGCAAAATAATCTTCGAATGTCTGCGAACCGTATACTTCAGGTTCTCTCCGTCCGAGTAAATTCAAATTAGGGCCGTTGATAATCAGGATGCGTTTCACCTTTTCTTTTTGTTTGGAGTCAAACCCCTCTTTCCGGTGTTATATTTAAAAATGTTAGGTGCAAAAAATGAATAAATTAAGTAATACACCTCTCATTTCATCATACATACAACCCTTTAGGAAATACTGGTTCATCAATGCTTTGGCAAAGCTATCTTAAAAACTTCAAATCTTATCTGACGCTCGAAAGGTCTCTTTCTGAACATTCGATTGAAGCCTATTTACACGACGCACAAAAGTTTATTCAGTACCTGCAACTATCTGGTTTGGAGAAACTTTCACCGGAGTCGGTAACCGACGTTCATTTACTTGATTTTTTATATTATATCGGCGAATTAGGAATCGCCTCAACGTCCCAAGCCCGCATACTATCGGGAATAAAGGCTTTTTTCAAGTTTATGCTACTGGAACAGCTCATTCCTACCGATCCGGCTGCTCTAATTGAATCGCCTAAGTTAGGCCGTAAGTTACCTGATACCTTGAGTTTTCCGGAAATAGAAAAGTTACTGGCGGCTATTGATCTTTCTACCCCGGAAGGTACCCGTAACCGGGCGATTCTCGAAATTTTATACGGCTGCGGGCTGCGGGTTTCGGAGTTAACCGACCTGCGAGTGAGTGAGCTTTATTTCGACATCGGTTTCATTCGCGTGTTTGGGAAAGGCGGCAAGACCCGACTTATACCCGTCGGTCGCGACGCAGTCAAATATACGCAGATTTACATAGAGGAAATCCGCCGCCATCTGGACATTCAGAAGGGTTCGGAGGACATGCTCTTTTTAAATCGCCGAGGCAAAAGCCTGACCCGAATCATGATCTTTTTAATTATCAAAGATCTGGCCGCAAAAATTGGCCTGGAGAAAAACATTTCTCCGCACACCTTCCGCCATAGCTTTGCGACTCATTTGATTGAAGGAGGAGCGGATTTACGAGCCGTGCAGGAAATGCTAGGCCATGAATCCATTACTACTACCGAAATCTATACTCACCTGGATCGGGATTATCTGAAGACCGTCATCACGGAATATCACCCTCGTGGGCGTTAATGAACTTTTAACCGTTTATATCTGCCTTTTTCACACTTGTTTTTTATAAAGAAAAGAAGTAGATTCCCTCAGACGAAAAATTCAGAAATCCATTTTCTGAACCGAAGCCCTGGGCTAATCGTTATACCATTAATTCATACTAAACCCCGTATTCTACTGAATGCTATTTCCTGCTCTCACTGATTTACTGAGCCAATCGGAAGGCTCAACCCTTGAATTCAAACGTACCATTGAAGCACCCGGCCGCATCGCTAAAACACTGGCGGCTTTTGCTAATACTTCTGGGGGCTGGCTGGTAATCGGAGTTAACGATGACCGCTCGGTAAAAGGAATCGAATCAGAGAAAGACATTGTTCAGCAGCTCGAAGCTGCCTCTGATTTATTTGTCCAGCCGGGAGTCTTAGTGCGTTACCAAACCGTTGAGCACCACGAACGCCGTGTTTTAATTGCCCGTATCGATGAAAGTGAAGATAAGCCACATCAGGCTAAAGATCATCAGGGACAGTGGCAGGTATACGTTCGGGCTCGGGACCGATCGGTTCCTGCCAGTAAGCAAATGGGTAAGTGGTTACAGGAACAGGGTGAAATTTCTCCTGAATTACTTCAGCAACATAACGTTAAACGCCTGCTTACGTATCTTCAGAAACATTCCCAGATTTCAGCGAAACAATTCGCTCAGTTAGTGAATATGTCTGAGTATCGAGCGGATAAATTATTGCAGCAATGCAGCCGCGAAGGTCTGTTACTAACGCTTGAAAAACAGCAGCCCAAAACATTTACGTTACGGAAATAAATAACATAAGAAAAGCCTCTGGAATATTTCCAGAGGCTTTTCTTATGTCTTTAGACGTTGAGGAGATTACTTCATACTGTCTTTAATTTGCTTCGCATGGTTCAGGTGTTGTTTTACTACGCCTGAAGTTTTAGTAGCAAATTCTTTCAATTGCATATCCTTGCAATCCGTAGCCGCATTGCTGAATTCCTTATCGTCCATTTCGTGATCATCCACCATCAGGCTTACATATTTCTTATCGAATTCTTTGCCTGAAAGTTTGCTTAGCTCATTGTATTTTTCCTGGTGATCTTCACCCATTTGTGGAGGAAGTACAATGCCTTTCGTTGAAGCAATGGACATCAGTTCATCATTAGCTTTGCCATGATCTTTAACCATCATTGCTGCGAATTCTTTTACTTTAGGATTGGTTGCTTTCTGCTCGGCTAGTTTACCAGCTTCTACTTCAAACATACCACCGCTAGCCGCTTTCATAGCAAAATCAGCATCTTTGCTATCTACTGTTTGCAGACTATCGTTCATATTTTCAGCCTGATCCATAGAGGCATCAGCCTGTTCTTCGGAAGCTTTCTCCGTATTTGATTTATTTTCACAAGCCTGGAATGCAATGGCACTAGCAGCCAGCATGCATAACATAGTTACCTTTTTCATCGTGTGTAGCAATTAATTAAGAGTTAGTCTCTCAGGTTGAAAAATTTGAATTCTTAAAAACTCTTAAAAATTTCATACCTGACTCATTAAAATCCTATTAACTACCCAGTCTCGCTGATGCTTAGTTAACCAAAGGAGGAAAAAATTCCGCAACATCTGGCAAAATTGTCTATAAAAGCGAACAGGTTCTTGATCAGATCAAGAACCTGTTTCTATACTTTTCATCTTGTATTTTAATTACGCAGACCTTTGCCTCCCGTTAATACATGTTGAATTCGCTCCATAGTTTTGAGCTCACCACTTAAACTTAAGAAAGCCTCCCGTTCCAAATCAAGTAAATATTGCTCAGAAACCTGTTGAGGTTGATCTAAAAGACCTCCAGAAATTACGTAGGCTAGCTTTTGCAGAATTAACTGATCGTGAGCACTGATAAAATTAGCCGCCCGCATCTGAGCAATACCGCTTTCAAAAGCAGTAATACCGGCTTTCCCCATTACCTGAATATCGGTTCGGAGTGCTGCTTGCGTATATCCTTGGTCAGACAGCTTCACTACAGCGTTCCGGGCTTCGGCAATCAGTCGGGACCGATTCAGTACAATCTGGTCTCCAGGACGCAGAAAATTCATTTCCAGGGCTTCCTGAGCTGAGCCAGAAACCCTAGCCGTAGCAATGGTAGTGAAGGCCCGTTGCAAAGCATTTTCATCGCCCTGCTGGTATAAATCCGAACAGCGAAGGGCCATTTCTTTCGTCCCTCCCCCCGCGGGGATTAAACCTACTCCCACTTCGACCAAACCCATATATGTCTCCGCTGCCGCAACCAGCTGATCCGCGTGCAGGCTGATTTCGCAGCCACCGCCTAAAGCCAGCGTATGCGGAGCTACTACTACGGGAATGGCCGAGTAACGCACCCGCATCATGGTTTGCTGAAAACGGGCGATCATTTGGTTCACCTCGTCCCATTTTTGCTGGGAAGCATATACGAATAATAATCCAAGGTTAACTCCCGCCGAAAACGCTTCGGTCGAATCGTTACCAATGACTAATCCGCGGTGGTTTTGCTCGGCCAGCGTAATTGCGTATTCCAGAGCATCCATTAAAGGCAAACCGAAGGTATTCATTTTGGAATGAGCCTCCAGCCCAATAACACCCTCGCCCAAATCCCAGATGTGAGCCTCCGCATTACTCCATACTTCTTTATTATTCCGTAAATAATCCAGGATAATGATCCCTTCCTGACCGGGAATCAGTTGATACGATTGTGAAGTATTGTCGTAATAGTAACGTTTCGTATGTTCAAGGGTATAAAAACGGCCTTTTCCTGACTGTGCCATTTCATACACCCAGTCGGCTGGTTTTTTACCATGACTTTCGATAAGCTCAATACCGTTCTGAATCCCAATTGATTCCCATAACTCAAACCAGCCGTATTGCCAGTCAAAAGCCGCCTTAACGGCCTCATCAATTTGATATAAGCTATCGGCGATTTCGGGAATGCGGTGACTCACATAAGCCAGATTTTCGGCCAAGATCTTCCGGTAAAAGGCACCGATTTTTCCCTCTTCCTTCCATAAAACCGACAGGCGGGCTTCCAGACTAGGAGCCTTTTTGATGGCCTCCAGCACGGGTAACTTCCGTTTTTGAACAGGCTGATATTCTAGCGAATGAAGGTCTAAAGCCAGTATAACCGAAGAACCTTTTTCATTTTTCTCTTTCTTATAAAAGCCCTGACTCGTTGAGTCACCGAACCATTTGTTCTGGATTAAAGTCTGAAGAATAGTCGGAAGCTGAAATCCACTTCGGGCTTCATCATTAGGTAATGCCTGAGTTAACCCCTGAGCAGCATAGGCTAACGTATGAATGCCAAACGTATCAGCCATTCGGAAGGTACCTGACTTAGGTCTTCCCAGCGGTGCAGCGGTTAATAGATCAACCTCTTCGATGGACAAGCCTAGCTCTTCAGTTGCCCTAATGTTTTGTAGGAGAGAATAAATCCCAATCCGATTGGCGATAAACGCGGGTGTGTCTTTGGCCTGAACAACCGTTTTCCCTAATTGAAAATCAGCAAAATGCCTCAGCGATTCTATGACTTCCGGTTTCGTTTCTGCCGTTGGAATGATCTCCAGTAACTTTACATAACGAGCCGGCTGGAAGAAATGAGTACCGCAGAAATGCTTTTGAAAATCTTGACTCCGTCCTTGTGCTAACCATTGAGTAGGAAATGCCTGCGTAGCTGAACTGATGATACTTCCCGGTTTTCGATGCGTGTCTACTTGCTCAAGAATAGTATTCTTTGTTTCCAGCTTTTCTTCAACCGCTTCAATAATCCAGTCGCAATCCTGAATCTTCGGGAGGTCATCCTCCAGATTCCCAGGAGTTACCCGATTGATGAAACCGCGGGAATAGAGCGGATGCGGCTTCGACTTACTGGCTCGCAGCAGAGCTTCTTTGACAAATGTACTACGTTCGGAGGGGCTGATGTCTGTTGGGGCTGAGCCCAGTAAGAGCACTTCTTTTCCAGCATTGGCTACCTGAAAAGCGATCTGTATACTTAAATCACTACTGCCTAGAACAGCTATTGTTTGGATAATACGATTCATATAATCAGGACTCGCGGGATTTGCTCTGTTTCTTCCGACGGTCGATCCAGTTCATGACATCCCGCAAACGTTTTACCGTCGACTGGTGGCCCAATACGTGCTCCATATCTGACAGTTCAATTTTTAGAGCTTCAATAGAAATAGTAATCTCAAAAACGGAAATAGCTAAGGCTCCCGCTTGCATGAAAAGGGCAATGCCAAAAAGCCAGCCAGCGGTTACCTGATATTCCAGATAAATAGATATCATACATAAAATACTCACAAACAGACTACTAACGCCCAGAAATTGCATATTACGAATCAATAAAACCCGGAATTGCAGGGAGCGGATCTGCTCAATAAGTACGATATTATTCAACGATGAAGGATTGACCCGATATTCAGCGTGTAAATCTCTGATTACTTTGGCTGTCGCCGTAAAACGATTGGTAAATCCAAGCAGCAGCAACGATGCCGTTGAGAACAAAAGTGCTGGAGTGGATAAGGTTAATTCCATGTTGGTTGAAAATTAGTTACTCTCAGCCCGGAGGCTATTATTTTCGGCATCAACGAGCCGCTGGATTTCCCTCATAGTATCAAAAAAAACCTGAAGCTTTTCTTCGCCGATTCGTTGGTATAATACGGAGTTGAAACGTAACACACCCTGCCGGGCTACGTCCCGTTTCAGTTTTCCCTCTTCCGTTAAAAAAACATTAACCACTCGTTTATCGTACTCATCCATTTTCCGATAAATCCAGCCTTTTTCTTCGAGCGTTTTCAGCATCCGGGTAAGGGATCGAGGTTCTAATCCCAGCAATGGGGCGATTTTGGTTGCCGGAGTTCCGTTTTTGTCGATGTTCAACAGTACATAACCAACGGCCATGCTCATATCCGACTTGGCCGCGTTGGTATTATACATACGACTGATGGCGTACCAGACGGTTTTGATGTGGTAATCAACGGTTTTTTCCGCTTTCATGACAGATAAAGGTTTGGGGAAATGATACCTTCTTTCATCAAAGGTGGTAAAAAGCGGAAGAACTGGCAAGTACTGTTCTTCCCCTACCATCCTTTCATGCCCTGCCTGCGTAATCTGGTTCTACTTTTCGCTGGACTGCATGGCCAATTCCATTTTTTCCCGATCAAATTCTTTTTCATTATTAGCAATCCAGATCGTTGCAACGCCATTACCAATGATGTTGGTAATCGCCCGTGCCTCGGACATGAAACGATCTACGCCTAGTAACAAAGCCAGTCCTTCCACCGGAATTACCTTTACGGCGGTCAAGGTAGAAGCCAGAACGACAAAGCCACTGCCGGTAACCCCGGCGGCTCCCTTGGATGTTACCATCAGAATACCAATAATCGTCAGAATCTGCTCCCAGGTGAGGTGCACCTGAAATACCTGAGCCAGGAAAATAGTTGCCATGGACAAGTAAATGGTGGTACCATCCAGATTAAACGAATAACCTGCCGGAACGACTAAACCCACTACAGGTTTTGAACAGCCCATGCGTTCGAGTTTTTCCATAATGGAAGGCAAAGCTGCTTCTGAAGAAGATGTCCCTAAGACGATCAGTAACTCTTCCTTAATGAATTTCAGAAAACGCCAGATGCTGATTTTATACGACCGAAGAATCAGGCCTAATACGCCAAAGATGAAACAGGCCATCGTCATGTAGACCGTTATCATAAGTTTACCCAGAGGTAAGAGCGTATGAATTCCGTATTTCCCAATGGTAAACGCCATGCCGCCAAAAGCTCCAATAGGAGCCATCAGCATAACTTTATGCAATCCCCAGAAGATGTATTTCGAGGCTTTCTGTAACACAGTAACGATTTTCTCTCGACCCGAATAACGGCTCAGAAACGAGCCCAGCACAATGGCTATTACGAGTACCTGCAAGGTTACATTATCTCCAAAAAAGGTCCACCAGCTGAATTCAGTGGCTGAATTAGTATACTTGGAAATATCACCGCCTTTTACCTGATTCGTTACTACGCCATCACCAGGCCGTAAGAGTTGAGCCAGAGCTACTCCAATAATGAGAGCGAAGGTGGTAACTACTTCAAAATAGATCAGAGCCTTCGCTCCTACTTTACCAACTTTCTTCAGATCTCCCATACTAACGATCCCCAGGGTAATCGTCAGAAAAATGATGGGGTTAATGAACAATTTTACGGTACTAATAAAGATTCCACTCAGAAATTCACTGACGGTGACTCCCAGACTTAACTCCTGCCCCATAAAATGGCCCTTGATGGGTTCTTCCATGATTCGGTATAAGGCTACTTCAGGAAAAAAATGCCCGAGCAAAATCCCTAATGTAATCGCAGTAAGTACCCAGAAAGTTAGGTTGGTAAAGAGGTTTTTCATTTTTATCGAATAAAGCCAAAGCCGAAATATACCAAATTTATGAGTCTATTTCAGGGGTATAACAAAAAAAACCACAACCCGAAGGCTGTGGTTTTAGAATATTATAAGCTACCTAGGGCTTACCACCAGGCTAACTCCAGACCTAAACCGTAGATCGTCAGAATCCAGCCAGCAACCCAAGCCAGAGAAATCAGGATCCATAGACCGCCATTCCAAACAACAGCAGCACTGATGATGGTCAGAATTAAAGCAGCGGCCAGGATGATTACCCCGATACGGAGGTATTTGTTCCAGTCAGCAAATGCCTTCTTGCCTTTAGCCTGAGCTTTTTCAGCTTTTACGATTTGCTTGTTTACTTTCTTAACTACCAGTTTCTCAACAGCCGTCAGTTTTTTACCAGCCTGAGCCACTACGTTCACATGACCATTTTCGTCTTTCTTGAACGCAATCTTGTTCATCAATTTAGCAGCTCTTTTATTCGCTACTACACCCGTTTTCGTTGAAGCTACAGCTACGGGAGCTTCTACTTTAGCAGATTCTACGGGTTTCGCCGCTTCTACTAACGAGGGAGCCACTACTTCTTCAGCTACAGGAGCCGCTTCTACAGGAGCAATCACTTCAGCCTGAGGAGCTTTAGCTTTAGCTACGTGCTCTACAGCGGGCGTTGTTGACTTCTGGAATGTCGTATACTGCGTACGTTGACAAGAGGTAAGTGATAGGGCCATCAGACCGACAGCCGAAGCAAGTAAATGAAGTTTTTTCATTTTTGGAGTTTGTTTTATAGGTTGAACACCACCGCATAATTAGGGATTTTCCCTTTTCAATGCAACGTCGTCACTAAAATTAGTGTGTTAAAATACTTAACTAGGGATGACTGGAATAAGTTTTAGACTTTCTGAATCAGAGTCTTACAAAAAAAAGCGAGTATCTGACTCAGATACCCGCTTTTTAGCTTTTGTTAATCTTTTTTAAGTACTTACGCTTCAACCGCCAGCTTAAATTCAGAAGTCAAATGGAATTTAATATCAGGGTTATTCTGAATATTCATCCGTAACATCCATTCCGATTCAGCCAGGAAGACAGCGTGTTCATCTTTATCATACGCAATCTGTGTTCCTTTCAGGCGAATGTATTCGTTGAGCTTCGCCGGATTGTCACTGGTAATCCAGCAGGCTTTCGAAATCGGCATATTATCAAAGCGACATTTTGCTCCGTACTCATGCTCCAGACGATACTGAATTACTTCAAACTGTAGTTCCCCAACGGTACCTACTATTTTTCGGTTACCGGGTTGAATCATGAATAATTGAGCCACCCCTTCATCCGTTAACTGTTGGATACCTTTTTCCAATTGTTTGGATTTAAGCGGATCCATGTTGATTAACTCTTTAAAAATCTCAGGGGAAAAGCTTGGAATGCCCTGGAAGAACAAATCCTCTCCTTCAGTCAAGGTATCCCCAATTTTAAAGTTACCCGTATCGTACAGACCCACTACATCGCCAGGAAACGCTTCATCAATCACGTCTTTTGACTGAGCCATGAAGTTGTAAGGGTTCGAAAAACGAACGCCTTTATCAAGTCGCACATGGTGGTAAAACTTATTCCGCTCGAACGTACCAGAGCATACGCGTAAAAATGCAATCCGGTCCCGGTGCTTGGGATCTAAGTTGGCGTGAATTTTGAAAACGAAACCAGTGAACTTTTTCTCGGTCGGTTCAATAATCCGTACATCGGTCTGGCGTTCCTGTGTGGCTGGAGCAATTTCACAGAAAGTGTCCAGCAACTCCTGAACACCAAAGTTATTAACTGCCGAACCAAAAAAGACCGGAGCTACTTCTGCTTTCAGATAAGGTTCACTCGTAAACTCATCGTAAACGCCTTCAATCAACTCCACATCTTCGCGTAACTGATTAGCATCGCGTTCCCCTACCTGCTTATCCAGAGCGGGCGAATTGAGGTCTTCAATCGCCACAATATCCCGTTCAATCCGGGTTTTATTAACACTGAACAGGTTCAGGGATTTATCGTAAAGATTATATACGCCTTTGAAATTCTGACCAATGTTAATGGGCCAGGTCAATGGGCGTACTTTAATCATCAGTTTTTGCTCCAGTTCGTCCAGCAAATCAAAAGGATTTTGTCCTTCCCGGTCCATTTTATTGACGAAAATAATTACCGGCGTATTCCGCATCCGGCATACCTCCATCAAGCGTTCGGTTTGTTCCTCTACGCCTTTTACGCAGTCAATAACCAGAATAACCGAATCGACCGCCGTTAAGGTCCGATAGGTATCTTCGGCGAAATCCTTGTGACCCGGTGTATCGAGAATATTGATTTTAAGGTCGTTATACTCGAAGGTCATCACCGAAGTAGCCACGGAAATTCCCCGTTGCTTCTCAATTTCCATAAAGTCAGACGTAGCCGACTTTTTAATTTTATTGGACTTTACCGCTCCTGCGGTCTGGATGGCCCCCCCGAAAAGCAGTAATTTTTCAGTAAGAGTCGTTTTCCCGGCATCGGGGTGAGAAATAATGCCGAAGGTGCGACGTTTCGCAATTTCTTGTTCTATCTTGCTCATAACCAATAGGGTTCCCCTATATATATCGACAGGTTCAGTTCCTGTAGTATTCTTTTCTTCTGATTCGAAAACGGAAAACGGCTCTTTTCGAGCCGTTCCACAAAATTAACCATTTTCCGGGGTATTATTGGAAAATTCAGTGCAAACGCCGCGAATTTGTGAGGGTACCTTATCTTTTTTTGAGAAAAATCGTAGGTTTGATCAAGCAGTATAACCTTATCCAATGACTAAAACGCTATATCTGGTTCGTCACGCCGAGGCCGAACAACCAGCGGGGGGAGCCTACGACTTTCAACGATCCTTAACACCACAGGGCTTAATCGACTCGGCTCGTATGGGAAGGCTGATGGCTGAAAAACACCTCGTTATTCAGGCCTTAATTAGCAGTACCGCCGAGCGAACCCGCATGACCGCCCAGGTCTTCGCTGAGCAATTGGGATTTAATTTTGAGAAAACCCAGTTCATTCAGGACTTGTATGAGGGAGCCCCCCGGTATTATTTAAATGCGATTAATGCCATTCCCGAAGAGGTTACGGAGGCCATGATCGTAGGACATAATCCCAGTATTACTTACCTGTCGGAATACCTTTGCCATGAAATTCTGGGAACGGTTCCAACGTGCAGTATTGTGGCGATTTCATTTGAAAATATGGCTTGGGCCGAGATTTCAAACCGAACTGGAAAATTAGTTTTTTATGATTCCCCCGAAAAACTGGGTGGTTACGATCTGCTCTAACCTTATAAAGCACAAAGCCTGACCAGATAGTCAGGCTTTGCTGTTTCAGTTAAGGGATTCGGCAGTTTGTCTGGGATAAAACTAGGCGTTTCTTATCAAAAAAATAATACGACCTTAAAATATTTTTAATCATGAAGCGTTTCATGATGATCAAAATTGCGACGGATGGTTGAAAAACTTCCATTAATTCCTTCCCGGAAATCAGGCATTATTTGCCGTCAGCCGTACCTTTGCCAGGCACTTCGTTTTCTTTTGTGAAGTGAAACGCTTTATGAATCGTCAGAAAAAAATATTCTTTATTGGCTTACTTGTCTTCACTTTAATCATTATCGCGATTACGGTAGACATGGCCCGCCGAACGACAGCTCCCTGGAATCGTAAAAAAACGATTGATCGGGTACTCCCCATTACGCCGGACAGTACCCGAAAGTAATTATCTCAACGTTCCCGCTTTCATTTTAGACAGAGCTTCGTCTATGGTTTTAGAAGGCATGGAAGCTTCCTTCTGTGCCTCTACTGCTTTGGTTTGCCATTCAATCGCTTCATCACGACGGCCCATTTTATAGAGTAAGTGAGCGTAAGTATCCAGAAAAGCGGCCTGCTGACCAGAATTTACCGCATTCGCTGGACGCAATTTCTCATACAGCTCGATGCTCTTTTTTGACCATCCCAATGCTTTTTCCAGATTCTCAGTATACTTGGCCATTTCCCAGTAACTCCAGGCTACGCTGTTTAACTCGGTGTAATACCACTGTGAAGGGGGCGAATAACTGAAAGACCCTCCGTTACCTGACTGCTTTGCTCGCTGCTGATACAAACGTTCGTCTTTCTTTTTTAACGAGTCAACGTTTGCCTGTAAAACTAGAGCAGTCGCGTAGTGCTGTGAATGCTGAAGGAATTGAAGCGTATCTTTGGTCTGACGGTGATAATTCATAATCATTCGCTGATGCATCAGATTGCCCATACTGTAATCAGGACTGTAGGTATGCATCAGAAAATTGGTTACCTGATACAGAAAATTCTGGTTCTTTTCTTTCACCGCTTTCTCAAAACCTTTATCAATCACCTGACGGTTGAGGGTGACTCGTTCAGGATAAGGAATGAAATAAAATATACTATCCACATGATTAGTAAAACGCTGCCCAGGCTTGAAATTCTTGCCGTTCACTGCGTACAGATTGTTCCGGGCTTTACTACCAATGGGTAAACCCTGCTGGAGTAAGAACTTAACGACTCGTACGGATTGCAAGGTATCAATCGTACACTGACCGATGTATTCGTCGAGCAATCCCTCATACTCTTTACTCAATTCCCGGCGGGCCGGGATTAATTTTTCCAGAAGTGTACGGCTTTTGTCTCCGGCTCTGTACTTCTTCTCCAGCTCAGCAATCGAACCAACCTTTTTGCTTTGAGCAATAGCCTGATCAGCCAATTCGAGGTACTTTATCGGAAAGGAAGTAGTTCCGGGGAAACGAGCGAGAATGTTTTCGTCGGCATCCAGGTAAAGCGATAAAGGACCGCCTTTATAATTCAATCGATCGCCAACGGATTTACCTTCGGGCGTTTCAGTATCCAGTCGAACCGAAATAAAATGAAGGCTATACTTTTCAGTTAAGGCCGTGTTGTTAAATCCTTGCGTAGCCACTTCGTTGCACTGCCCGCATTTGCTGTCTTCTAAGTGCAGGAAAATGAGTTTTTTCTCTTTCTGAGCCTGTTTTAGGACCTGAGGCCAGGATGGTTTGTTGATGAAGTGAATTTGACTAAAGGCAGTCAGGCTAGTAAATACTAATAAAGCCAGAGTAGATAAGCGTTTAAACATAGGAAGGTTTGGATGGAAATTCGGGTAATTATATCATCCATTCCGCTATAAATTGCTGCCGTTTCCTAATTAAAAAAAGTTAACGGTGCCAACCATACGCTGACACCGTTAACTTCTATACTCTTACCATAAACTGATGCCGGTATTACCAGATTTTCGCCCGAATATCTTCTGAACGATACATCTTATCACCGGGTTTCACGCCGAAAGCTTCGTAGAAAGGCTCAAAGTTGGACAAGGGCCCATTCGTACGGAATTCACCGGGTGAATGCGGATCCGTGTTTACGCGTAAACGCAGAGCTTCATCCCGCGTTTTGGTACGCCAGATTTGAGCAAAAGCCAGGAAGAATCGCTGATCGGGGGTAAAGCCGTCAATTTTCTCATTGGATTTTCCCTGTTTCGTATAGGTTTTGAAGGCCGCGTACGAAACGGACAAACCCCCTAAATCCGCCAGGTTTTCGCCCAGGGTTAACTGACCTTTCACGTGCAGGTTATCCAGTACGGTATACCCATCAAACTGATCGATTACCAGCTGAGCCCGTTGCTTGAACTGATCCGCATCTTCTTTTTTCCACCAGTTTTTCAGCATACCCATGTAGTTATACTGGCGGCCCTGATCGTCAAACCCGTGCGTCATTTCATGACCGATTACCGCTCCAATGGCTCCGTAATTGAAGGCGTCATCCGCCGTAGGATCAAAGAACGGCCATTGCAGAATTCCGGCGGGGAAGGCAATTTCGTTCCGAACGGGGCTATAATAAGCGTTCACCGTCGGAGGCGTCATGCCCCACTCCGTTTTGTCGACGGGTTTACCCAGCCGGTTAATCATTTCATCGTACCGCCACTTGCCGAGGGCCTTGATGTTACCGAAGTAATCATCCCGCTTCACCGTTACGCCTTCGTAGTTTTTCCATTTCGTAGGATAACCAATTTTGGGCGTAAAAGAATGTAACTTCTTAAGAGCTTCCTGCTTAGTTTCAGGCGTCATCCACTCCAAGGCATTAATGCGAGTTTCGAATACTTTCTGGAGATTAGCTACCAGCTCGTCCATCCGTTTCTTGGATTCGGGCTTAAAGTATTTCGCTACGTATAACTGACCCAGTAAGTCACCCAACATACCGTCGGTCTGGCTCGAAAGGCGTTTCCAGCGATCCTGTTGTACTTTCTGACCGTTCAGGGTTTTACCCACG
>CAJYHS010000235.1 GCA_913774715.1 uncultured Siphonobacter sp. | reverse complement strand
TTAACCCATTAATCGGGATCTGTCGCTCGCCCTCCGAAAATGTATTTTTAAAAACCTGCCGTTTCCCTTCGTTCAATAAATCACGCAGGGCCGTTTCAAAGCCAAAACGAATGGCTGGGTAACGCTGATCAATAACCTGGCTAAGGATAAGATCCAGGTTCCAATGGAATACTTCAAGTTCGTACCGATTGAATGCCTGACATACCTTATGTAAAGTGTGTTCGAAATTGATATAATCGGGACTTAATCCTACCAGCGGACTCGCTTCACCGAGCCCGAAAATGTATGGATTTTCCTCATCAAAAACCTTCAGGTAATAGGCTGTGTGCTGGGTAAGAGTACCCCTGGACGTGCCGGCGGCAAACCGGAAGTCAAGAATATGCTTGTGAACCAGCACTTTAAGGGACATACGGAAGGGAGGTAATTAGTTTAAAAGGGGGCAAAACTACACATTTAGCCGCGTTTTGTCGTTCTTTGCCGCATTAATTCCACTCAGAACGTCAAAAATTATTCATTTACTTTTACCCATCTATGGGTCAGCTATTACTTTTTCTACGAAGGATTTTACTTCCTTTTTCCTGGGTATACGGCTTTATTACCGACTGGAGAAACAGTCTGTATGATCGGGGAATGTCCCCTTCGGCGACGTTTGATATTCCAACGATAAGCGTGGGGAATCTTACCGTGGGTGGAACCGGCAAAACCCCTCATCTTGAATACCTGATTCGCTTAGTGAAGCCCTATACTTCCATCGCTACTTTAAGCCGAGGGTATGGTCGAGATACCAAAGGTTTCCGAGTGGCGACGAATCAGGACACGGCGGCAACCCTGGGCGATGAGCCTTTGCAAGTATACCAAAAATTTGGGAAAGAAATACGGGTAACCGTTGGGGAGAAGCGGGCTGAAGCCATCGAAAAGTTACTCTCCCTTTATCCTGAAACGGGTCTGATTTTGTTGGATGATGCCTATCAGCACCGGGCTATTCAACCGAGTATCAATCTACTTTTGACGGATTATTACCATCTTTTTTATCAGGATTACCCATTTCCAGCTGGAAACCTTCGGGAGCGACGTAACGGAGCTGCCCGGGCGGATGCCATTATCGTGACCAAATGTCCAGAAAATTGTAGTGCAGAGGAACAGAAAAAAATTATAAAAAAAATAGCTGCCTATTCGAAAGCACCCGTATTCTTTTCGGGCATTCGTTATGGGGTACCTCAGAATGGTGAACAGCAGCGTCCGCCATCGGGCCCGGTAGTGTTAGTTTCGGGACTGGCTCGCCCTGAGTTACTGGAAGCTCACGCCCGTTCTGCATTCACCCTTGCTCAGCATCTGGCATTTGGAGATCATCATGCGTACACTAAAGGCGACTGGCAGAAAATTGAAGCCCATGTCCGGCAAAGTGAGGGAACGGATGGCTGGGTACTGACCACTGAGAAAGATTATGTAAAACTTAAATCCGTAAGTGACAATTATACAGGTATTTACGTCCTGCCCATTGAAGTGTATTTTCTGAAAAATAACCTTCTGAATTTTGATGACTGGTTACTTCAAACCTTGGGTTTTGACGTTAAAAAAGCTTAAGTCCCCGTGCAACGAAATTTTGCTCGTATTTTTGAAATCGTGAAACTATATCAATACCTGTTCTCAGTTGTTCTGACGGTATGGTCGCTGAACGCCATGGCTCAAACCATACCCGGTCAATTACCCAACGCCCCCGGTGAAGTATCTCCCAAACCCGGAGATAACCCGGCTGCACGCGGTAAAATTCTGGATGATTCTACCAAGCAGATTTACGGCCCCACCACTTCCCGTTATTTCCTTGAAGAAGATGTATTCAATAACCGTAAAACCTTGTACGCTATTGATACCAACTATATTAATTTCCACCGCTTTAGCTATGAGCTAAGAAACAACAAATGGTACACGGATCTGGGGGTGATGAACTCGGCTTTGCGACCTTTATTTTTCGAAGCTCCTCAGCAAATCGGTGCCCAGCTGGGATATGATGCGTATACTCCTTATACAATCAAGCCCTATGATGTGAAGTACTACGATACCAAATCTCCCTTTACGCAAGCGTATTATGTACAGGGGGGGAATGGACAGAGCGTACTTCAGTTTGATTTGTCGCGGAACATTAACTCTCAGTGGAATGTAGGGTTACACGTAGAACGCAACATCAGCCGGAGGCAAATTGCCTTGGGAGCGGCGACTACCCGGGCTCAGCGGGATATCGGTGGTTTCTGGAATTTTGTAGTACACACCAACTATCACACGAAAGACAATAAATACGCCATTCTGGCTCATACCAATATTTTTGAACACAGCATCCGGGAGACTGGGGGAATTTATCCTAGCACAGATCCCGTGAAAGCCGATTGGAATACTTTTCTGGCAAATCCCAGCGATGCCATCGAGATGTTACCGGCAGCCAGTAGCCGCGACCGTCGGAATCAAATACACGTGTATCAGGAGTATGTGCCGGTAAAAGGCTTTCAGGTGTACCACGTCGGTGATTATACCAAACGTTTTAATCGATTCAGGGATAGTCGATTTCAGAACGCTACTACCACAGGATTCTACAATAACCTGATTGATCATGAGTCACAAGCCGACACCTTATTAACAGAAGCTAATTATTGGTTACTGGAGAACAAGTTTGGTCTAAAAGGGGCTTATAAGGGCTTTAATTACCGCGTTCATATCAGACGGCGGGATTATCACGTTAATCAACGTTCCCGAACCACCATTGTGGGCTCCGATTCAACCTATACGACGACTGTGCCGGTAGTTATCGGAGGGGTTACCTATCCTACAACGCAAAGTTTTACTCCCTCGAATATTACGCTATCGGATAACGTAAATCGGCGGCGGAATGAAAACTTTCTTGGGGTCTGGCTGGCGTATTACTTCAAGGATAGTACGAGAGTGGAAGCGGAAGGAGAGTATCTTGTCGGAGCGGATTATCGTTTGCATGGGAATTATTACGGAAAATGGTTCAAGGCAACCTTTACCAGTACACTTAATTCACCAACGTTACTACAAGAGCAGTTTTACAGCCCGATTCTCAATTGGAACAAGAACCTTACCAATGTCTTTACCAATCAAATTCAGGCCTCGGCTCCCATAAAAGTAAAGGACTTATTAATCGAGCCCAGTATTCATTACAGCCTCACTAAAAATCACATTTACTTTGACTCTAGCTCGGTGGCTCAGCAGGAGAGTAGCCCGATTAGTGTATACCGGGCGGGAGTAAATCTTTCCTGGCGAAAAGGGAAGTTCAGTACCTCCCACATGGCCTATCTGACAACGACTTCGGGTCCGGATTTAATTCGAATGCCGAAAGTTCAGACCCTTTCCAAGGTAGGTTTTGATTTTGTGTATTCAAAAGTAATGTATGTACAGGTCGGTATTGATGCCCATTATCGTTCGGCTTATTACGCGGATTTATATCAGCCACTTTCCAATCAATTTTACCTCAATAACAAGTTCAAAGTCAATGGCTACGTCCAGCTGGATGCTTTCGCCGACGTGCGGATTAACCGCGTACGGGTGTTT
Source organism: uncultured Siphonobacter sp. (assembly GCA_913774715.1). Taxonomy (GTDB): domain Bacteria; phylum Bacteroidota; class Bacteroidia; order Cytophagales; family Spirosomataceae; genus Siphonobacter. The sequence goes on along the minus strand of CAJYHS010000235.1, from coordinate 15,575 downwards.
GTTCAGCTGAAAAATGCGGCAGACGGGTTAATCCCCCGGAACTTTATGCCAACACCTTTTTATCCCGGGATGAAACGCTCCTTCGGTTTCGGCGTATGCTGGCCGCTCTTTGATTAATTTTGAATGAATGAAGGAGTGAATGAGAGAATGATTAATGGCCGCATAGGCTGTTATCTTTTGATCGAGGCTAAACTAAGTAATGCCAGCGGAAAAGCTGGGATTAGAATCACAAATGACTTCGTTTGTTCTATAGTTCTGTTAGCTCATTCCTTCGCTTACAACTTGCCTAGTGGATGCCAGCTTTTTTCGCTGGCATCCACTAGGCAGCTTAATAAAATCATAGGTTGAGATTATAGTTTGGTATAATAAAGTGCTGATATATAGTTAATTATATTGATGCATAAATAGATTCCATAAATAGTTGAATTCTAATCAGTTCCTGTTGTTATTACTTCAGGTCAGGGTTATTATCCTAAACTGTTCGGCTAGGAGGTGTTAATACTGGTGAAATACAGCACTACATTCATTTCTGCCACACAGACTCGCTCAGAACTGAAAACCCAAACAGAAAACGCTTCTTATGTCTTTCCTTTCCGAATCGGCTGATTATATCTGGAAAAAATATACGCCCGAAACGATATCAAAAATCAGCGTGGTATTACCTAGCCGACGGGCGGTTTATTTCTTCAAGCAGGAACTAGCCGCCCTGTCAGACCGGCCCTTTCTGGCTCCGGAAGTGATGGCGATGGATGATTTCGTGATGGAAAAATCCAACGTTCAGGAGATAGATCCGGTAGCCTTATTATTTGAGTTATACGATACCTTTAAAGGCATTGACCCTGAACTGGATTTTGACCGATTCACAAGTTGGGCTCCGGTCGTTTTACGGGATTTCGATCAGATTGATTTATACGGCTGTAATGCTCGCGAAGTTTTTCGCTGGGTAGAGGCTGAAAAGGCCATCGAGCGTTGGGGGACGAAGGATAAAGCGTTTACGGATCAGGTATATACCCAGAATTATTTCCGGCTATTTGAAAACCTGCTGAACGTCTACGAGCAATTAAAAATGCGACTGGACCAGCAGGATCGGGCGTATCGGGGCATGGCGTATCGAAAAGTGGCCGAAAATGTCGAGTCTACTTTCATTGATAACCCCAGTCACGAATACTATTACTTTTTAGGATTCAATGCCTTAAGTGCATCGGAAGAACGAATTCTACGAAAACTCAGCTCGCTTAATCGAGCCGAGATGCTCTGGGATGCCGATGCCTATTACCTCAAAGGTCACCATGAAGCCGGACGTTTTGTCCGCAAATACCTGTCTGATGCTGACTTGAGTCGGGGCGAATGGAATAAACGCTTTCGGCATTACAAATCCTTTCCCATGGCTCCGGAGCTGCCGGCGGAGTTATTAACTAAGCCTAAAACATTCACGGAAATTGGCGTTCCCAATGCTACCATGCAGCCCAAAGTTACGGCTTATCTGATGGAAGAGTGGGAGAATATCACCAACACACCTGTTTATAGACCCCATACGGCCGTAGTGCTCGGGGACGAGAACTTGCTGATGCCCATGCTGGCTTCCATCCCCGAAAAATACGACGATTTCAACGTAACCATGGGCGTTTCCATGCGAAGCAGTTTGCTGTATTCGCTGGTAGAAAGTCTGTTTGAGTTACAACGAAATGTCATTGAATTTCGCAAAAAAGATGGAGCGGGAACGGTAATGGTTCCGAAGTTTAGTTACAAGCACATTGCCAAGATTCTGCACCATCCGTTTATTCAGAACTACTGGATGCAGCAGGAGGAGTCCTTTCGCCCCCTGTTACGAACGCTGAAAAATGAAAATCGGCTTTTCGTGGATGAGCGGGAATTGAGTGAACTGGCTAATAATGAACCGTTGATCCGGGTATTGTTTACGCGGTGGGATAATGATTCCAAGAAAGCTACGCAATCTTTATATGCCCTCATTGACCTTCTACGGCCTTTGTATGACGAAAAAGATGCCATTGAAACGGAATACCTCTACGAGTTTTATACCATCCTGAAGCGGCTGGAGCGACTACTGGCGGAACGCAGAGATCCTGTGTCCATTAAATCGTATCGACGTTTTTTACTGGAATTATTACGCCAGACTAAAATTCCTTTCTCGGGAGAACCCGCGGCTCCTTTACAGGTCATGGGGATGCTGGAGACGCGGTGTCTGGATTTTGATCGGGTAATCATTTTGTCGGTTAATGAAGGCACGCTGCCGACGGGTAAGAAGCAAAACTCGCTTATCCCTTTTGACGCAGCCCAGGAATTTGGACTACCAACCTACATGGACGCTGACGCTGTAATGAGTTATCACTTTTTCCGTCTGATTCAGCGGGCGAAGGAAGTAGTATTCCTCTACACCCAGCCCGGTGGTGAAGGACTGAAATCCGAGAAAAGCCGTTTTCTGCTTCAATTAAAACATGAGTGGGAAGAAAGTAACATTTCTAATTCCAAACTGAACACGCAGTCGATTGAGTTTCAGGCTCCGTTAGGAGAAGTAAAGGAGGCCACGCAACTCCTCATTCATAAAACGCCTCATATTCAGCAGGAAATCCTAAAATCTCTCACGGACCGGGGGGTGTATGCCACGCATCTGAATATGTATTATAAATGTTCGCTCCAGTATTACTTCAAGCGGATTGCGGGTGTGGCGGAGGAAGAAGAAGTGTCCGAGAAGCTCGAAGCGAATGATTTCGGCGTGTGGGTACACGAAGTGCTGGAACGAATTGACCGGGAAATGCTGGAACGTAAGGTGCGGACTTTTCAGGAAGCCGATTATCAGCAATTCATCCAGCAGATCCCCACGCGGCTGGAAGCCGTTTTTCAGGACAAATTCAAAGGCCAGGTTATGGACGAAGGCCAGAACCTGTTGCTGTATAATATTGCCCGTAGAAATCTGAAGAATTACTTCCAGATGCGAATCGAGGAACTAAAGGCCGGCCAGATCGTAGAAATGCTTGCTCCGGAACAGAAACTGACCGCCAGCTTTGATTACAAAGGGCATCAGGTGCTGATTTCGGGTAAAATTGATCGGCTGGAGCGAGTCAATGAAAAGATCCGCATTGTTGATTACAAGACCGGAAAAGTAGAAGCCAGGAATCTAGACGTAAAAGCCAGCCAGGATTTAGAAGAATTGCATGAAAACTTCCTGACGAACGAAGACTGGGAAGTGTTACGTCAGTTATGGTTATATAAATATCTGGTAATCAAGCAGGATCATAAGCAGATCGGCGGGGTATCGTTATCAGCCTCACAAGTCGTACTGCCGGGCATGATTTCGTTCCGAAATCTGGCGGAAGGGTTCATGGCTCAGGAACAGTTACGGTTTCGCTCGGACGAAACACCAGAGACGTTTATTGAAGATAGTGAGCTGATTTTGAGTCAGTTTATGGATGAATTATTGAATGAAGAAAGACCGTTCATTCAAACGGAAAATCTCAAAGCCTGTGAATACTGCGATTATGCCCGTATTTGCGGTCGGGGAGTATGAAAAACGGTAACTGGCGGAGTTTTTTTGAGTAACTCAGCACTACCTTTTGAACAGTTACGTATGAAATATACCCAACTTGGTACTTCCGATCTAGTAGTCAGCGAAATCGCTTTTGGCGGAATGTCGCTGGAAAAGGAAACCGCTACGCAGATTTTACAAAAAGCTTTTGATCAAGGAATTACCTTTTTTGACACGGCTGATATTTATAATAAAGGTGACAATGAACGGATGATTGGAGAAGCTTTTCGGTCACACCGGAAGGAAGTTATTATCGCCACAAAAGTAGGGAATCAGGAAAAAGCGGATGGCAAGGGCTGGGACTGGAACCCAAGTAAAGCCTATATACTGGAGTCCGTAGAAAAAAGTCTGAAACGATTGCAAACGGATTATATTGACTTATACCAGCTCCACGGCGGCACCATTGAAGATCCGATTGACGAAACCATTGAAGCTTTTGAATTACTTAAAGAGCAGGGGAAAATTCGGGCGTATGGTATTTCGTCCATTCGGCCAAACGTTATTGAGCAATACGTCAAGCGGTCGACCATAGCCACGGTTATGATGCAGTATAGCTTGCTGGACCGTCGTCCTGAAGAAAATGTCCTGGATCTCTTAGCCGAAAATAATATCAGTGTCTTAGCCAGGGGCAGTGTAGCAAAGGGCTTACTGGCTGGCAAAACACCTGAGCCTTACCTGAATTACAACGAAAGCGAAGTACGGCAGGCGGCAGAAGCCATTCAGGCTTTAAGTTCATCGGAACGAAATGCCGCAGCTACCGCCATTCGTTACGCTCTATTTCCGAACGCTGTGGCTGCTGCCGTAGTTGGTATTCGAACGCTGGAGCAACTGGAAGAGGCGATTAAAGCAGGAGAGGCAGGTTTAAACCCCGAGGAGTTCTCTGAGCTGGGGGGTGTACTTTCAGCCGCTAATTACAAAGAACATCGCATGAAGTAAGCCATGAGCACCCGAAGCATTAAAAGCACCCGATTTTTTTCTGATACACTTTTGAGTCAGTACCGCCAGCAAATGGACCCGGCAGCTGACGCAGTGGTTTCGGCTTTGGCTAAAAAAGGGGGAGCCCTAGCCGTGCGGAAGCTGTTACTGGAGCGAACGGAAGGAAACATTCGGCTAAGGGAAGATCCGGCCTGCAAAGATTTCTACAGGAAAAATAATTCATTACCTGCCTGGGCGAATGCTCGACAAATGCAGGAAGCTACCAAGTTGTTTCAACAAAACAAAGACTTCATTACGCTATTGCTGGGATGCCTGTCTTTGCCTTATACCTACCTCGGAGCCGATGGCGTACAAGTGTTAATGCTTTCGCAGCGAATGCAGAAAGACACCCGAAAACGACTGGAAGAAACGGGTGATTTTATTTTCGGGATCATGGAAGCTTCGGCCTGGAAAGGCACTCACCCTGAAGCTCTGGAACGTATCCTAAATGTCCGATTAATTCATGCTGCCGTTCGCTGGTTTTCGCTTCATTCCGAAAAGTGGAATAGCGAATGGGGAATGCCGGTTAATCAGGAAGATATGCTGGGTACGAATCTGTCTTTCAGTTATTTAGTGATTCTGGGTTTTCGAAAAATGAACGTTCATTTGGCCGAAAATGAGGAAGAATCTTTCCTTCATTTTTGGAAAGTGGTCGGTTTTCTGAGTGGGATAGCCGAAGAATTATTACCAGTCAATTTGAGAGAAGCGTATACCCTGAATCAGCAACTGGCTCATCGATTATTCCGCCCTTCTGCCGAAGGACAGCTGTTAACCCAAGCTTTACTGGGGGTGATGGAAGAAGGCATTCCGGAAGCTTTAAAGACCTTACCGGCTGCCCAAATGCGTTTTTTATTAGGAGACGAATGGGCTGATCAGTTGGCAATACCCGCTGTTCGTTTCGAAAAGAAGATCGTTCCCTGGATTCCTTCGGGGCTATTTTTCAAAAGGTAGGTTTGATTATTTCAACAGAACTAAGCAACTTGCAACCCTTTTATGGGTTAAGTTATAAACGCTGAACCTTTTTATTCTACAGACATCTATGACATTTCAAGAAGTAGACGCTAAAATCAAGCAACTGGCTGCCCAAAAAGGCGGAACGGGTGACGTTATAAAATTTCAAACGGATGAAGGAAACATCGTGATTGACCGTGATGGAACCGTTTACAATGACGACCGCGAAGGCGATGTAACCATTGGTATCAGTGCGAAAGACCTGAGCAAACTGATGACGGGTGATCTGAATCCAATGACGGCTCTGATGTTTGGTAAGATCAACATCAGCGGCGATATGTCGCTAGCCATGAAATTGAAAGATCTTTTCTAATTCTGGCCATTTGATTTCACGAGTCTGCAAACCCTGATGAACCAATTCATCAGGGTTTGCTTTTTATAGTTTTGAATAACAAATAAAGAAGAATAAATGTATTTCATAAGCTTTTTTTACGTGAGTTAGTGAGATTTAATATTCTGTATATTAATCGTTTATGTAATTTGATCTATAGGAATGAATATATAGGAGAATGAGAAGTAATAGCAGAGGCTAACTAACTCTAAGGTTAAAACAGTCAATCGCAAACTGAAAATTAATATGTCTATAATTGCTCAATCGACCATCTGTGCACTGGCTACTCCGGTGGGCATTGGAGCTATTGCCGTGATTCGGGTCTCAGGTCCTGAGACATTCCCTATCGTTCAGAAATTGTTTCGGGGAAAAAAACTAGCGGATCAGGCCAGTCACACTATCCTCTTTGGAACCATTCGGGATGAAGATGGAACCATTGTAGATGAAGTACTACTCAGCTTATTCAGAACACCGCATTCGTATACACGAGAAGATACCATCGAAATTTCATGTCATGGTTCGGCATTTATCATCCAGAAAATTCTGCGTTTACTGATTCGTCAGGGTTGTCAGATGGCACAGCCCGGGGAATTCACTCAGCGGGCTTTTCTGAACGGACAACTGGACCTGGCTCAGGCCGAGGCCGTAGCCGATCTGATTGCTTCTGATAACGATGCTAGTCACAAAGCGGCTATTCACCAGATTCGTGGCGGATTTTCGAAAGACATTGGTCAGCTAAGGGAGCAGCTCATTCATTTTGCTTCATTAATTGAGCTGGAACTTGATTTCGGCGAAGAAGACGTAGAGTTTGCAGACCGTGAGCAGTTACGTAGATTGATCAATGCCATTCGGCAGACGTTGCGGCCACTCATCGACTCGTTTACCCTAGGAAATGCCCTGAAAGAAGGTGTTCCGGTAGCTATTGTAGGTCCTCCCAATGCTGGAAAGTCCACCTTACTTAACGCGTTGTTGAATGAAGAAAAGGCGATTGTTACCGAAATCGCCGGAACGACGCGGGATGTGATTGAAGATACTTTAATCATCAGTGGCATTAAATTTCGAATCCTGGATACGGCGGGGATTCGTACGACCAACGATCGGGTAGAAGCCATCGGTGTCGAACGTTCGCTTGAAGCTTTGAACAGGGCCGAGATCATATTGAAGTTAATCAGTCCGGATGTCGCGAGTGCTGAATTTGAAGAATTATTTGAGGCTCGGATAGGCGATCCAAGTCGAGTAATATCGATTCATACCAAAGCTGACTTATCCGGGGATATAAATTCAGATTTAGCTATTTCAGCTCAAACTGGACAAGGAATTGAAGAATTGAAAGAGTTGTTAATCGACCGCGTGAGCCAGCATCGCACCAACGATACGGTAGTAACGAATTTACGCCATTTCGAGCACCTGACTGCTACGGATGCTGCCTTACAAAGAGCATTAACTGGTTTGGATGCAGGTATTACTCAGGATTGGCTGGCAATGGACATCCGTCAATCACTCATGCATCTCGGAGAAATAACTGGTCAGATTACCACTGACGATCTGTTAGAGAACATATTTTCTAAATTCTGTATCGGAAAGTAACCTTACCAAAGTAAACCTGTAGTATTTCTAGCAAAGTGTATATAATGAGCTGACTATTAGTGACAAAGCTATTGTATATATTTTGTTTTGTTTAGAGTTATTATGGGTTTATTACGTTTTTATTTGTACCTTCGTTGTACCTCCAATGGGTTTTGGTCTTCAAAGCCCATTTTTTAGGTCAAATTATGGCACACATAGACACACTATGACACGCCAAGGCATATGAAGGCACAAATATGAGTTCTAATATTGAGGTACAACGGGTTTGTCAGCAATGCGGTAAGGTGTTTACGGCTCGAACAACTCGGACCAAGTACTGCTCTCATGCCTGTAATAGCAAAGCCTATAAAGCAGGAGTGCGAGCAACTAAAGTAGAGGGAAGCGATAAGTATACAAAGGCAGTTATTGCAAAGCCCATAGAAGATATCAAATCCAAAGCTTTCTTAAGTATCAATGAAGCCTGTCTGATCATGGGCATAAGCCGGCGTACAATTTATCGAATGCTGGAAAGGGGAGAGTTGCATGCGGGAAAGGCTGGTGCCCGTACGCTCATCCAACGATCAGAGATAGATAAGCTCTTTGCCATTCCTGCTGTAAAGATTAAGGCGGAAGAGCCACCTAAAGAATTGCTTCCTGACGAACCCTTCTATACGCTGGCTGAGGTGAGAAGCAAATACGGCATATCAGATAAAGCCTTATACGATCTTATTAAGCATAATAAGGTACCTAAGCGGCAAGAATGGAAGACAGTCTACGTCTCTAAATCTGCTATCGATGAAATCCTTAACCCCAAACTGCCTTTATGATCAAAGTTAAACTTCGAGAAAAGCCAATCAAAGGAGATCGGATGAGTCTATATCTGGACTTTTACCCGGCCATTCCTCATCCGGAAACTGGAGAGTTGACCAGGCGTGAGTTCCTGGGGATGTATATTTATGAGAAGCCTAAGAATCCCGTAGAAAAGGAGCACAACAAAGGCACACGACTCATAGCTGAACAAATCCGGCAAAAGCGTGATAATGCCCTTAACAAGCCTGAGATATACACAGCTATGGAACGCGAGCAGATCAAGGCTTTAGAGAGGGGAGAGAAGTCTTTTTTAGAATACTACACCAAGCTGGCTCGTAAGCGATCAGGATCCAACCACGACAATTGGAAATCTTCTTATGCCTACTTGGAGCGGTTTACTAATGGTAAGCTCAAATTCTCAGAAGTGACCGAAAGCTTTTGTAATGATTACCGGGAATACCTTCTAAAGGCCAAGAGTCATAGGAATAGTGAACCACTATCTCAGAACTCAGCCTTAGGGTATTTCAATAAGTTCAAGGCCGCTCTTAAGCAGGCTTACAAGGAAGGCATGTTCTCCTTCAATGTAAACGAAAGGATAGATGGCATTAAGCCAGCGGAGACCAGGCGTCAGTTTCTGACTCTTGATGAACTAAACAGTCTGGTTAAAACCGAATGTGAATCTCCGCTATTGAAAAGAGCCGCTCTATTCTCTGCTTTAACTGGGTTAAGGCATTCTGACATTATGAATTTAAAGTGGTCTCAGGTTGAGCATATTAAGGGGCAGGGCTATTACCTCCACTTTAGCCAGCAAAAAACGAAGGGAGTAGAATCTCATCCCATGTCAGATCAGGCGTATTCGTTACTGGGAGAACCCAGACAGCCTCATCAACAGGTGTTTGATGGACTCGTGTACTCCGCTTATCTCAATAAGAAGCTTAAAAGCTGGGTACTCAACGCAGGCATTAAGAAGGACATTACCTTTCACTGCTTCCGGCATACGTATGCTACGTTACAACTAAGCTTAGGTACCGACATCTATACGGTATCTAAGATGCTTGGACACCGTGAACTGAAAACTACACAGGTTTACGCTAAGATTATTGATCAGACAAAGCGTAAAGCAGCAGATATTATTAAACTGGAATTATAAATAAAAATGCATCCGGTAACCCTAGGAAAGTCGACCGGATGCTTGTAATCTGTAATGACAATGCAATATAATGATGATTTACCAATTAGGAGAATATTTGAAATTGCATCTCCGGAAAACGTAAAAAATAGGACCCCTATAACTGACCCTACAACATTGTTCTTTAATATCGAAAATAAAATATATGTAAGTTATCCATTGACATATTTTGAAGGTGTTCAAATTTTTAAAATCTGGGAGGATAATCTTGCATATGAGTTTAAATTAAGAATGTGGGATGCATATGGTTTAGAAAATACACATTACGTACTTGATCACGGAAAAAAATGTTTTTCCGTGCCTGTATCGTCCTCAAAATTTGATTCTTTTGGTAATGAAGTTCATTTGTTCAATATACTGCCAGGCTCTGCTCATGAATGTGAACTTTTTATTTCATGGTGCTTAGCCAAGTACTTACCTTTTAATATAGAATTAGTCACTGTAGAAGAGTATAAGGAGCAAATTGAAAAGGATCTATTCCCAGAAGAATATTTAGATATTTGCTTACAACAAATATTGAAGATAGAGAAGGAGAGTTATCATTGTTCAGTAAATTTTTGTATCGATGGAGCTTCTGAATACCTTGGTTTATCTGTCAAAGACTTTGGAGGGTGGCTTTTCTATAGATGGATGCGTAACCAAGAAATAATGGGAGATAAGGATTTAATAAAAATAGTCGAATCTTTTAAAAAAATAGATACTGAGAGCATCAAAGAAATTGGTATGAGTTTGCAATATATTCAGCATGGATCAAATGCTGGCAAATTAAAGAGGTTTCTTTTAGAGCAAAAGAGTAAACAACAGAAAGGAGAAGCATTGTATGGTCCAGAAAAGATTGATGATATTCCAATGACGGCTCTGGAATTGATTTATTTTATTAGTAAAAGGATTAATGATTTCAATGTGTATTTCGCTGAAAGGTTCATCTACAAGAAGTTTAACGTTAGAATAGACAAGGACTATTCTTTTGGTAGTAGGAAGTTTTACAATCATGTCTATAGGATTATTGATGCTATAGATAATGAAGATATTGCTCATATAGTCTATCAAATGCAAAGTGAACTATCTCATGCAACACGAGTCAAGGATTTGTATATAATCCATTGTGATAAATTGAAGATATCATTGACTAAAAGCGATTTTTATAATGTTTATGATGAACTAAATTCAATCCTCATTGAAGGTGTTAAAGGAATGATCCGATTTTTAAAGGACAAAGCAGAAAGAAGGAACATCTGGGTCGATCCTAATCCCAAATTTAATCAATTTGGTAAATATATATCAAACACTATCGTACCCTTTGTGGAGTCGAAAAGTGATAATCCAGAGATTAAAGATTTTTATGAAAAGCTTACACAAAATGGCTTTGAAGAGTTGCCCAAAATTAAAAGCTTGACTAGAGAGAGTAGAAGAGAGTTGGTTGAGCTTATTAAAGATCAAGGGGCTCCCTATCAAATTGCAATGCTGGATTGCATAGGTTTCTTAGATTACATTCTTTCTCAGGTACACAAGGTCGGTGCTAGAAACCAAATCATTAGTGTAATGTTAAATGTTACCTTAGACACAGTAAAGAAAAATATTCTGTCTTTAACGCCTGGTTCAACAATTCGGAAAGATCGTTACACTGCCTGGCTGCATAAAGAATCAGTACTAAATGACTATAATAAAATCAAAAACGCCAATTAATGTAAAAAGGGTAGTACTCCCTGTTTTTGCCCTCAATTGCCCCTAATGCCATTGCATCGACAAACAAATCGTCTGGTGCAATGGCAATTACATTTGACAATCTACCTTCTGCAGTAGCAGAACTATTAGTATCGGTTAAGAATATCGAGATGAATCTTGAGCAGATTATAGCTCAAAGTTCAAGACTTCATAGTGAACCTGATTGTTGGTTTAATATTACTGAACTATGTGAATATCTTCCTGACAAGCCTGTGATTCCCACTGTATATGGATGGGTTCACGCTAGGAGCATACCTTTTCATAAACGTGGCAAAAAGCTTTCTTTTTTAAAATCGGAGATAGACTCTTGGATTCGAGAAGGCCGACGTAAGACAGTAGTCGAGGCCGCAAATGAAGCTGCAGAATACATAGCAATGAAAGGAGGTCACAAATGAAAGCCACCCTTTTGCTTGCAAACCAATGGAATGAGCTCAAGCGTCAGCAGCATCCAACTATTCCTCAGCACGCTTTTCCGCAAACAAAGTTTTCTGATCGTACGGCTAACGGACTCGGCAAATGCCTAAAGACCTTCTCAATCGTTGAGCGATTCCAATGTGAACGTATTTCTACCGAAGGAAGAGTTATCGATTCCCGCAAAACTGTACAGGACTGCTTAGGCCATCGGAAAGTCATTGGAAGCATTAAGCGTATACCTACCTCCGGAACAAAGGGCAGTGCAGATTATAGCCTCACTATCAATGGCCGTTCGATAAAGGTCGAAATCAAAATTGGCAAGGATCGTCAAAGCCCGGCTCAGAAAGAGTATCAACGTCAGGTTGAAGCAGCCGGCGGCATTTACCTCATCATCTCTTCCTTCCAACAATTCTACGACTGGTACCAGGCTCAGAAAGGAGTTCTGGCTTGAAATGGTCTCTTCTTTCCCTTCTTCACACCCTCAGCACTATTCAGTGGCAGGCATAAAAAAGGGTCAACCCCGGCAGGTCAACCCCAAAACTCAAAAGCGTAATCCTATGAGCACAAGTACAAATATAGGGAATTCGCCTATTAGTCCAACCGAGCTAGTGGCAGATGTTGAGGAGACAGAAAAGCTTTTCAATGCTAATAAATTAGAGTCATTCGATTACCTAAGAATCACTGATGGCACGCCTATAGAGCCTCCTGTTCCTATTATTACCATTAACAACGAAATCATTTCTACTGAATCCAATATTACTTCGGTTTCAGGTGTAAGTAAGGGAGGGAAAAGTGCCTTCACTGCATATATAGTAGCGGGAGCGATCAGTACAACAGGCTGCCTAAGCGACTCAATTGAACCAATATACGTAGAGCCTAACTATGAAAGGAAGGCAGTAATTCACTTTGACACTGAGCAGGCCAGACATAAGCAACAGCACAATATTAGATCTATTTTGAAGCGGGCCAACATGGAATCATGCCCTGAGTACTTCCTCTCCTATAATATCAGGCAACTAGACCTTCTCAAGTACGCGACTGTGACCAGTGAGATATGTAAAGCCGCGGCAAGTAAGTTTGGTGGTATTCATCTGATGGTTATTGATGGTATTGCTGATTATATCTCTGATGTAAACGACCCTGAGCAAAGCAATGCCATTGTCAAATATTTCGAAGAGCTGGCCATTAAATACCGAACGCCTATTCTGGTCATTGTTCACACTAACCCTGGAACTGATAAAGAACGCGGACATTTAGGTAGTCAACTTCAACGCAAGAGTGAAAGCGTATTGACGGTTAAGAAAGAAGGGGATATCTCCTTTCTAGAGCCAAAGTTCCTACGTATGGCAGGCCAAGGTAGTGTTCCAGTCATTCAGTTTACATACGATAAAGAGAAAGGTTATCACGTCGGTTGCGAACCAAAAGAGACGAGCCGGCCAGGGAAAGAAGCTCAGCGATTAAATGAACTCAAGTCGATTGCTCAGGATGTCTTTTCACCGCCATGTGCTTACAAATACGGAGACGCTGTGGAGGCCATTATGAAGTATATCACTAAGGGTGAGACCGCGGCAAAAGGCGTGTTCAAGGAACTCAAAGCTCATGGTTTGATTGACCAAGGAGAGGACAGTTATTGGCGTTTTAACTCGATTTAATCGGTTTAAACCACTATCTAAAAGTAAGTAGATGGCAAATTTCAAAAAAAGTCTATTTCCAGCCAATCAAAGCGGTTTAAACCAGTTTGCAAACCGGGTTAAACTGGTATGGTTTAACCCCCTACCTCTAAGGGGGTTAAACCACTAAACCACTACCTAAACCAGTCTATCAAATGCTACAAGAACTCCCACCACTCAAACTTGATAAGAACCGGAGACGCGTTGCCGAATGTCCCTGTGGCAAGTCCAATAAAGACGGCAAGTTCACGCCCTATGTTGGCCATGACTGCTACGGTTACTGCCACGCCTGCGGAGATACGTTTTTGCCTCCCATTAACCGCGAAGAAGGCTACGATTACCATATGCCCGCTATCCAGCAAAGGCCTAAGCCGTCGGAAGCATCTCCATCGCTCATTCCCCATGATTTATTCAAGGCTACCCTGAAGAGCTACGAAGGCAATCCTTTCGCTACATTTCTCGAAAGCTTGTTTGGTGTAGTTCTGACTGCAAAACTTTTGCTTACCTACCGGGTGGGATCAGCCAAAGGAGGAAAGACTATTTTCTGGCAGATTACTCCCAAGGGTGAAGTTCGGGCAGGCAAGATCATGCGGTATGATCCAGTCACTGGGAAACGCTCGAAGACCGAACATCCTAACTGGGTGCACTCAGTAATGGATCTGACAGACTTCAAGTTAAAGCAGGTTCTTTTCGGCTCCCATCTACTAACGCCGGCTAGCCAAGGCAAAACAATAGCCATCGTTGAATCAGAGAAGACTGCGATTTTAGCCTCGGCTTATCTACATAATTACATCTGGTTAGCTACGGGTGGGAGCAATGGACCTGGGCTTACTTCTAAAGAAACGCTGGAGCTTTTAAAGGGGCGTAAAGTCATTCTTTTCCCTGACGTAGGGGCTTATGCCTAATGGGAAGAGAAAGCCGCCCAGATGAGGACTATGGGCATTCAGGCACTTACTAGCTCCTTGCTAGAAAACAAAGGGCGTGACCACAACTGGGATTTGGCTGATGAATTCCTAACGTATCGCCAACCGTTGACCCTGGAAACTGGTGAAGTATTGAATTGGGCACTAACTGAACCCGACGGCTATCCGCTCTTTTGGGACCATTACCATACCCCCTCCGTAAGCTATGAAGATCACTAATCAAACGCTCCAACAATTTCCCGTCATTCACTTTTTGCAGCTCGCCAATGCCATTGATCAATTCGGCTCAGTGTTTATCGGCTTTGGCCTGCAATGGTTTGATGATAAGGTATTCAGAGATCTGGTACATGCCCGTTCTACATCCTATGTAGAGGAATATCAGGCCAAGATGCTAACGGCTCCCGACTGGTGGTATGAGCACTTCTGTCAAGGCGAAATTACTCCGTCTGATGTTCAATTCTTCTTTGATGAATTCCAGCGTGATTTCAAGGTAGATATCAAAGCAAATAAGCTCGAAGAACTATGGGTCTGTACGTATCAAGATAAGCAGGGATATAGCGACTTTAAAACCATGGTTCCTCGCTATCTACTCAACTGAGTATTTGTAAACAACAAAAATTAACAAAATGGGACTACCTAAAGGACAGACAAACAACCTCAACGGAAGACCTCCGGGCTCAGCCAATAAAGTGGGCAACGAAATCAAGTCTAAACTGGCTCGGTGGCTGGAAAATGGTTTTGAACAGTTCGAGGAGGACATCAATCAACTCGATCCAGAAAAGAGAGCGACCATGTACCTCAAAGCTTTAGAATTTATAGTTCCTAAGCGTCGTGAGCAGCTTGAGGATAACAAAGAAGTCAAAAAGAATCTACCGGCTTGGCTGGTACCTGAACCCTCTAATAATTAACGATATCATGGGATTATCTAAAGGTCAAACCAACAACCCGACAGGGCGACCTAAAGGCTCGCAGAATAAAGCAACGGCCTCGCTTAAAGGTCGAATCAGTTCCTTTCTTGAAAGCAACTGGGATACAATTGAAACCGACTTTAAAAGTCTGGACCCTCAAAGCCGGATTGCTTTGTTTGAGAAGCTGTTGAAGTATGTAGTTCCTCAACAGCGAGAAACTAAGCTTGATCTTGCTAGCCTATCTGATGAGGAAATCGACTCCCTTCTTGAAAAAGCTATGGATAAGATGGACAGTGAAGAATAGCACTTAAACCAATAACCCCAAAACGTATATGAATCGCAGTGAAAAGTTACTTACGCTTAGCCTGGCTCTGTCAGGGAATACTTCTCGATTAGAAAGGCTAAAAGAACTCAAACGACGTGAACTGCTACCTTTCAAAGCAGTATGCGGAATCCTATCATTCTATGATGTACCTGACGAGCTGCTGGAACATGGAGTGTATTTTAGT
>CAJYHS010000234.1 GCA_913774715.1 uncultured Siphonobacter sp. | reverse complement strand
ATAAAGTTCCGTAGGGCTGACCAGCACGGGCTTCCAGAGTCAAGCCCCGGCGTTCATTGATAACAAGGTTATTCAGTACGCCGGGTAACAGTTCAATGACGGTGTTACGGTTGCGGGCAAAGTTTAGACTGACATCCCAGCTGAAGCCATTCTCCAGCTTCAACGGTGTACCGGTGATACTGATCTCTACGCCCCGGTTACGCATTTTACCAATGTTCTGAATACCATCGGTATACCCCGTAGCTTTAGAATACTGGACAGGAATAATCTGATCCTTAGTAATTTGTGAGTAATAAGTTACATCCAGGCCTAAACGTCCCCGGAAGAAACGGGCTTCCAGACCGGCTTCCTGACCCGTCGTGATTTCGGGTTTGAGCAGGTTATTGGGTTTCCGGGTAGGTTCAAAAAATTCAGGTAAGGAGCCATTCCAAGAGGTTGCGGGGGTAAAACTGGGCATCAGGCGATAGGGATCGGTGTCGTTACCCACCTGAGCCAGACTACCCCGAACTTTCAGAAAGGAAAGTACGCCGTTTTTTATAGTCGGAACCATATCTGACACTACTGCACTCAAGGCCGCCGAAGGGTAGAAGTAACTGCGATTGCTGGCGGGCAGGGTAGAAGACCAGTCGTTACGGGCTGTAATGTCCAGGAAAAGCATATTCTGCCAGCCTAGGTTTACGGCTCCAAACACCGACTGACTTTCTTTTCGCTCGATGCGGCTGGCCACGGTGTTTTGCGTGGCAATGGAGTTGGCAAGATTATATACGCCATCAACCACCAGCTGACCTACATTCGTGTAATTCCGTTTGTAATAATTCGTCCGTAACAGGGCACCTGCGGTAGCATTGAGCGAGAAGGCTTCCGTAAAGTCCTTTTTGTAGGTCAAGATGACATCCGTATTATTTTCCTGACGACGAATGACTTCCTCTGAATATGCTCCGTATACCCGAGAACCATTGCGTATCCGTTCGAAATTACTGACATTAATAGCCGTTTGCGTCCACAAATCCGTACCTGAACGTAACATAATGCTTAGATCAGGAAGAATTTTATAGGTCATTGCCATATTACCAACCAGCCGATCTTTCGTGTCACTGCTGGGTAACATTTCCTGAGAGTAATAAGGATTCAAGAAGAACGTATGTTGCCAGTTAGGCGGGTTACCATCACCTGGTTTCTGAATGTGAACGCTGGTATAATCCCGCCAGTTGCGTAGTTTATTCCAGTCAGTCTGGCGGTGTGACCAGATGAATTCCTGACCTCCTGAGTAACCCCGATTACCGGAGCCACTCTGAATATATTCCGCGGAAAGTGATACATTAAGTTTTGGAGTGAAGTTGTAATTGGTATTGAGCTTATAGTTATTGCGGTGATAATCATTATAATACATGATCCCTTTCTGATCCAGTCGCCCTAAACCCAGTCGGAAGCTACCTTTGTCATTACCCCCCGAAATCGCAATATTATTCGACCAGGTGCTACCCGTTTGCCAGAAATCCTGATAATTACCGGGCATAGGGACCAGGGGAGCTACGTCCGTACCCGTCCACCATTGCCGCACCAGCCGTCCGTCCATCGGAGCACCCCAGCTTTCGTCGGTTCCTTCCGTTCCCGTCAGTGGAGCATAAGGGCCGTAAGCAGCCCGGTACTGGGCAATCTCATTTGGATCGGTAATGGCTCCGCTCCAGCCGTCATGATACCAGGTACGGTAGCCGTTACCACCGCCGTAGGTATTCTGGAAGTTCGGAGAAATCCAGGGGCGTTCGATGGTATAATTGGTGTTGACTTCCACTCCAATACCCTGTTGTCCTGAACCATCTTTGGTCGTAATAAGAATAACCCCGTTGGCAGCTCGTGAACCGTAAAGAGCTGAGGCTGAAGGACCTTTGAGAACGGAAACGTCTTTAATGTTTTCCGGGTTAATATCACCGATCCCTCCACCGAGGCGTTTGCTAAAACTCTGTTCAATTGGAACACCGTCCACGACGATCAAGGGCTGATTGTTATTGGTAATGGATGAAGCACCCCGAATCTGAATGGTTGAACCCGAACCGGGTCCGGTGCCCGACTGGATGCGTAAGCCCGCCACTTTTCCCGAAAGAGCATTCGCGACATTTGAAGGGCGAACCTCGGCTACGGCTTTACCACTTAGGCTCTGCTGGGCATAACCCAGTGCTTTTTTCTCCCGCTGAATTCCCAATGCCGTTACTACGACTTCCGTTAACTGCCCCGCTTCCGGTTTCAGATACACCTCAAGCGAAGTCTGCGTGGTAATATCCACTTCCTGTTTGATGTAACCGATGAATGAAATGATCAGGGTGGCTCCGCCCGCAGGAATGGTCAGCTTAAACTGTCCTTCGCTGTCGGTAGTAGTGCCAATGCTGGTGCCTTTGATGGATACGGAAGTGCCGGGTAGACCTAATTTGTCATCAGCCGAATACACTTTTCCGCTTAACGTCTGGCTTTGAGCCGAAACCGTAAGCGACCAACCCATCAACAAGGCCAAAAGCCATAGTAGATTTTTCTTCATAAATAATTTGGTCAAGCGTGATACATGGGAGTTTCAACCGCTTACAGTTGAAAAAAAGACACGGTATTCGTACACAGAAAAAAGGTAAGTAAAGGCATATCTACTTCCGTGGTAAGAAGGTAGATGGCATGACTAGAAATTAGCGTAAAGGGCTGTGGCTGTGTTGCATGAGCAGGTGTTCCGAGGAATTCGTTAGTAATAGTGGGAAAACGATTGCTGAAACAAATTTTTACGTACGGCCACAGGTCAGGGAAAGGGCCGCAATCTTTCCGATTGACCTGTGGAACCGTAACGTAACTGTCTGACCATGTTTCCGGAAAACATGTCATTCAGTGTCTAAAGAGTAACGGTAAGTCCAAATAAGTGTGAACGAACTGGTTACGTTACTTACTAAATAAAGTATAAGTCAGTTTCGATCGTTAAGCCAGGTAATCCTATCTAACGCAAGTATTATACGTTGATGAGATCGGTAAAGTAAGCAGACTCGTCAAAGACGAAATCTGTTACTTCCTGACTAAAGCAAGTTTTCCATAGTGCGGCCGGGAAAACGTACTTCAGAAGAGTGTATTAATTCTTGAACTATTTATAGGTACAACATTATAAGTATTTTTTATAAAAACCAAATTATAAAGTTTATTTTTTGATCTAAATAGGATATAATTTCGCTAAAATTGATATTTAAAGAATTTAATTATGTGTATAGGTAAATGTTTTATAGTAATAGTTATATGATTGTTAAAAATGAGGTTTAAGACTACAAAAAGATACTTCCCTGTAAAATTGAATATTTTTAAGTTAGATATACTAAATGAACTTGGAATCAGTTATAGTATCTAGCTGAATTCAAGGCGATTACCAGGCATAATAAAGAATGGTCGAAATAATAATTTGGCAATTCAGCCGATCCGAACCATTTTTGTGCCGCTTACCGAAACCCCCATATTTGGAATGAAACTACCAGTATTGAAGATTTCGGCTCTTTTGAGTTGTATGACTTTTTGCAAAGCAAAAGCTCAGGGTGTGGCAGAGATAACAGGCCTGGCCTCCATTTATCACTCCAAGTTTGAAGGGAAAAAAACCGCCGCAGGCGAGCTTTTCAATCAATCCTTTCTAACGGCCGCTCACAAAACCTTACCTTTTAATTCTCTGGTTGAGGTAATTAATCCCGATAACAAAAAATCGATTATCGTTCGCATCAATGATCGGGGGCCTTACGGGCACCATCGGCTGATCGACCTTTCAGAAACGGGGGCCAAACTGTTGGGCTTTATTGGGAAAGGCGTAGGCGAAGTAACCATCCGTATTTTACGTTTCGGCGGAGCAAGCTCTCCTAAAGCCCTGCCCGATCTGGAGCCGAACGCCAGTTACTTTGCTGCCGATTCACTCATCAGACGCATGAGCAACGTCCGCATTCAACGTTAGGAGAAACATTCTCGAATAAGGTTCGTTGGTATTATCAAGGAATAATCTTTTGATTCCCATTCGTGCTTCGTACCTTTAAATAACGAATAGGATTAATCACAACGAGTATGGACGAGACGCTTCACCCACTTTCCTGGCTTTCGGGCTTAGTTTGGGGCAAACCGGAAGAGGATCTGCCCGCCCAGGAAGCCACCATCTATCTGTATCGAGTAGGAGAGAAAAAAGCTTTTTTCCGTCGTTTCAAGATCTGGATTAATGGTAAATACATCGGCAAACTGGATAATTGGGGGAGTATGGCCCTGAAACTGGAACCGGGTACGGTACATATTGAAACGGCCCTGAGTGGTTTAACAATTGTACCCAGATTACGCGAACAGGTCACCTTGGATGTAGAACCAGGCTGTGAATATTTTGTAGAAGGAAATCACCGATCGGGCATGTTGAGGGGTTCTTTAGGACTGAGTGAAGTCACGGAACCAACCTTTCGCAAATATGCGAATTACCTCAAAAAAGTAGGTTGGCGAAAGGTATAACGAATGTTATTTTCATAGATAGCTCTGACTGGATCAGGGCTTTTTTTATGGCTAAATCGGCTATGGGTCGAGTATATAGGCATTTTTCAGTTCTTCATTGAGTATGAAACGTTCAGTTATTATTCTGGGAGCGGCTCTGGGCCTGACTCAGTTGGGACAGGCTCAGACGGGAAGTCCGCAGGAACCCGTCCGTTATGTGGGGGGTGAAACCGTTGATCCCAGCCTGCACGAAGGAAGACTTCGGTATGCCATTGGGACCGAAAACCGGCAAACCATGCGAGCCAATCGCACGCATCCTGAAGAGTCGGATGGACACGGCTGGACGTACAACCACGCTTCAAACCTGTGTTACTGGAATCATACTTTTTTCCAGCAATATCTCAGTAACCCCGTAGATGAGCACGTCGCTCCGGGGCAAACGCTTCTGATTACTTCTAAAGACGGTCGTCACTGGAACAAGCCGCAGGTAGTTTTTCCACCGTATCAGGCTCCGAAGGGCGTAGAGATTCCCAAGGGCTATAAAGGGTATATGATGCATCAGCGGATGGGATTTTATACCGCCGCTGACGGACGCCTGCTGGTGCTGGCCTTCTACGGTCACACGGAAGATCCTTTCGGAAAAGGCGGCATTGGCCGGGTCGTGCGGGAAGTGTACAAAGATGGTTCGTTCGGTCCGATTTATTTCATTCGTTACACCAGTCACGCCGATTGGAACGAGTCTAATACGAGTTATCCCTTCTACAAAAAATCGAATGATACAGGTTTTGTGAAAGCCTGCGATGATTTGCTGAAAGATCAGTTAATGACGTTTCAGTGGTACGATGAAGACAACGGAATTGATGGTTTTTACGGAGGCAAAGAAGCGGGGCAAGCCTTATCGTATTACCACCGCAAGGACGGAAAAGTAGTAGCTCTCTGGAAAAAGTCATTAACGGCCCTTTCTTCCGACGAAGGAAAAACCTTTTCCAAGCCCGTGAAAGTGCCTACTTTTCTGATGTCTGGTGGCAAGCAGTGGGGACAAAAAACGGACGATGGCCGTTATGCCATCAGCTATAATCCCATTGAGCAGACTCAGTATCGTTTTCCTCTCGTAGTCGTAACGGGCGAGGATGGAGTGATTTTCGATCATATGTTACTGGTACAGGGCGAGTTGCCCGTTCGTCGGTTTACAGGTCGTTGGAAAGACTTCGGGCCTTGTTACATGCGGGGAATTGAAGAAGGCAATGGGAATCCGCCGGGGAATGATATGTGGCTGAGTTATAGCATGAACAAAGAGGATATCTGGATCAGCCGTATTCCAACGCCGGTAACGTATGCCGTGAAAGGAGCCGTAAAGGACAATTTCGACCAGCTGGAACTGGAAGGAGCCGTGCCAAACTGGAATATCTATGCTCCGAAATGGGCTCCGGTATCCGTAGCAGCTACGCCCGGAAAATCGGGCAAGAGTTTGTTACTGGAGGATAAAGACTTATACGATTACGCCCGGGCGATTCGGGTTTTTGAGGAAGGGACGCAGGTAACGACTCAACTCAAAGTATACGCCGACCCCAAAAACACGGGTGTCCTGGAAATCGATTTGACGGATCAGTACGGTAACCGCCCCGTTCGGATTCGTTTTAACGAAAAAAATCAGATTATCGCTACGGATGGCAGTGCGGAAAAAGTGTTACTATCCTACCAGAAAGGGCAGTGGTACAATCTGGAGCTGCAAACACTGGCGATGCTGAAAGGACATTTCTCAGTAAAAATTAACGGGAAAGTCGTATTGGAGAAAGCCCAGTTAGCCGAGGCCGTTAAATCCATCGAACGCTTGTCGTTACGAACGGGAGCCTACCGGAATTTGCCGAATCGACAAACCCCTAACGAAACGAACGATCCGCCGCTACCTAACGCCGACGTTCCTACCAGCCCAACGCGTTTTTATGTGGATGAGGTAATGATTCGTAAATAATAATGTTGAAAAGGTAATCGTAGATGTCTACGGTTACCTTTTTGCTGTTAAGGCGTAATAATCAGTAGAGACGTCCATTTATGGCGTCTAGGTAGAGGCGATTGTAGGTACCTTTCAATGATCTGCATTACCCAGCCAGACGCCATAAATGGACGTCTCTGCGTTTAGAAAAAAGATATTGATACTGGCTAATGCTATGTTTAATTTCTGTCGATTAATCAGAATTATAAAGCTGTAAATAATAAACAAATAATTCAGGAATCAGGACAATTCATTAGATAGAAAGCAACAATTCAATCGATTTAATAGGCAAACTTATAATAAGCGGTGTTGATAAAAACTTCCATTAAATGCTATTCAGATCGATTTTGATTCCTTAATAATTGAACAGAATAACTTTCTCTATAAAGTCTATTAAATCTATATACTTTATGATTTAAATTAGTAGTTTTGTGCCGGAACTTTCAAAAGCCCTGCATGAAGCCACGAATTATACCTTATTGTTGAGCACACCACGAAACTATCGCTGAACCTTCAGCCTGTCCTTTTTCATCCCAACGATCATCTGTCCTTAAGACGATTCTTTCTCCTATGAGAGCTATTGCTACAACTATACTTTTTACAGTCAGCTTGGTACTGACTGTGTTTTCATCCCAGGCTCAGGATCAGCCTATTATTAATGCCACTTTATCGGGTACCGTATTAGATGCCAATACCGGAGAACCACTGGTAGGAGCGACGGTAATCATCAAAGGCACTACTAATGGAGCCAGTACCGATGGGAACGGCCAGTTTAATCTGCGAACCGGCCAGAAATTACCCTTCACCCTGATTGTTTCTTTCGTAGGTTATACTCAGAAAGAAATAATCGCCAGAGATCGCGACGTAACCATTTCACTCGAACAGGCTTCCAATAAACTCGAAGACGTAATTATTTCGTCTCGTCGTCGGCAGGAGTCAGCTCAGGAAGTACCCATTCCCATTTCCATTATTCGGGGTTCTACTGCAGAAGATGCGGGAGCTTTCAACGTAAATCGTCTGAAAGAACTGGTGCCTACGGTACAGTTATACGTTTCCAACGCTCGTAATACTACCCTGAATATCCGTGGATTAGGTTCTACTTACGGATTAACCAACGATGGTATTGACCCCGGTGTAGGCTTCTATGTAGACGGGGTATATTACGCTCGTCCTGCGGCCACGGCTCTGGACTTTATCGACATTGACCGCATTGAAGTATTACGCGGACCACAGGGAACACTGTTCGGGAAAAATACAACTGCCGGTGCTTTCAACATTACTACCCGCGGAGCCAGCTTTACGCCCGGAGCCAATGCCGAATTAAGTTATGGTAACTACGGTTTTGTCCAGGCGAAAGCATCCTTGACGGGCCCTCTGACTAAGAAACTGGCGGCTCGTCTGTCGTTCACCGGAACGCAGCGGAATGGCCTGTTTTATAATGTACACACGCAGCTTCCTATCAACGACATTAATAACATTGGCGTTCGGGGTCAGTTTTTGTACACGCCGACTGACAACGTAAAAATCACCCTGATTGGTGACATTTCGGATCAGAAACCTAACGGATACGGCTGGCCCGTAGCGGGCGTAGTGCCGACGCAGCGAGCAGCCTATCGTCAGTTCAATAACATCATCGCGGATCTGGGGTATACCTTACCTTATAAAAGTGCCTTCGAGCGTAAACTGGATCTGGATACACCTTCCAAAGCGGATAATCAGTTAGGCGGCGTTTCGGTTAATGCGGATATTAAAATCGGAAATGGAACGCTGACTTCTACTTCCGCCTGGCGTTACTGGAAATGGACACCGTTGAATGACCGTGATTATATCGGTTTGCCCGTATTTACGATTTCTTCGGGTAACTCCGCTCACGATCAATGGTCGCAGGAGATTCGTTACTCCGGTAAAATCTCTTCAAAGCTGAGCGGCGTTGTGGGGGTATTCGGTCTCTGGCAGGATTTAAAATCCGATCCCGTACAGACGGAAGAAGCCGGTTCGGCTCAGTGGCGGTTTGCTCAAAGCACGACGAGTCCGCTTTGGCAAACCCCCGGTCTGTTTGATAACTTCGGGATCCGTACAACCAACCGCATTCGTAGCACCAGCTTAGCGGTATTTGCTCAGGCTGACTGGATCATTACCGACAAACTGCATTTCTTGCCCGGCGTTCGTTATAACTACGATAAAAAAGTGGTGGATTACAACCGGGTTACTTATGGTGGACTGCAAACAACGGACGCGGCTCTGCTGGCTCTGAAACGTCTGGTCTACACCGATCAGGCCTTCAACACCAATTATGATCAGGGTAACTTCTCGGGACAGGCCTCTTTGCAGTATAAAGCCAATTCCAAACTAAACGCGTACGCGACGTATTCTATTGGTTATAAGCCTATTGGCGTAAACGTAGGCGGTTTGCCAACGGCCAACGGACAGACGCTGACTGAACTGGCAAACGTGAAACCTGAATACGTGGATCACAAGGAATTTGGCATAAAAACTAAACCTTCGGTGAATTCGATTCTGAACTTAACTTTCTACCGTTCGGATATTCGTGATTTTCAGACGCAGGTACAAACTCCTGAGCCGGGCGTAAACCGGGGCTATCTGGCCAATGCCGAGAAAGTCCGCGTGCAGGGAGCTGAACTGGACGGAAGCATCCGTTTCACGAAACTGAATCTGAATGCAGCGGTGGCTTATACCGATGGTAAATACGTAAGATTCACCAACGCTCCCGTGCCTCTGGAAGAAGTAGGCGGGGCTCAGGCTTTCAAGGATATTTCGGGCGGCGAGTTACCCGGTATCTCGAAGTGGTCGGGATCGGTAGGGGGTGAGGCCCACACGGGTGGAAACTTCCTCGGCCTGAAGGGTAACTACTTCCTGGCTGTAGATGTGTTTTATCGTTCGAAATTCTCCTCGAGTCCTTCGCCTTCGAAGTATCTGAACATTGACGGTTATTCGCTGACCAACGGACGTTTGGGCTTCCGCGGTTCCAACGGACTGTCGTTCTTCGGCTGGGCGAGAAACATCTTCAATAAAAATTATTATGAAATGTTACTGGCCGCTCCCGGCAGCTACGGCCAATACGCTGGTATCGTAGGCGACCAACGGATGTACGGGGTAACCATTCGGTATACGTATTAATCAGTTTAGTTTATAGTAAACAAAGAGGTAACCGCAGCCCGCTGCGATTACCTCTTTTTGTTTTTGGGTTGTTCTGGGTGTATTATACGAAAGAGTTCCGCCGTTGTTAGTGTTTAGCGAAGCGTTACCAACAACTACTTAGTCTGTCATCCGAACGAAGTGAGGGACCTTACCAGAAGATTCCATTAAGATTGAAGGTAACCAGATAATTTTCCCGCCGATTTACTACTACGAAAGACCCAGTAAGTTCCTTCGCTTCGCTCTGGATGACAGGCGAAAGTAAGGACGTATTTATTAGTGGTTGTTTCTAAAATGCCTACGGTTAACTTCAAAGATGGTTCCTGTAAACGAAGTGGATTTTCTGTTTTTGACTGAAGGTTAGGGTAGAAAAACCGATAATAATAGATTTTATAATCAAAAAATCCCTGTTTTCGTGGATTGTCTGGCGTAGGCAGGCTCTCTAGTTTTGCCTCAGTAATGTTCGTGAAGAACATTAACCAAATCTCTGGACAACAAAACTGTATTCGACCATGAAAAAAGTATGGATTCAAAACCTCTGGATTGTTCTTCTCGCTACGTGTACGCTCCTGGTTTCCTGTAAGAAAGATAAAGAAGTAGATGCTGACCCCGTGATTGGAAGCTGGTCACTGAAAGCCATTTCCAATGGACAGCAATCCGAAGATGTGACGAAGATTCCCTGTCTGAGCACCTCAACCCTAATCGTAGATGCTTCTAAAATGCGGATGACCTTATCGGCCCCTAATCAGGACGGCTCCTGTCAGCAGGAGTCTCAGGAAATGGGTTGGGTTAAAACCGATGGGGCGTATTATTGGGTGGATGGAAGTGGGTCTCAGCAAAAGGCCGACATCACGTTTAGCGATAACAATCAGACTTTACAAATGAGACTCACGGTTAATAATCAGGCCGCTTATTTCATCTTCAATAAGTAGGGCTTATCCAGGAAATAATAAACTTAATGATTAAATCACACACTAAAAAAGTAAGGAAATGGCAGGTTTTAAAAGGTTGATTTTATGCCTGTTGGGAATACTTATTTCAGTTGCGGGATTTTCGCAGAAAAATGAGTTAACTCAAAAAGGTAATAAGGTATACGTCGAAGGAGTTTCTAAAAATGAGAACTCCATGGAAGCCGTTAAAGCTCTCAGGCAGGAGCTTAACGAATGGGGTTACTGGCAGGTAGTAAACGAAAAAAGTAATTCCAATTTTACATTGAAAGTAGACGTAAAAACTTCGGAAGGAATTACGCTTACGTCCTGGGGCGGAACTTCGTATACGATGGTAGGCCAGATCGTGGATAAAAACGATTCGGTTACCTGGGAATCCTCTCAGTATAAATCCAGTCCGAACGGAACCAATGGATTCAATTCGGGCCGGGCCGTGGTGAACAAATTTGTGAAGGCCCTGAAAAAGAAGTATAAGTAAGGGCTTAGGTTCAGGTTAATGCTTGCTAGTGTTTTGATAAGTCACCTTCTTCCTTTGCCTGAACATTTGTTGCTGCTGTGTAGTAAATCAAGGTAAAGTAACGACCCGAAAGCTGTTCATTTTTGGGTCGTTACTTTAGCTACGGTAGGATCGGTAGTTCCGTCAATAGTTCACTCACGTAACGTTTGTAAACCTTACCAATCTTCAGGCTTTTTCCATGAATGGTAAGGCCATCAGTTTCCAGCGTTTCTACGTGCGAGGCATTGACTAAGTGAGAGCGACTAATTCGAACGAACGCTGGTTTGTGTAAGCGTTCTTCGGCTTCTTTCATCGTTAGTCGGGTGATGAGCGTTTTTCTTGCCGTGATAACCTTTACATAATTTTCCAGACTTTCCAGGTACCGGATTTCTTCGAAAGGAATCACCAGTTTTTCGCCATTTACCGTACAAATTAACGCACCTGATTCTGCTATCGGTAATGATTCCGGCAGGGCCGTTTTTGCTGCAGCAGGTGCGGCCAGCGTACTGCGGTAAAACGCGTATATACCAAAGCCTGCGAGTGTATGCACCCAGAAGCTGAGAATGGGAGGAAGCGGATGGGTTACCTGAAATTGCAGGGTTAGAAAGCCATACATGCTCAGCGTGTTGATACTCATGAGCAACAGAGTCCAGAGCAGGTACTGGCGTTTGCGTTGCCGAAGGTACAACTGCTCATAGAGTACTCGATTATGAAAAACCAGCCAGCCGTATAAGCCCAGCAGAAAGAGATAAGGCAGAAACTGATTTGGACCTGTGCGTTCCCGAATGTAATACTGGTCCGATACGTAATGCACGCCCAGTAAGGCCAGCAGACCCAGCAGGTTACGAACGAAGACCAAACGAAAAACTTTCTCCATGTAGGCAAGTTACATCCGCTTAGGCTGGTTTGGAAGTAACTAGTGACGAAAGAATTTCGTCACTGGTGAAATCATCTGGTCACACAAGGTTGGGAATGAAGAGTAAAGGGCCACAGCTTTGGGCTTTACTTTTCAAAAGCTCTCCATGCAAGCTCTTCATTCGGTTAACATCATCATTCACATTGGCTTCGGTCTTCTCGCCATGGGGCTGGGCGTAATAGCCCTGATGGCTCCTAAAAACCTAGGTCTCCATACCCGCTTTGGACGTTACTTTTTACTGGCCATCAGCGTAGTGGTGGGAACCGGATTGCTGGGGTCAATTCTTTTTCGGGCGAGTCCATTTCTGGTGATGCTTACCCTGCTGGCGGGTTATGTGAGTTATGCCGGGTGGCGAAACGTTCGGCTTCGCGAGCAGCGGAGTTCGGCAGGAGATATCGTCTTTGCTGCAATAGCGTTCACTTCAGGTTTATTGTTTCTGGGGATTGCCAAAGCCTCGGATGCCCACTGGAATCCTTCCGTCCTTTATTCCACTTTTGGAGCTTTATCGCTGGTGACGACTTACGATGTGACGAAGTATTTCTGGTGGCACGAACGATTAAAAATGGGCTGGATTTATGAACATATTTACAAAATGCTTTCCGCTCTCAGTGCTTTGGTATCCGCCTTTGCTGGAAATGTACTTCCCCAATTTCAGCCTTACAGTCAACTGGGACCGTCAGTATTGGGCATAGGAATAGTGATCTGGTTTATGCGTCAAACCTTCAGGCGGCAGAGAAGGCTCGTTTGAAAGATCAGTCATATGCTGATTTCAAAGTCATGAAGTGTTTCTCTTGGATTAACGAAAAACGTTTATCTAACGCTGCTAAGCCACGTCAGTACGGTTTATAAACTCACCTTTCTTTTCCACAATGTCATTTCCCCAATTCACCAGAGCTTCCAACACGGGACGGAACGTCTGGCCGAAATCCGTTAGCTGATACGTCACTTTAATCGGTGGTTTTTCACCGAATACTTTTCTGGAAATAAGTCCGTCTTTTTCCAGTTGCTTGAGCTGTAAACTCAGGGTCATTTCGGTAATGTCCGGCATTTCTTTTCGTAGCTCACTATACCGCTTTCCGCCTTCTTTCAGGTGATACAGAATGACGGCTTTCCATTTGCCGCCCACAAGATCCATCGCCAGACTAACCGTGCAGGGATATTC
>CAJYHS010000233.1 GCA_913774715.1 uncultured Siphonobacter sp. | reverse complement strand
TAACATGGATCATTGAAATGCTAGCTATTTGTTCTTATCAACGCAAATGGCTGGCATTTCAATGTGTGCACTAGTCTTGACATTTATTTAATGTAAATCTGGGTGGAGTCTTTGGCGATACCACGTTCCTCGGCAGAAATCGTCCATAAGCTTAGGCACACACGTTCTTTTTCAGCACTAATCGGATCTTTTGCTGACAAAATATAGCTCTTACAAATAGCAGCTTTGGAAATCTGAGTAGTATCCGAGACCAAACACCCGTTTAACAAGTACACCAGCTTCTTTCGCCCATCAGAAATTTTCTTTTGTTCGGCGTACCGTTTGGGTGTAATTACATCAAATTGCTGATCAACTTTTAAAGAAACCTGTCCATGTTTGGTAAGACAGTTCTTTTTTGAAGCGGCTTCTCTGGGATTGCTAACGTGTATAGAAGTAACGAAATCCGTATTCACTTCCCGTAAAGAAACAATAACGTCATTGGCTACATAAAGGGGCTGATTCGAATGATTAACCTGACTGGAGTCCTGCCAGAAACTAGTAGATTGAGCCCTTACACCCGAGCCATAAGCAACTATCAGAAAAATGCAAAACAGGTAGTTCATGGCAGGAATATATTACCATTAGTAAAGCTTCAAAAAGTGAAATCGGTCTTTGTAAGACTATACCCGGAGGGAGCCGCGAAAAGCCCGGGCAGCGTAATAGGACTGAGCTCCGTTGTGATATACAAAGACGTGATCGTAACGGAAGTCAGCGAACAGTGCTCCGCCAAGCTTGCGAATAGCTGCTGGCGTTTGAATCCAGCTGGAGGTTTTGGCATCGAAGGTTCCGAGCTTTTGTAAGTCCCGGTACTGGTCTTCAGTTAATAACTCAATTCCCATTTCAGCGGCCATGTCCAGAGCATTAGTTACGGGCTGGTGTTCCTTCCTCGATAGTTGTCCTTCCTGATCATAACACACGCTTCGCCGACCTTTAGGACTTTCAGCCGAGCAGTCGAAGAATAGGTATTCGTTGGTTTGCTGATCGTATGCTACTACATCGGGTTCGCCACCGCTTAACTCCATTTCATTCAGCGACCAGAGCTTGGATGGGTTCGCCCGTAGTTTAGCTTCAAGGCCCGTCCATTCCAGCGAGGCATGGCGTTTTTTAAATTTCTCAAATCGACTTTTCAAAGTCTTGAGTAAATCTTCTTGTTCTTCCGTGGACAAATCTTTCGACAGGCTCATTGGGTCTGAGGTTGAATAGGTGGCAACTTTGTAGTAAACGCTTGCGAAAATACATAAATCATAAGTAATAGGGACAGCGACCCTTCTCAATTTATACAGTCTGACATACTTAGATCAGTACCTTTTGCCCTTATTGGAAAAAATAGCTAGTTACTAGAAAATCCGTCCTGATATTCAGAGCATAGCGAGGATTCTGTATTTTTTAAATATTCTTTTGTCAACAGGTTAGCCTGATTTTCTTCAAGCATTACTCTTAATGCCTGGTAAGGTCTCTCCCTGCGTTTGAGATGACAGGCTGAGAGTATGTCATCCAGAGCGAAGCGAAGGATCTTGCTAATGCTTGGAGATAACTCTCCTGATTTGACACCAAACGTTCTTACCCAAACTTCGCATCATCGCTTAGTAAGGTGACTCTCTGGGATCGAAAGGAAAGGCGGGGTGGATAGCTTATCTGTTACCTCAATATCCCAGCTTCAGATACCGCCATCCCGAACGAAATTTATAAAACTGCCACAAAGAATCTCCCGATCCAGTTAGTGATCATCAGCACAACACGTGCGAATTCGCACGCTTTTATCTCGTCTTATAATTTGTAAGTAATTGAATAACAGGGCATTGTCTTATGGCACGGTTGTGGCATATACTAGAGTAGTTACAGCGTTTCAAATTTCAATGATTACATGGATCGGGAAGTAAAAATCGAATACCGCAATCGGCAACGCAATCGGAGATGGCTCATCGCTTCGGGTTTGGTACTGGTTATTATTGCGGGAATTTATGCCGTCAGAACCACTTTGCAAAGTTCCATCGAAAGCTCAAAAATCCGTACGGCTACGGTAACGACGGGTGAGGTCGAAAACACACTAACTGCTTCAGGAGAAGTCATTCCGGCTTACGAGCAAATCATGACAAGTCCGATTCGGGCCAGCATCAAACGGGTGTTACTCACTTCGGGAACGCCCGTGGAACCCGGGAAGGCCATTCTGGAGCTGGACAAATCCCTGACCCAGATTGAATACGAAAAAATGCAGGATCAGCTTGAGCTTAAACGCAACAGTATTGAGCAATTGCGGATGAAGCTAAATAAAAATCTGTATGATGCGGAAATAAGCGACAAAATCAAGTCGCTGAACATTAATAAACTTCGGGCGGACGTAGAAGATTACCGTCGTTTGCAAAAAGTAGGAGGAGCCACTCGCGAAGATATTACCAGAGCCGAAAATGCCCTGAAGATCGCTGAACTGGAAAAGCAGCAACTGGAAAATGATCTGACTTACAACCGCCAGTCGATGGGGTCGAGTTTACGGGAAACCGAGTTAGGAGCTCAGATTGAAGGTAAAAACCTCAAGGAACTGGAACACAAGCTGAAAATGGCCGACATCGTTGCCGACCGCAAAGGTGTCCTTACCTGGGTGAATGAAAACATCGGTTCGTCCGTGAATGAAGGGGAAATGCTCGCGAAAGTCGCTGACTTGGGCAGTTTCCGAATCGACGGTTCCTGTTCCGACGTATACGCAGGAGAGGTCAAAGCTGGATTACCCGTCATCGTAAAAATTGGCGACTCGAACCTGCGAGGGATGATCAGTCAGGTAAAGCCGGCCATCACCAATGGGATCGTTAAGTTCGTCGTTCAGCTGGATCAGGCCTCCACGGCTCAACTTCGTCCAAACCTGAAAGTGGAAGTGTTTATCGTGACCAGCCGGAGTGTACATACGCTGAAAGTAGCTAATGGTCCCGCTTTTACGGGTAAACGAAAACAGTTTGTCTACGTGCTGGAAGGAAATGCGGCTCACCGCCGGGAAGTAGAAATCGGACTTTCCAATTTCGATTTTGTAGAAATTAAAAGCGGACTGAAAGTAGGCGACCGGGCGATCCTGACGGATTTAAATCAATACGAGCATTTACAGGAAATTACGATTAAGCCATGAAAACATTCCTTTACCTGCTCGTCTTACAGCTAACGTTTCATTCGGTCTGGTGCCAGGAGCGTAAATTGACACTCGCTCAGGCCGTGGAGTTAGCCCGCCATGAATCGCTGGCCGCCAAACAGGCCATAACCCAGAAAAAAACGGTGTATTGGCAGTACCGATCCTTTTTGTCAGACTACAAACCTCAACTGAGTCTGAATGGAACGTTACCAGGCTTTACGCGATCTTTTATAGAAGTCGTG
Source organism: uncultured Siphonobacter sp. (assembly GCA_913774715.1). Classification (GTDB taxonomy): domain Bacteria; phylum Bacteroidota; class Bacteroidia; order Cytophagales; family Spirosomataceae; genus Siphonobacter. The sequence goes on along the minus strand of CAJYHS010000233.1, from coordinate 314 downwards.
CAACCCGACGGGACGATTGCCTTCCAGCCCGTATCCAACAATAATTCGTTGCTGAATCTGTCTTTGAGTCAGAGTATTGCTCCTACGGGGGGCGTGCTTTACGTACAAAACCAGCTCCAGCGATTCGACGATTTTGCCCGAAACAATACCCGGTACAATGGAGTGCCCTTCGAAATTGGGATTACGCAGCCGCTGTTTCGATTTAATGCCATGAAGTGGGATCGAAAAATCCAGCCGCTGAAGTATCAGGAAGGCATGCAGGAATTTATCTCTTCCATGGAAGAAGTAGCCCTCCAAACGTCTCAGTTCTACTT
>CAJYHS010000232.1 GCA_913774715.1 uncultured Siphonobacter sp. | reverse complement strand
TAATAATCTCACCCGTGCGAGGATCAATCACGCTCGCTCCGTAGGACCAGCCCCGCGTGGAGCGATGAACCCACTGCACAAGGTTATAACGAATATCCATTGGGTCAGCCGTATCGGGTAATACTTTTACCTGGAAGGCATTCTTGAAACCTGCGGCTTCGTACGCCTGATTCCACCAGGCGATACCATCCATTAGAGCCGAGCGAATGGGTTCGGGAGCACCCGGATCCATGTAATACACGATGGGTTTAACGGCTTCTGAAACGGCGGCGTTCGGATTTTTCTTCTGCAAACGGTGACGACGGATGTACCGTTTTTCGATGGCTGTACTGAACGGCGACGAGTAATCGAAATAATCAATGGAATTGATACCCGCCCGAGGATCGAATTCACGAGGCTGATAACCGGGCTCGGGTAACTTAATGAAGGAGTAATGCTCCCGAACGGTTACTGCATTAGGAGTAGGTACAACTTCCCGCAGGAAGGCTCCCGGCTGTTCGCCCGTCAGGGTAACGGTTACTTCTACTTCCGTGTTTTCGGGAAAGTTTTTGGTATAAGGCAAGTAAAAGGCACAACGTGTAGGATCTACTCGAAACACTCCTTGCTTGGTTCGGGCCAAACTGGAAGCGGCCTCGTACCCATCGCGTAAAAAGAAATTGGTGGCATCCACTAAAACGGATTTCCCTTCTTCAGCGGCTACATCAAATCCCCACAAAGCAGACTGAGCGAAGGACTGCTCTACCGCCCGGACTTCCATTTTCTCTCCGGAAGTCGCCCGGTAACCGTAGTTCTGCTCCAGCATCAACACCTTCGGACCCGTCCGCTGGAATTTAATGACTTTTGCTGAACCCATTTTTCCGCGATCCAGTCCAATATCATTGGAACCTACACCCGCAGGAAGGGTGGTATGAAACAACATTTCGGTATCCAGCTTGTCAATTTCCAGATACATTTTGCCCTTTTTGGCATCCCAGTACATATTGAGATAACCGGGCATTTTTTGCAGACCATTGGTAATGCCCGAAAGGCCCTGGCCAAAAGAATGGAAAGAACACGCAAGCGATGCGGCTAGTAATAGAACTCTACGCATAAGAAGTATTTGGTAAGGAAATCAATGGGAAACCGTTAGCATTAAAACAAAATATTGTCATTAACCCATAATACAGAACAATATTAAGCTATCAATGCTTTTAGCGATCAATTATACAAACAATACCTAAGATTATGATACAAATAGAGACTTAACTTAAAATTTAACCGTCCAGTCGGAAGATTGTATGTTTGTGAAGTTTTTGAATGCCGGGCCACGGGTCTTCGGCTGAATCGCTTTTCACCTATGAAGATTATTGAACTGGATCACGTGGCTTTGTACGTAGCCGATACGGAAACAAGCGTTACTTTTTATCGGGATGTGCTGGAACTGGAAGTATTACCCCGCCCCGCCTTTGATTTTCCCGGAGCCTGGTTTAGCCTCGGCGGTACCAAGCAGTTGCATTTACTGGGAAACCGTACGGAAATGATTAGTGGAGAAGTATTAGGCTCCCGAAAGAATCATTTCGCCGTAAAAATTGAAGACATGGATGAAACGGAAGCTTTCCTAAAAAGTAAAAATCTAACCTTCAGAGGTCCTAAAGCCCGACCGGATGGCATTCGTCAAATCTTCCTGCAGGATCCCGATGGGTATTGGATTGAGTTGAACGAGTAAGCCAGCATGAGGTCTAAGGCTGATGACCAAAATAGTTTTGAAGTCTTCCAACGTTTCTTGGCCTCGTTGGGTCTTTTGTCTAACAACAACAGTGAAGTACCTCTCGAATGAAGGGGTATTTTTATACATCAGCAAAAAAGCTCTGGTTTCCCAGAGCTTTTTTCTTTCTTAACTTCCCGAAAGGCAGCGTGCCCCGGTTTAAATTTTCAGTAAGTTTCATTTCTGAATTATCCATTAAATCACACCTGCTTTCGCTTCCCGCAGGTATAACTGAATCGTATTTTCCAGACCGTAATAGAGAGCATCACAAATTAGAGCGTGGCCAATAGACACCTCGAGTAATCCCGGAATATTCTGTTGGAAATAGCGAAGGTTATCCAGGCTCAAATCGTGTCCGGCATTAATACCCAGCCCTAATTCATTGGCCCGCTCAGCCGCCTTAATAAAAGGAGTCAGTGCCAGAGACTGATCGAGTGAATATTGATGGGCGTAAGGTTCAGTATATAACTCAATGCGGTCAGCTCCCACAGCGGCGGCACCTTCTACCATCTTCACATCCGCATCTACGAAAACAGAGGTACGAATACCTGCTTCTTTAAAGGTCTTTACCAAATCAGTAAGCAGATCTTTATTCTGAATCGTGTCCCAACCCGCGTTAGAAGTAACGGCTCCCAGTACATCGGGTACCATCGTTACCTGAGCAGGTTTCACCTGAAGCACCAGATCAACGAATTTCTGTTCCGTAGGATTGCCTTCAATATTAAACTCCGTTGTTAATACCTTACTCAGATTCAGCACGTCCTGATACCGAATATGACGTTCGTCGGGACGCGGGTGAACCGTGATTCCTTCAGCTCCAAATCGTTCACAATCGAGGGCTACTTTAATGACATCCGGGTTGTTACCTCCGCGGGAATTTCGCAACGTAGCTACTTTATTAATATTTACCGAAAGACGAGTAGGCATAAATCGTATGATATGCAGGGGTGCTAGCACAGGAAAGCCCCTTCTGCGGTTGAGATTTTGTAACTTTGCAAGGTAGAGAACTCTTCTTTAGCAAGAACAGTTCTAAATAACGCATCAAATATTGCGGGAAATCTTTTTAAATCTTTATAGATCAATCCTGAATTTTAGGTTATGTCTTTAAAATCAACCATCGAAGCTGAAATTAAATCAGCCATGCTCGCGAAAAATCAGTCACGTTTACTGGCATTGCGGGCTATTAAATCAGCCATTTTATTAGAAGAAACCTCTGGAACGGCCCATGAATTAACTTCCGACCAGGAAATGAAAATCCTGATGAAAGCCGTCAAGCAGCGGAAGGATTCGGCGGAAATGTACGTGGGAAATGGTCGCCAGGAATTAGCCGATAAAGAATTTGCGGAAGTAGCCGTGATCGAAGAGTTCTTACCCCAAATGCTAACTGAAGACGAACTCAACGCTCGTTTGCAGGAAATCATTGCCCGCGTAGGTGCCACCGGACCCAGCGATTTAGGCAAGGTAATGGGCGTAGCTACTAAGGAATTAGCCGGAAAAGCCGAAGGTAAAGCCATTTCTGCAGCAGTGAAGCAATTACTGCAATAGTTGAAGCGAGTTCCTGAATATAGCGTACGGTTCAGGTAGAGACGTTTATTTATGACGTCTGGCGGGGATGGAAACAAGCCAAAGGTGATAAAAATCGCCTCTACCCAGACGCCATAAATGGACGTCTCTACCAAAAGGGTTTAGCCAAATTAGTTCAAACTTTATCAAACGAGTCATTCAACCCTTATTAAACCCCACTCATACCCATACCTAAATGAATTTCAATTTTCTTGACCTGTTGTTACTCATACCTCTAGCTTACGGAGCGTATACGGGATTTCGGAGGGGCGTGTTGGTCGAGATTATTGCGGTTATTGCTTTTGTAGTATCCATTATCCTCGGCTTCAAGCTATTAAATGAAGCCATTGCCTTTGCTGCTCCGTATGTGGGCGAAACCATTGGTCGAAAGTTTCTGCCTTACATTGGCTTTTCCAGTATTTTTGTGCTGGTTATTTTCACCATCAATCGTTTTGGCTGGTTGCTTCGAAGAAGCATGCGTTATACCATTTTCGGTAGTTTCGACAGTATGGCCGGAGCCGTTGTAGGCTTGTTTACCTACGCCTTCGGCATCAGCATTTTTTTGTGGTTACTGAATGCCTTGAACATGGGACTTCCCAAACAAGAGCATATTAAGGGTAGCTACGTTTACCCCATCATTCGCCCTTTTGCTCCAAAAGTTATGGACAAGGTATCGGATGCCATTCCCAAGAGTGACCGATTGATTGAAAAAGTTGATCAGTTACGAAAAGATTAAGTATAGAATTGGAACCCAATGAGTTAGATTACAGTTGGGCAAAGAATCAGGATTTCGAGCAATGGAAAACACAGTCATACAGAAACAGGATATTCGGAAAATCTCAGCGGAAGGGCTGAAGACCTTTTTGGTCGAGCACGGAGAACAGGGTTTCCGGGCCAAACAGATTTTAGAGTGGTTATGGAAGAAGTCGGCCCGCAGCTTTGATGAGATGACGAATCTATCTAAAAAGACACGGGAAGTCCTTGCCGAACACTTCGAAATTCGTCCGATTAACGTTTCTAAACAACAGATTTCGAGCGATAAAACCATTAAATCAGCTTTTCAGCTTTTTGATGGGAAACTCATCGAAGGCGTATTAATCCCCGCTGATGATCGGATGACGGCCTGCGTTTCAAGTCAGGTAGGTTGTTCCTTAACCTGTAAATTCTGTGCAACGGGTTACATGGATCGGGAACGAAACCTTGACCCAGCCGAGATTTACGATCAGGTAGTAGCCATTAAAAACCAGGCAGAAGAGAATTACAAGCAACCCCTGACCAACATCGTGTATATGGGTATGGGCGAGCCTTTACTGAATTACGCCAACGTTCTCAAGTCCGTCGAATACATTACTTCCCCCGAAGGCCTGAATATGTCACCCAAGCGGATTACGGTAAGCACCGCCGGCATTGCCAAGATGATTCAGAAACTTGGTGATGATGGCGTAAAATTCAATCTGGCTCTTTCGCTGCACGCGGCTAATGACAGCAAGCGGAATCAGATCATGCCGATTAATGAAAGTAATACGCTGGTGGCCTTGAAAGAAGCTTTGAAGTATTTTTACAATAAAACGGGTAATAAAATTACGCTGGAGTATATCCTGTTTTACAACTTCAACGACTCCCTTGAAGACGCTAAAGAGCTTTGGAACTTTGCCAAGCACATTCCAAACTCTCACATCAATATTATTGAGTACAACCCCATTGAAAACGCTCAGTACAAAAACACGGATCCTCAAACCTTATCTAAGTTTGCCCGTTTCATTGAGCAGAAAAACATCCCGATCACGGTTCGTCGCAGCCGTGGCAAAGACATTGATGCCGCCTGTGGACAGCTGGCTACTAAAACAGCTCCGGCAAGTGTTCCGGCGTAAGACTATTGCCCTGAGTTTGACATTCTTTGGAATATTTTTCCTTCGAAGCCAAACAAAATTCTAAAAATGGAGTTAAAAGATATTTTTGGTTCTTCCAATAAAAATTCGGTATTTCCGGCATCAATCCGAAGGATAGCTGGATAATCCGTGTGATCCTTGCTCTAACGATTGGTCAAAGTTAAATTTGCCAGTCGTTAGAGCTTTTTTTCTATCGGCGGTTAAGCAGAATTATTAGGATACTCTTAACAATTCCTTAACATTAGGCCCAATCCCTTTGCGTAGCTTCGCGTCAAAATAGCCCCCTTAACTCCTTATGTTTGGCTTAGAGACTGGAATTTTCTTTCTTCTGTGTATCTGCCTTTTTTGTGCTTGTGCCTTTGAATTCGTGAATGGGTTTCACGATACGGCCAACGCGGTAGCTACTGTCATTTACACCAATTCATTGAAACCCAACGTGGCCGTGATGTGGTCGGGCTTCTGTAACTTCCTCGGCGTATTTTTTGGGGGTATTACCGTAGCCATGGGTATCGTCAATCTCCTTCCCGTTGAACTGCTAATCGACCAAAATGTCTATCATGCCGTGGCGATGGTGCTATCTTTATTGATAAGTGCCATCATCTGGAACCTCGGCACCTGGTATTTTGGACTTCCTTCTTCGTCCTCTCACACGCTGATTGGCTCCATCCTCGGCGTAGGTCTGGCTTATTCGTTGTTACCCGAAAACGTTTCCGGCGTTAGTTCCGTCAACTGGGATAAAGCTAAAGAAACGGGTTTTGCCCTCCTGCTTTCTCCACTGGTTGGTTTCAGTCTGGTAATCATTCTGATGTTTATTCTGAAACGAACCATCAAGAATGATATCATTTTTAAAGAGCCTAAGAAAAATCAAGCTCCTCCCGCCTGGATTCGTGGTATTCTGGTAGCTACCTGTACGGGTGTGAGTTTCTTCCACGGCTCGAATGATGGACAAAAAGGGGTGGGTCTGATTATGCTGATTCTGATTGGTATTACACCTGCTTACTTCGCTCTGGATGCCAATAAGGACACGTCTCATATGCAGACGAATCTGGTGAAGATTCAGCGTCTGGTTAATAACATTGAAGAACCCCGTCTGGCGGCTGTCGATCAGGAACGCCTGAAGGTTGTTAAAGCTAGTATTGTTGACCTAGATAGCGTTCTGAGAGTTTCCAATGGAAAAATTCCTCCTCAGTTACGTCTGGAATCACGTAAGGATATTCTCCTTATTGCCCGGGATTTATCCAAAATTCAAAAAGACGGAGCCTTAACGCTCAATCGCGATGAAGTAGCCACGCTGGATTCTTCATTAAAAGGTTTAAAATCATACACCGAATACGCTCCGACCTGGGTTATTCTTTTGGTTTCTCTGTCCTTAGGTTTAGGAACCATGGTAGGCTGGAAACGTATCGTAGTAACCGTAGGTGAAAAAATTGGTAAGCAACACCTCACGTATGCTCAGGGAGCTAGTGCCGAGTTAGTAGCGGCTGGAACCATCGGTCTTTCGTCAGGCTTAGGCTTACCTGTATCGACTACGCACGTGCTTTCTTCCGGTATTGCCGGAAGTATGGTGGCCAATAAAGGGATTAAAAACCTTCAGGCCAGCACGATTCGTAACATCGTTTTAGCCTGGGTATTAACCCTGCCCGTTTCGATGATTCTGGCAGGAACGCTGTTTATCCTGTTCCGAACGATCTTATAGTTGTTAGTTAATGGTTATTAGTTGTGTGGTAACTGATAACTAACTGGTTATAAATGTTGAGGGTGGTTAGTTATCGGAAACCGAAACTAACCACCCTCAACTATTTTTATTAATAACTGCTAACTAATAACGATCAACTACTCTTACACAGCCAGTTCCTGAAGAGCGAGCCAGCTCATTAATCCGGCTCCGATTTCCAGCGAGTGCTCGTCTACATCAAACGTAGGTGTATGTACGCCTGAGACAATGCCGCGTTCTTCATTACGCGTCCCTAGTCGGTAGAAACAGGAATCGGTTACCTGAGAATAAAAGGCAAAGTCCTCACCGGCCATCCAGATATCCAGATCAACGATGTTTTCTTCACCCATGTATTCACTAGCCTCCGCCCGCAAACGACGGGTTAATTCAGGGTGGTTCTCCAGATAAGGATACCCTCGAACAATTCGCACTTCACATTCCGCTCCCATGCTTTCGCAGAGCCCTTCGGCTAATTTCTGAATCCGGCGAAGGCCTTCTTCCCGCCAGGTTTCGTTCATGCAACGAAAAGTGCCGTCGATTTTTACCTCATTGGGAATTACGTTCGTGGCTCCGTTAGCAATCACCCGGCCAAAGGACAATACCGAGGGCGAGTTTTGAGGACGATTTCTTGAAACAATTTGCTGCAAGGCGACAATCAGATGCGAGGCCACCAGCACAGGGTCTACCCCTAGTTCAGGGGCAGCACCATGTCCGCCCTTCCCTTTTACGGTGAGGTAAATCTCGTCTGTTGAAGCCATGTACATTCCTTCGCGAAACCCAATTTTACCCACGGGAATTTGCGGAGCTACGTGTTGACCGATCATTCCCTTAGGAGCAGGATTCTCCAAAACGCCTTCCCGAATCATCATCGAAGCTCCTCCCGGAGCCAGCTCTTCACCGGGTTGAAAAACCAGTTTCACGGTTCCTTCAAATTCCTCTTTCAAATCCGTTAAAATGCGGGCAACGCCTAGTAATGACGCCGTGTGCACGTCATGACCACACGCGTGCATGACGCCGGGATTTGTACTCTTATAGGTAACGTCGTTGGCTTCCAGAATGGGCAGGGCATCCATATCAGCCCGCAGAGCTACCACTTTCTTGGAGGGGTTCTTGCCTTCCAGCAGAGCAACCAGTCCCGTGTTAGCCAAGGCCTGGGGAGCTAAGCCCATGCCCCTTAACTGTTCAGCTACGAACTTCTGAGTTTCATACTCCTGAAAAGATAACTCTGGATTCGTGTGCAAATGCCGGCGGTTGGCTACAAAATCACTTGCATACTTGGCCGCCAGTGCTTTTATTTTCTCTTTCATTCTTGCATTAAAAATTGTTGCACCTCTTCTTTCAGAAGCGGTAAATCATTTTTCAAGACCGACTTTATGTCCTCAAGCGTAATACGTCCATCGTCTGTCTCAACGCCTTTACCAATTTCAATGATCCGGTGAGCACTTATTGAAAAAACCGGATGATTGCGACTAAGCTCTTCTACTGCTTCTGCTATAATTTTCAATTCTTCTGCAACGGCCTGGATCAGGGGCACGTTTCCATCCATTTCCATAAATCTAAATCCAGTTCCTAAAACGGCTTCTATTTCATGAATAGATAACTGGATTTCGACTAAAAACTTTTTTTCATACGCATTCATAGATTTGGATTCGGCGGTGGTAGTAGGGAATTTTCTACTCAGGAAGGTAAGTAGTTTCAAGTTAGGGTTGTAATTTATAAAAAAGTCAGTGTATGAGGCTCATACGATGATATAGCCATTAATAGTTATAGCATTACGGAATTATGCAGCCTATTAAATTTTCACAAAAATAGAATGCATTATCTACGATATTCGTTGCATAAAATAAATTTAATTGCCTTCCAACCCTTTTTCAAGGATCCGTGTCTTGTTTTTGGAGGAATAAGACATGGCCTAACCTTTACAAATGACTTTTGATGAACAAGAACTGGTAACTGGCTGCCGCCGAAAAGATCGCGTCTCGCAGCGTCGTTTGTACGACGCGTTCGCTGGACGGATGCTGGTGGTATGCCTGCGGTATGTCAAAAGTCGGGACGAAGCCGAGGACATCCTTCAGGAATCGTTTATTAAAGTTTTTGAGAAGATAGACAGTTTTCGGTTTGAATCTCCTCTGGCAGCCTGGATTAAACGCATTGTCGTGAATACCGCTCTGAACTATTTGAGAGACAATCGTCGCTATCATTTCACGGAAGACCTCGAACACGTACAGGAAGATGTTGCAACGGCATTTGTCGATGATCTGCAATGGAAGGATTTACTCGCCCTTGTTCAGGAATTGCCGCCGGGTTGCCGGACCGTCTTCAACCTCTATGCCATCGAAGGATATCAGCATCAGGAAATCGCCACTTTACTGGATATCTCAGAAGGTACCTCTAAGTCACAATACAGCAGAGCTAAAACTCTGATGCAAAAGATGTTACTAAACCACCGCATCGCTGAAAACAGACATTAACACGAATTTACCCTGGACATGAGCCAGTTAGAACCGAACGATTTTGAAGAACGCTGGCGTAAAGCGTTCGAGGAAGCCTCCGAATCTCCTTCGGACGAGCTTTGGGATCGCATCGAGCAGAAACTTCCGCCCGAGCAGCCCATTGGCTTGCCCTTATTCTGGATAGGAACGGTACTTCTCTTCTTATTAGGCACTTTAGGCTGGTGGTATTATCAGTCAAAGGATACCGTTATGCCTAATAATCGACCGGCAATGGCTCAAACGTCAACCCCTAAAGGATCCATTACACCCAAGACGACTCAGACGACGACGGAGCAGCCTAACCCTATCAAACCTGCTTCTTCGAAATCTCCGGTTGTACAGAGCACGGAATCGATTGGCTCATCCCAAACGGTAGTTAAAGGTTCCATAAATCATAAAAGCCGGGGACCCATTATAGGTGTAAAACCGGGTACACTTCATTCGGATCACCATCCCTTGCTAGAAGAGCCCACGACTCCAAAAGATTTTCAACCTTCAACTTTACCAACTGTTGCGATCCAACCTACGCTACTCTATCCTCCACAAGCAGCTTCAAAGCTGAGTCAGCAAGAAGCCATGGCTGTAGCAGAAGCTCAAGGAAAATCATGGAGTTTATATACGTTTGGCGGGAAATTACAGTCACCAGCAGTAACAGCGGCTCCGGCAATTATTGTAAAGCCTCAATCCAACTTTCCGATGGCGAAACACTGGATTGCGTTTCACTCTTCCTGGGCTAATTTTAATCCAGCTGTTTCTACGAGTGGCGGGTATACGTCTGCCTTTTATTCCTATGCTCCCGCCTATAGCGGTCAATCGCTGTCAGCGGCCGAGCCCCAAACGGATACGTATCGTAATAACTCTCATATTTCGTTTTTACTGGAGCTTACGGGAGGTACCCGCCTTTCCAGGCATTGGTATTTGGAATCGGGTGCCCAATATCTTAAAGGTCATTCCATTCTAAATAACAATGTAATTTTAACCAGTAATAGCTCTCGAAACAGCTTATATAACCAAATATTGGAAAGCCAGAAAAGTTCTGGATCAGGACTAGTGAACTTTCCGTCGAATGATAGGGACAACTTAAGTTCGGTTTCGGTAGGATCAACCAACCGCTTTAGGTATTCCTTTGATTTCCTGTCTGTTCCCGTAAGTATTGGCTACAATCTCCGCCCGCAAAAGCGTTTGAATTACTTTGCTACGGCGGGATTTACGTTGGATTTCTTCCTGAAAAACGTTTTGGTGGATGATACCTATGCCGACATTCCTCCGGCCGAATACGGACCTAAAGATGGCGTTTATCGCAACCTTACCACCAGTACGCAGGGAGCTATTGGAGCCAATTACCGGATTACTAAAAAGACTTCCATTAACCTGAAAGCTTTCGCTCGTAAAAGTCTCATTGGTGGTATTAAGGAGGGTGATTATATGCAGATCAAACCGCTTACGGTGGGTATTGGTCTGGGCATCCGAAGAGATTTATAACCGAGATTACCAGTAAACCTTCAATCCTTCAGAAACGTATTTTTTCATATCCTCATCCCGACTGATGAGGATATGATTGTTTTTAAGACATTGCCACACCAACATTCGATCGAAAGGATCTTTATGATGCGTAGCATTAAGCAAATGATACGTGGAAGCCTCTTCCGCAGAAAGCTCCTGTATATCAAATCGCATTTGCTGACATGCCTGATAAAAATCCTGGGGCATCAGTACTTCCAGCTCCAGCTTACCCAACGCATATTTGATGGAAATTTCCCAAAATGTGATCGCACTCACACTAATCGAACTCAGCGGATCTTCCAGAATTGTCCTGACTTTTCTGGATAGCTTTTCGGGCTCGGTTAGAGCCCAGATTAGTGCGTGGGTGTCCAAGAGGTAACTCATTATCCCAACAATTCCTCGTCCGACATTTGGTAAGAATCTTTGAAAACCACTTTCCCTTTCCCCTGAAGAATGCCCAGCTGACGAGGGTTGAGATTTTCCTTGCGGGGAACGAGGAAAGCCTTAATCTCTCGCTTTTTGCCGAAAGTAATAGCAATTCGCTCCCCTGCTTCTACTTCTTTCAACACTTCCGAAAAATGGGCTTTTACTTCACCCACAGTCATTGTTTTCATAGATTCCAGTTCAGTATCAAAACAAAGATACCTTTTCCTGACAAGTTGTCAAGAAAAGGTATTAATAAAATATAGCTCATACCCAGAAGGTTACTCGTCAAAATCCGCGGATCGGCTTAATTCTTCCCAAACGTTGACGTGTTTGAGCTCCATTTCCAATTTCTGCCTGTAACGTTCAACGGCCCAGTTTCCTAGTAACAACCGCAACGGAGGTTCTTCTCTTTCGACAAGGCTAATCAGAATTTGAGCTGCTTTTTTAGGATCTCCTACCTGATTTCCATTCGTTTTTTCGAAATAAGTACGGATTTTTCCAGCCGTTTCTGCGTATGCTGGAATAGGATCGGCCAGTTTGATGGAGGAGCCTGCAAATTCTGTTCGAAAAGGCCCGGGTTCAACAATGGTTACTTTAATACCGAAGGGTTTTACTTCCTGTTGTAACGCCTCGAACATTCCTTCCAGGGCAAACTTAGAACCATTGTAATACGCAAAACCCGGCGTAGATACCAGTCCTGCAATGGACGAAAGCACCTGAACATACCCGCTTTTCTGCTCCCGCATGAGGGGTAACACAGCTTTGGTTACGTTAATGGTCCCGAATACATTAGTCTCAAACTGAGCCCGTATTTGCTCATCGCTGGCTTCTTCCAGACCGCCGCCCAGTCCATACCCGGCATTATTGATCAACACATCAATTCGTTCGAAGCGGCGGATGGCCTCTTTAACGGCTGACTCGACGGCCGCTGGATCCGTAATATCCAGAGTTAGTTTAAGTAACTGCTCTTTCGAGTCCAGGTCCTCCAGACTGTCAAGATGACGAGCGGTGGCTACGACCTGCTCCCCTTTTTCGAGTAATTGCCGGGTGAGTTCTTTTCCAAAGCCGGACGAGCAACCCGTGATAAACCAAACCATTATTTCATGAAGATTAACATCTGAGGTTTAATACCTGACAGCTTAAATGCATCTGGATTTCAAACGCTCAAACTAGGTCAAAATAGCTTTCAAGGCTGGTTCTAATTCCGGGTATTCGTACTGAAAATCCGTTTCCAGCCGGATGCGTTGGTTCAAAATATAATTCCCACCCAAAACAGCAATCGACATTTCCCCAAATAAGGCCTTCAATACCCAGGATGGTACATTCGGAGCCCAATAAGGTTTTTGCAAAACTTCAGCCGTTTTTTTAACCAACTCTTCATTGGTTACCGGGTTAGGTGCCACCGCATTGTAAGCTCCCGTCCAGGAAGAATTTTCCAGAGCATCTATGTACATCCGGCAGAGATCGTCAGTATGAATCCAGCTAATGAACTGCTGGCCTGACCCCAGTGGAGAACCAATGGTTAAACGAACGGGAATCAGGAAACTCTTTAAAGCTCCTCCTTTGGTATCTAATACAATTCCTGTCCTCAATTTTACCGTACGAATATCCAGAGCTGCTATTTCATCTGCCGCCGCTTCCCATTTAATAACCACTTCCGAAAGAAAGTCCCTGCCAGCGTTATGCTGTTCTGAAATTCGCTCTGAACCCGTGTCTGCTCCGTAATAACTAATGCCCGAGGCTGAAACAAAAGCTTCAAAACGATGCCCCGAGGCTTTTAACTTCCGGGCAATGAGCTCAATAGTGTCTACGCGACTAGCAATAATCTCCTGCTTACGTTGAGCCGTCCAGCGGCCCTCGGCAATGCCTGCTCCGGCCAGATGAATCAGGTAGTGGCTGTCAAGTAAGGCATTTTCATCGAGCGTACCTTTACTGACGTCCCAGCGGTATTGTTTGACTTTGGGGTTAATCTTCGCTTCGCTCCTGCTCCCTCGGGTCAGGTAAGCCACGCTATAACCACCTTCGATAAGCAACTGCGTCAATCGGGTGCCGATCAAACCCGTTCCGCCAGTAAGTAATACCTGTTTCATCTGATTAGAAGCTGCGTTTTTTAGTAATGCGTTGATAAGGGTAAAACTAAGGAATCGAAAAAGAATACCGTCTTTTGTAAAAATTTCTTCTCAGCTCATGATCCGTCTTCTTTCCCTGACTTTATTACTTCTAGTGAGTACTACTGATTTTCAGACTACCTGCCGTAAAAAAAACGAGCCGCTTCAAACGTATTTCAAGTGGGAAAAGAATAAAAAACTCATCATGGCTCACCGGACGACTCCCGTTTCGGGCTATTCGGAAAATACCCTGGCTGCCATGCAGCATGCCTATCAGGTTTCGCCCTGTGCTACTCAGGAGATTGATGTCAGAATGAGTAAAGACAGCGTATTACTGCTCCTGCATGACGCGACCCTGGAGCGAACGACTACGGGGAAAGGCCCTTTGAATGAATTTACTTATCAGGAACTGCGGACTCTCGAACTCAAAGACGAAAGTGGTAAAGTTTTAAAGGGTCAACCCATTCCTACGCTGGATGAATTACTGACTTTTGCGAAGAATAAGATTGTTTTATTTCTGGATATGAAACCCGGCACGGACCCTGAGCGGATGATGCGAACGCTGGAAAAACACCAGATGGTTAACGATGTTGTAGTTATTTGTTATACTGTTGCCGAAGCTCAACAATTACATCGGCAGTATCCCTCCTTAATGATGGCCTTAGGCTTTAATGACGAAAAAGCGATTGATGCTATCACCAAATCCGGAATCCCTTACAAAAATCTGGTAGCCTTAACGCCCTCAAAAGTACAACCTGCTTCCTTTTATGATCGCATTCACCAAATGGGCATCATGACTTCCTGGGGAGCTAATAACACCATCGATCACTTCCCTTTTTCGGAAGCAAAGACAAAGTATCAGGAAGCTCTTCTTACCGGAGCTGACATTATCTGTACGGATAGTCTCGAGCGGGTGCAGTCGCTTTTTGTTGCTAGTCCACAATCAACTTCGAAAAAGCGTTAGGGCTGGCGGGCAGGCTTTTCCCGACGGTTTCCAGCACGCTTGCCTCAATGATCTGACACATAGCATTCAGGGGTAAATCATTGGGCTCCGTTCCAAAGGGCTCTTCGATTTCATTACCAATGGCATCTACGGCGATGAAGGTATAACCGATGAAGACCACAATAACGGGCGTCATCCAGCCCAGCGAGTCCACCAGGCCAAAGGGTAAAAGTAAGCCGTACAAGTAAACGGTACGGTGCAACAACACATTATAGGTGTAAGGAATGGGCGTATTAGCAATGCGTTCGCAGCCCGTGACAATTCCCGAAAGCTGATTAAGCGTATGGTCAATGGCCGTTAGGGTAATCGAATCCAGATGTCCCGATGCTCGCCTCTGCTGAAGCCAGAATCCCATTTCGCGTAAGAGAAAAATAGGTTTAAATCGGGCCTCCATAACCTGGCCTACTAAAGATGCGGGCAGGTTTCGCTCCAGATCAGGCCGCGGATCCGTTGCCCGTAGCTGGTGTTTCAGCGAATACACAAAGGCAATTTGCATGTGAATAAACGCTGAAAGTTCAGTGGATTGCAGGGGTAATCCCGTCAACGTCGTTACCTGCCGGGCCAAGGACCGGTTTTCCAGAACCAGGGCTCCCCATAGTTTTCTTCCTTCCCAGAATCGATCGTAACTCGCATTATTCCGAAACCCTAAAAAAATGGCTACGGCTACGCCAATCAGAGAAAAGGGCGTTGGATTGAGAGCGATTTTATACTCAAAAATCTCTCCTCTCAGGTACACAATCACGCAGCAAAAGAGAAACAGAACAATCAGCCTTGGGTAAATTTTTTCGATAATAGAGCCTTTCCAGACAAACAGTAATCGAAACCAATTGTATTTAGGGGGCACAACCATAGCTAAAGACGCAATTTGTCTCCGCAAAGTAACTCTGCTCTTGTCTTCTTTGGCTAAGGTTTCTTCAAAAACCAGCCTTCTTAACTAAGAATAAAAACGGAAAGGATAAGTAAATCCTTTCATTGATTTGCCTTATGAAAGTATAACGTGAGTTCTGAAAAGGATTAATCCTATCCGACTACGATTTCTTTTTTAGCTTACAGGAGAGAACGTAGTAGCGATAGGGTCGTGAATAAAGTAACGGAAACCAATACCTTTCTACTGATTAGTCCATTTTTGACAAAGCTAAGTTCTGATACTTCATTCAGTGGCGATATTAATCAGGAACGTTAAAAAACTTTCCCCTCAGCATCTGCCTATTAGGTAAGCTACCGAGCAGCTTCGCATTTTTTTGAAACCCTAAAGTACTCCGAAAGAAAGCCTTTTCGAAAACTTTGAAGCTACACTATCGCTGATGCGTTGGCCGGTGCCGAGAACAACCAGATCATTTCATAGTTTTACCATTAATTTTAACGGATGGAATCAGTTCTTTCCATCCCTCCTATTTCTAAACCAATGAAATCCTTACTCATTGCCTCCTTACTGACGCTTTCAGTAACCACTTTTGCTCAGCAACAAGCCGTCCTTCCGGGCGATCATGCCGATCCTTCCATTACTAAAATCGGCAGTACGTATTGGGCTTCGGCCACTTCTTCGAACTGGGCTCCTGAATTTCCACTGTTGAAATCCAAAGATCTGATTCACTGGCAAACGGCAGGATACATCTTCAATAAGCTTCCCGACTGGGCCGATTATTACTTTTGGGCACCCGAAATTTCCTACGAAAAAGGAAAGGTATATGCCTATTACACGGCTCACAAGAAAGGAGGTAATCTCTGCGTAGCCGTGGCCAGTGCGGACAAGCCCGAAGGCCCCTGGAAAGATCACGGTCCACTGGTATGCCAATCGGACGGCTCCATCGATGCCTTTCCCATGCGGGACGAAAACGGGAAGCTTTATCTGATCTGGAAAGAAGACGGCAACAGTATTCGCCAGCCTACGCCCATTTTCGCTCAGGAAATGAACGAAGAACGCACGGCGTTGCTGGGTGAAAAGAAAGAAATTTTCCGCAACGATCAACCCTGGGAGTCGAATCTGGTGGAAGGCGTTTCCATGATGCGTCATGGTGGCTACATCTACGCTTTTTACGCGGCGGCAGGGTGCTGTGGAGAGGGATGTACGTACGTTTCAGGCGTGGCCCGTGCCAAAAACCTACTGGGTCCCTGGGAGAAATTTTCTGGTAATCCCATTCTTACTTCGGATGAACATTGGAAATGCCCCGGTCACGGCACACCGATGGAAAAAGATGGAAAATATTACTTCCTCTATCATGCGTATAGTACCCAGAGTACGGTTTATTCAGGACGGCAGGGCGTCTTACGCGAGTTTGAGTTTACCCCCGAGGGCTGGATTGCTTTTAAAGCTCCCCTAGCCACACCCAATCAGGTACCTGCCTTGGTGAAGGATGATTTTTCGACTCCTTCAGATCAATGGAACTGGTCGGTTTTCCATCGCCCCGAGTATCAGGTGACGGGAGGAAAACTTCACTTGAAAGCCATCCCTGAACAGGCGGGGGTTTACCTGGCCCGAAAAACGTACACGGGTAATTACACGGCACAGGTACAGGTGGAGGTTCCTAGCACGACCGACCTCAAAAGCGGTCTAAGCCTGATCGGAGACGACGATAATGCCCTCGGCATTTCCGTTCAGAAAGATGAGCTGCTGGTTTGGAAACGAGAAAAAGGCAAAGATAAAGTCCTGCAAACGCTCCCGCTGGCCGGTTCTAAAACGGTAACCTTACAGGCTCAGGTAAAAAATGGAAACGACGTTACCTTCAAATACCTCATCAACGGAAAAAACACCCAGGTATTCGATTCGGTGAACGGAGCGTTTCTACCGCCCTGGGATCGGGCCGTTCGGGTTGGGGTTATTGCCAAGGGTGAAGGGACCGCTGTGTTTGATAATTTTCAGTTGAAGACCGAAAAAGAATAGAGCACAACCCATTAGCTCGTGTCTATTCCAAATCTGCCTTGTGTTAGTCCAAAGGACGCCACTTGGAACGATGGGTCATGAGCAGTTTGCAACTGCCATCAGTCACAGACTGGCTTTTATCTTTAATTCCAAGTGATACTTTACAAGCTTGACACTTGGACTAGTTTTGTAAGTCCGAATTTAACTTACAATCCCATGCAACCAAACCCCGAATCCACAACCTATCCCTATTACCACGGCACCAAAGCCGACTTGAAACCCGGAGACCTGATTCAACCGGGCTTCCATTCGAACTACGGAAAGAAAAGTAAAGCCAAGTTCATTTACTTAACCGCTACACTGGATGCAGCCATCTGGGGAGCCGAGCTGGCTGCGGGCGATGGACGGGAACGAATTTATATTGTTGAGCCCACCGGCCCTATTGAAGACGATCCTAATCTAACCGATAAGAAATTTCCGGGGAATCCTACCAAATCTTACCGTTCGCTACACCCCTTTCGGGTTATAGGTGAACTCACCAAATGGCAGAGCCACACGCCGGAGCAGCTTCAGACCATGAAAGATAATCTGGAACGGTTGAAGCAACTCGGTATTGAAGCTATTGAGGATTGAGTCAAGTCGATAAGACTGCCTCACTATCTTACCAAATTCAAATAATAAATAAGTATGTTTATATAATCATTTATAGCATACTTAACAGTGAAAGAAGAAGCTACATTCGATGCCATTGTCATTGGCTCAGGAATCAGCGGTGGCTGGGCAGCCAAGGAACTGTGTGACCAAGGGTTAAGAACGCTCGTGCTGGAACGGGGCCGATCGGTGGAACACCTTAAAGACTATCCAACGGCTCATATGCATCCCTGGCAGATTCCGAACCGGGGCCGTATGAGTAAAGCCTTTCTGGCAGAAAATCCACTCATTAGTAAAGCCGCCGGATTCGGTTCGGATAATGCCCATTTTTTCATCCGCGATCAGGATCACCCCTACATTCAGGAAAAGCCTTTTGACTGGATTCGCGGCTATCAGGTCGGTGGAAAATCGCTGACCTGGGGACGTGCCTGCCAACGCTGGAGCGACTTTGAATTCACCGCTCCCGAACGTTTTGGTTATGGTATTGACTGGCCTATTCGCTACAGTGACGTCGCTCCCTGGTATACGCATGTCGAAAATTTTATTGGCGTTTGCGGCAATGCCGACGGGATCGAAGCCATGCCTGATGGCGAATTTCTCCCCCCTTTTCAGCTCAACTGCGTAGAAGCCGCTCTTCAACAATCGATTCGAAAGAATTACCCCAACCGACATCTGGTGCAGGCCCGCTGGGCTCACCTCACCAATCCTAAAGAAATTCATCTGAAACAAGGTAGGGGCCAGTGTCAGGCTCGTAACCTGTGCATGCGGGGTTGTCCGTTCGGTGGCTATTTCAGCTCCGTCTCTTCTACCCTGCCCTGGGCTCAGAAAACGGGAAAATTGACCATTCGTCCGCATTCGGTGGTGCATTCGATTCTCTATGATGAGAAGACGAAGAAAGCTTCGGGTGTACGGGTGATCGATGCTGAAACCCGGCAAACTTTGGACTTTTCAGCCCGAATTATTTTTGCGAATGCTTCGGCTCTTAACAGTACTCTCATTCTACTGAATTCCCGGTCCTCCCGTTTTCCCAATGGACTGGGTAATGACTCCGGTCTTTTAGGCAAATACGTTGCTTTTCATAACTACCGGGCCAGTCTACACGCTGAAATGCCGGGCTTTACGGACCAGTATTACTTTGGCCGCAATCCCACCGATGCCATTATTGCCAATTACCGCAATCTCCACAAACAGGATACCGATTACCTGGGTGGTTTCACGACTTTTCTGGGAGCGTACCGACAAAAAGGAAAACTGGAGGCCAACAGTTCCGGTTTTGGAGCAGACTTTAAAAAGGGCATGACCGAACCCGGCCCCTGGCAGATTTATATGTACATGCAGGGCGAAACCATTCCCAAAGTCAGCAATCACGTGCGGCTGAGTTCGGATCAGACCGACCCCTGGGGCATTCCACGGCTCATTACTTCGGTAGGTTATGACGAAAACGATGAGAGGATGACGCTAGATTTTCTAAGGGAAAGTGAGGACATGCTAAGAAAAGCAGGTTGTAAGGACATTGAAACGCACGATAATAAACAGGCTCCCGGACTGGATATTCACGAAATGGGTGGCGTACGAATGGGCCGTGACCCGAAAACTTCCTTACTTAATGCCCATAACCAGATGCACGCCGTTCCCAACGTGTTCGTAACCGACGGAGCCTGCATGACCAGCACGGGTAACCAGAGTCCTTCACTCTTATACATGGCCCTGACGGCCCGGGCCGTTCATTATGCTGCTAACGAAATGAAGGCCGGGCACTTGTAATGCTTCATAAACTACCATTCATCCGGTCTTATCAGCATTAGAGAAAGGGTTGCTTGGATGCTTTCACGTCGTTGCTTAACATTGCCTATATACAGAAACCACTGCATCCAAAACCTTTGTATCCTACCTGATGGAAGAAATCAAACCTTATACTACCGCTGAAGAAGCCATTCGTGATCTGGATAATGGTGGGCGGTTTTATAACCTGTTTACCAAGGCAGAAGACGATGTGATTACCGCGGCAGAGTTATCTAAATTTTCCGGGGCCTTTTTCGGGAAACAGCAAATGATTCTATTTCTGGAAATGGCTCTTTCCAGACTCAACGAAACGGACAAAGCCGAAGTTTTGTCAAAACTGGATGAATCGCTTCATAGTCATTACCAAACCTATAAACCCCAAACTCTGGCTTCTTTACAAGCGAATGAAAAAGGGAAACTTACGTCCAGCACCATTATCACCGGCATTGCTAAACTTCAGCAATCCAAATCTTATCTCAATGGGTTTATCATGATTCCGGTGGGAAAAGCATTCACCATGGTACCGATCATGGACCTCTACCATATTTACGAGTTTACCGAAGAAGGCTCCAACTACCAGATTCTTATGGCTCATAGTAAAGTTCAAACCAAGCTCAATCTCCCCGAAACCCAACTCACGGTAGGCGGTGTCTGGAAAAAATTCACTTCTTCCTACGGTGAAAATACTACGATGACCCAGGAGCTTTCCGCCGGCGTACCTCAGTCTTACGAATACATTAATAGCGTATTTGAAAAGCTGGAATCCGATCAGAAAACGACGAACTATCTGGAGGTTACTTACTTCATCGAGTAACTACCGGTCTTATTGAATGCCTGTTGTTTTTTGGGGGGAGTAAATCTAAAGTATTACCAGCTATTAAACGCTTCAGTAATGTTGTTGGTGAAAAACACCAACAACGGCAGGAGTTCCTTCGCTGTGCTCTAGATGACAGGTAATACAAAGCTATTATTGCCTGCCTCTCACCCTCTGTCATCCCAAACGAAGTGAGGGAATTTACTGGCAGTTACCATGCGGCCTATCGTTAGCAATCCTACCCTGCCCATCTTTATAGTGAACCATGAAAAAGACCCATCCGCCTAAAGCCGATGGGTCTTTTCACTATGCTAGATCAGGAATTCCTAGAACGAAAGCTGATGACTCGCGGAAGTGTTCGTCGTCATTTTTTGAACGGGAGGAGCAAACTGAGTCAGTTTGATGCCTTTTACCGCTGATTTGTATTCTTCAATCGTTGGTGTTCTGCCCAGAATAGCTGAGAGAACAACTACTGGTGTAGAAGCCAGTAACGACTCGCCTTTCTTACGATCTGAATCTTTCACCACGCGGCCTTGGAACAGACGAGTAGAAGTAGCCATAACGGTATCACCTTTCTCTGCTTTTTCCTGATTACCCATACACAGGTTACAACCGGGACGCTCCAGATACAGGATATTTTCGTATTCGGTACGGGCCGTTACTTTCGGAGCCGCATCGTCGAATTCGAAACCGGAATACTTTTGCAATACGTCCCAATCGCCTTCCTCTTTCAGTTCGGCAATGATGTTGTAAGTCGGAGCTGCCACGACTAAAGGAGCCTGGAATTCTACTTTACCGTATTGTTCTTCCAGGTTTTTCAGCATTTTGGAAACGATCTTGATGTCTCCTTTATGAACCATGCAGGAACCCACAAAGCCCAGATCCACATGCTTTTCACCTTCGTAATACGTCAGGTCACGAATGGTGTCGTGCGTGTACCGCTTCGAGGCATCCTGGTTGTTAACGTCAGGATCGGCGATCATCGGTTCATCAATAATGTCCAGATCAACTACGAATTCTGCGTAATATTTCGCGTTATCGTCAGGAGTCAGGGGAGGTTTCTCTCCGGATCTGATTTCGTTGATGCGATTATTGGCTTTATCAATTAACCCTTGAAGAACCTGCTTCTCATTATCCATGCCCTTCTCGATCATAATTTTGATACGATCTTTGGCGATTTCTAATGATTCAATCAGAGTTTCAGGCTGCGAAATACAGATCGAAGCTTTGGCTTTCATCTCAGCCGTCCAGTCGGTGAAGGTAAACGCCTGATCCGAAAGTAAGGTACCAATGTGTACTTCGATTACCCGACCCTGGAATACGTTTTCACCGTTGAATTCCTTCAGCATCTGTAACTGGGTAGCGTGCACGACATCCCGGAAATCGAGGTGATCCTGCATTTTACCTTTAAACGTTACTTTCACCGATTCAGGAATAGGCATGGAAGCCTCACCCGTAGCCAGTGCCAGAGCAACCGTACCAGAGTCCGCACCAAAAGCCACGCCTTTCGACATCCGGGTGTGCGAATCACCACCGATAATAATCGCCCAGTCATCAACCGTAATGTCATTCAACACTTTGTGAATAACGTCGGTCATGGAGTGATAAACACCTTTGGGGTCACGGGCCGTGATCAGACCGAAGTCGTTCATAAACCGCATCAGACGGGGAATGTTCTGCTGAGATTTGCTATCCCAAACCGATGCCGTGTGGCAACCCGACTGGTATCCCGCATCCACGATCGGAGAAATCACCGTAGCCGCCATGGATTCCAGCTCCTGAGCTGTCATCAATCCCGTTGTATCCTGTGATCCTACGATGTTTACTTTCGCACGCACGTAAGAACCGGCGTGTAAGGTAGCACCCGAGGTTCCAACCGCATTGCGATTGAAGATTTTTTCAACGGCCGTCAGCCCTTGTCCTTCAATGGAGATTTCTTTCGACGGAGCAAATACCGTTGGAGCCGTAACTCCCAGCGTCTTCGCCGCAAACGTCTGTAATTTTTTACCAAATTCGATGGAATACGATCCACCGGCTTTCATAAATTCAATCTTCTGAGGCGTGAAGGCTGAACTTACGTCCATTACCTCCTGGCCATCTTTATACAATTTTTTGGTCTTGGTATTTACCGTCAGCACCGTTCCTGTATCTACCGAATACGTTTGCTTTAATACGGGTTGTCCGTCCGCATCTACGATCAGCTTACCGTTTTCATCGAACTGCTTCACCCAGTTTTTCAGATCCAGACCAATACCACCCGTTACCCCAACCGTAGTCAGGAAGATCGGAGAAATACCGTTGGTTCCGGCTACTACGGGAGCGATGTTTACGAAAGGAACGTAAGGACTCGCCTGCTTACCAATCCAGAGAGCCACGTTATTCACCCCTGACATCCGTGAAGAACCAACGCCCATGGTGCCTTTTTCGGCTACCAGCATGACCGTTTTATCAGTATGTTGGGCTTTGAGTTCTTTCAGGGCAGCCTGTTGAGCTTTGTTGTGCTCAAACATACACTGGCCGTGCAATTCACGGTCGGAACGCGAGTGAGCGTCACTTCCGGGAGAAAGTAAATCCGTAGAAATATCACCAATACCGGCAATGAAGGTTACCAGGGTAATCTCTTCAGGAATGTCCGGTAATTTTGTGTAAAAATCAGCTCTGGCGTAGCTTTCAAGAATATCTTTAGCAATTTCGCTACCATTCTTATAGGCCTGCTCCAGACGATCCGTATCTGCGTCATACAGGAACACCTGCGTTTTCAACACCTCAGCCGCCTGCTTGGCAATGGCAGGATCATTGCCCAAGGCTAAATCTAATAATACCTCAATGGAAGGACCACCCTTCATATGAGATAACTGCTCAAAAGCAAAGGCGGGGGAAATTTCTGCGACGATGGACTCACCCAGAATAATTTCCTTCAAAAAGCTCGCCTTAACCCGGGCTGCACTCGTCGTGCCGGGTAATACATTATAAATGAAGAACTGAAGGGATTCATCGCGGTGCTCATGGCCAGCGTGCTTGATTTGTTCGATCACCTCGTACATCAACTCCGCACCATCAATCGGCAAGGGATGAAGCCCCTGAGCCTCTCTATCTATAATCTGCTTTTGATACTCGTCATATTTGCTCATAATAAACTTATTAGTTCCAGAAGATTAGATAAACCACGAAAACCACAAATTTACTAAAAAAGTAGCAAACAGGCTCTCTATGAATTGTTTTTCATCGTTATATAATGGCCTTTCAAGCCATGTCCATAACGGGTTTTCCTATCTAATGACAACTACTTTTCATCCTTAGTTCCAGGAAACTTCCGGCATTTTATACTGGAAGCCGTTTTAGCTAGCCTTAACGAATCGTTCTTCGTATTCTACTTAACGAGGATTGAGTAATGCCCAGAAAGGAAGCCAGGTGAGAAAGGGGGATGCGATGAGCAAGACTAGGGAATTTTTCCAGAAATGACAGGTAACGTTCTTTCGCATCTTCTGTCATCATGGGGCTTATTCGGTTTACCTTATCCGCAAGTCCTTTGGCGGTGATTTTGGCAATGATGTTATCCCATTCGATAATCGTCATGGACAATTCTTTCATGGCATTTCTGGACAGTACAAAGTAGGTACAATCCGTAAGGGCCTGTATGTATTCGGTGGAAGGAATTTGCTGATTGTAGCTGTTTATATCGGCCAGAAAATGATTCTCATCGATGAAATACTTGGTAATCTCAGCCCCTGCCTTGTTATAATAACAAACCCTCATGATACCCTCAGTCAGGAAGATAACTTCGCGGGGAATTTTCCCGGCTTCCTGGAAGTATTCATCTTTCCTGAGTTTCTTAACGACCAGTTTGCTTTTAATCAGCTCAATTTGGGTCGCATTCAAGTTGCCGAATTGTAACAGATACGTAATGAGTACATCCATAATCAATTACTTCATTTGACTCATAATCAGTCTGTCAAATAATTTATCGGACAATATACTTCTAAAAAACAGCATCATTTTTGCTCCCGCGGCCCCCGCATATCTCGTTTTCGGATTTTTTACTTCAACCCCTTCTTTAATTAGTCGGGCGATTACCAGCGGTTCGGCCGCTCCCTTTTCCATTTCAGCATACATCTGGCTTACGCCTTTAGCCAACGACTGATAAACGCCATTTCCGGAAACCTTCATCATGTACTCCGCTCCCAGACCCGTCATTTCCGATTTCGTCCCGCCCGGTTCAATGACAATCACATCAATTCCGAAAGCCTTTACCTCCTTACGCAGGGCATCACTTAATCCTTCGATGGCAAATTTACTGGCGTGATACCAGCTACCCATCGGCAAGGTTACCTTGCCACCAACGGATGAGATATTAACAATTTTGCCATACTTATTTTTTCGCATGGAGGGCAAAACCAGTTGAATCAAACGAGCCACACCGAAGAGATTTACTTCCAGTTGATACTTGGCATCGCTTAGCGGCATATCCTCTAAAGCACCGTAATAACCCGAACCCGCATTGTTAATCAGTATGTCTATACGTCCGGATTCTTTCAAGATCTGCTCTATACAGGCTGTTAGACTGTCTTCCTGAGTCACGTCCAAGGCAATCGGCTTGACTCCGTATTCCTTTAAATCCAAAAGCTTCTCCACTCGGCGGGCGGCACCGTAGACGTTGTAGCCATGTTGAGCCAAATACATGGCCGTTGCCTTTCCGATGCCTGACGATGCTCCTGTCACTAAAACCGTATGTTTCATGGTTGTTTTTTTTACGTTCGACAGGGCAAAGGTGCTTCGACTCTACATGATATTATTTGCCATTTGGCAAAAAGGAATTTTCATTTTCTACTTGTCTTTCAATGGGTTAATTCAAAGTTCAGTAGTCATGAGTGACGCTCCGGCAACTTTAAAATAGAAGACATGTTGTTCCGGGAATCACTTGAAATGGATCGAAGTGTATCCTGCTCGTTCTCTATCTCCACAACATTTGATCACTGGCCTGTTCCGCATTACCTTCTCCTTCCGGAGTAAGGGCCATCACACCTGGCCCCGGATTCGTCCCTACTTTGTATTTCTTTCCATCGGCGGGAATGACGTTCAGTATCCAGGTTCCGGGTCTGAAAGTCGCGGGATAATAATTGGCCCCGACCAGCAAATAGTTGCCATCCGGTGAAAAAACGGCTTCCCGTTCCTGACGATCACTTTCCGTAACCTGAACCAGTTCCGTACCATCCGGATTCATGAGATAAATGTGCTTGTCAATGCACAACGAAAGCTTACTTCCCTGGGCATTGGAATGGATTTTCCCCCATTCGCTATAATTCATTTCTTTGATGGGCGTGATCTGCGTGAATGGAGGCGATGTCTTCAGAATATACTTTTTGTTAAATGTAAACATCAGGCTGTTATCAGGCATCCAGATGGCCTCATCGCCCAGCGTAAGTTTCGTCTCATTCACCATTGGTAAGTGATGTTTTACGTTTCCGTCCGTATCAATAATGACAATGCCGTGGTCAAAATCGGGTTGAATGAGAATGAGCTTCTGATCCGGCGAAAGCAGTCCCTGAGCATCCCGCCCCTCCCCGTTGACGGTCTTGTAATCCAATTGCTTGATGACATTATTGTTTTCCGTATTCACGAGTCGGAAACGTACCTGGTTAAACGTGCCCGTTACGATCTGACTCTCCAGTCGGACTTTTCCGTCCCAACTGACATCCCAGCCGTTATGAGAATAGCTATTCCGGTCGAAATACACGCTTTTGGTATTGGTATTCAGGTTAACCTGATACGTATGTTCGCCCGAGTCATACAATACATTTCCCGGAAGGCTGCCTTGCCCTGGCTGACCCGATTCTTTATTGCATCCATACAAGGCCCAAAGGCTAATCAGTACGAGTATAAGGCTGTGATTTTTCATAGGATTTAGGATAGTGGTATACTAGGTTTACGTAAATTAATCCCCTGAGGTTTTGAATCTTACGCATATCATGGAAAATCTTGCGTCATTAATGGTCACAAAAAAATCGAACTTTGTTAAGACTGAAAGGCATTCTATGCGGGGCATCACTCGGAATGGCTGATCAAGGTCAGTCTGTGAGGGGCGGCAGTTACAAACTGCCTTGATCCGTAGTTCCCAGTGTCGCTCTGCGAACTTAACACTGGGAACAGTTGGGGGTTTCTTTGCTAACCTTCGCCCTGTCATCCAGAGCTTAGCGAAGGACCTTACCGGGGATGAAATGCAGTCGGTCGTTAGCCACTCCACCTTACCAACCTTTCTACTGATCAACGAAAAGACCCATCAGCTCCTGACTGGCCTAACGTCATTCAGAATGGTAGATCAGTCAGTGTGCGATAATCGGCTGTTGCAAACTGCCTGTAATCCGTTTTTCCCAGTGTCGCTCTGCGAGCTTAACACTTGGAACAGCTTAACGGCAAAAAATATATCATTATCAAAACCATGTAGCAACTCCTCCATGGTGTGAGCAAGTCCCTCTTCTAATTCGGCTAAAACTATAAGTACCATCCCTGCATAAAGCGGTTGCTCCTGCTGGTACTGAGCTATAAAACGTTGGAGACTGGACTCGTTCTCCCGAAGAATTGATATAATATTTCTTACTTGAACTCGTACTTTTTCTTTCTCGTACAGTAGCTGATTCTTGTTTATTAATTGACTGCTGGCTTGTAAGATGCCTTGAGCTTACAAACCCTATATTACCTTGATAGTGAACTTTGATCCAGCTGCAATCACAATTCTCAGCCATTTCTACACTAGTACCTTCTGGAATTATGGCAAGTACTGGATAAAAACTATCAGGGCCACTTCTAAGATTTAAGTTAGCCGAAGCGTATTTATAACTTTGTCCAAAAGTGGTTAGTGAACAAACGAAAAGGATAAGGTGCAATAGATATTTTTTCATTATTCATTTACATGAAAATCTTCGTAATCTTGAATTACGTTTATTAGCCTTTGATTTCCTACCATTGTTGGTGACTCCTACCTTTGTTGGTGTTTAAGCGAAGCGGCACCAACAACTCAATGTCAGTTTTCAATTCAATAACACAAGTAGCCCGAAAGCCATATTTTTGGTGACGCTCCGCTAAACACCAACAACGGCGAAAAAATTATATTGTTGATAACGCTTCGCTAAACACTAACAGCTTAATAACAGTAAAACTATTTTATACTTAAATTTCATTTTTTCGATGCTTTCAAATGCACAAGATAATATTTCGACTTTATACCAAGTAGTAGATTTACTTGGTTACCAGATTGAGAAAGCTGGATTTAGAAGAAAAAATAAAACAATATTTTACAGAAAAAATAGCAATTCAATTGATAGTTTAGAATTCATATTACTACCAGGAAGTAGTTTTGAAATTGAGTATAAAATTAGTTTTATAAAATTCAACAAGCTATACAATGACATTTATTCATCAGCTAATGGTTTTAAAATTGATAGCACACTGAAAGCGAAGTCAGATATTAATTTCTTTTTTAATGAAACCTTAAATTTAAAAGGTATTTTTAAATTTAAACTAGATACTAGTCTACGCACCTATGACAAAGAATCTGTTTAAAATAATTTTAATGATTTTTCTATTATGTTCAATGACTATATTTTAGTTTTTTTCAAAAATAATCGTTCACTATTAGACGTACATAATACACTTAACAATACAAATATTTTTGATAATCCTCAAAGAATAAGTGTCAACGATAGAATTGAAACGGTTATAAAAAAGAATCTTTTGCTTGCAAAATTATTAGATCCTTTGAACTATAACAGTTTAAAAGAATTTTATAGAAAGGAAGCTACTGAAAAATTACACCCTCTTGGCACTATATTATATCCAAATAAGATGATATCTTATAATTCCGTATGGGACAATGTTCAAGAAGATATAATCAAATTAGAAAATCACAATTTTACTACCGTTGATGTCAGTCTTTGAACTCAATAACACAAGTAACTTCAAAACCATATTGTTGGTGACGCTCCGCTAAACACCAACAATGGCAAAATTACGCTTCTAGTAAATACGACATAAAAAGCCCCACCAGCCAAAGGCCAGTGGGGCTTCCTTATCTAACAAAAACTTTAATTCAACCGAAAACTATTCTTCCCAAACATCTGCTCTAATCCCTGAATCAACTCGTTGGAAACATTGATTTTGTTGAAGCGACTTTGCAGGGTTACTTCTACTGGACTATCCGAATCTTTCAGCTTGACGAACAGGTTACAGGTGCCGGGATTCTGTTTGAATAACTCGCTCAGACTGGCGACGATTTCGCCGCTGACTTCCTGTAAGTTAATCTCCAGACTCAACTGCTTGCAAAGCTTCTCCCGCACTTCCGGTAAGAGCTGAATTTGCGTAGCCTTAAACTCGTATTGTCCCTGATTTCGCCAGCTGGGTTGCAGCTTGCCGCGAATGTACAGGAACCGATCCGGGGCGATGTATTGACCCATTTTCACGTAGTCTTCGCCAAACAGGGCCATTTCCATACTTCCGGCGTAGTCTTCAATCGTAAAGATGCAGAAAGGGTTACCGTTTTTGGCGTACCGCTCCTGATACTTGGTCACGATGCCCGCAATGCGAACGTCACGGTTGTACCAGTTTTTTTCCTCTTCCGAATCGCGGAAACGCCCGAGCGTAACGTCGCAGAAGTTATCCAGCTCCACGCGGAATTCGTCCAGCGGGTGACCCGAAATGTATACGCCAATCACGTCGCGTTCCTGATTCAGCTCGATCATCCGGGCCCAGGGTTCGGCCGAAGGAATTCGGGGAGCCATCATGTTCGCTCCTCCGCCCCCACTCATGGCTCCAAAAAGCGACACCTGAGCGGCGGCTTTTTCTTCGTGATGTTTGTTGGCGTAGCGAATCAGCGTCTCGATGAACGTGCCCGTTCCGGTATCGGCAAAGAAGGCCGAGCGATTGATGCCAAAGCTGTCGAACGCCCCGGCGTACGCCAGCGATTCCAGCGTTTTCTTGTTCACCGTTCGCAGGTTAATGCGGGTGACGAAATCAAAAATATCCTGATAAGGTCCGTTCAGCGAGCGTTCCTGAATGATACTATCCACAGCGGCATCACCCGTTCCTTTGATACCACCCAACCCGAAACGGATCTGCTTTTTCTTATTAACGTTGAATTCCTTGATGGATTCGTTCACGTCGGGGCCTAACACGTCGAGACCCATGCGGCGGGTTTCTTCCATGAACAGGGTAATTTTCTTGATATCCCCCAGCTCGTTGGTTAAGTTGGCCGCCATGTATTCTTCGGGGTAATGAGCCTTCAGATAAGCCGTCTGATATGCTACGAAGGCATAACAGGTCGAGTGCGATTTGTTGAAGGCATACTGAGCGAAGGCTTCCCAGTCCGTCCAGACTTTTTCGAGCTTTTTCGCATCCAGTCCTTTCGCCACGGCACCTTCCATGAATTTACCCTTCATCTTATCCAGCGTAGCCCGGTCTTTCTTACCCATGGCCTTCCGCAGCACGTCGGCATCCCCCTTCGAGAATCCCGCCAGTTTCTGCGACAGCAACATCACCTGCTCCTGATAGACGGTAATACCGTAGGTATCCGCCAGGTATTCTTCCATTTCAGGAAGGTCATATACGACGGGCTTGCGACCGTGTTTCCGGTCAATGAACTCAGGGATGTACTGAATCGGGCCGGGACGATACAGGGCGTTCATGGCAATGAGGTCTTCAAACCGCGTGGGTTTCAATTCCTTCATGTACTTCTGCATCCCGGCACTTTCGTACTGGAAAATCGCGTAGGTCTCTCCGCGTTGGAACAGCTCGTAGGTTTTGGCATCGTCCAGCGGCAAGCTATCCAGGTCAATCTCTACACCGTGGTTTTGCCGGATCAGAGCCAGGGCATTTTTCAGGATCGTCAGCGTGGACAATCCCAAAAAGTCCATCTTGATAACCCCGGCATCTTCAATTACTTTTCCTTCAAACTGGGTAATAAACCAGTCCGAATCCTTTGACGTACAAACGGGAATAATTTCCGTTAAGTCCATTGGAGCGATGATAATCCCGGCGGCGTGTATCCCCGTTCCGCGAACGGAGCCTTCCAGTTTCAGGGCTTCGGTTAATACCTTCCCCGCCACGGTATTCGACTTCATCGTTTCCCGCAGCTTCATCACATTCTGCAATTCCTCCGCGACCCAGCCTTCTTTGTCTTTCACGCCGCCCGGTCCGTCAATCGGAGCCAGTAAGACGCGTTGCAGGTTCAGATCCAGGGGCTTTTCCGGAATCATTTTGGTAAGCATGTTGGTCTCATCCAAAGGTAAATCCAGCACGCGGCCCACGTCTTTAATGGCCGATTTCGCCTTCATTCCGGTATAACTCACAATCTGAGCTACCTGATTCCGACCGTATTTATCGACTACGTAATCAATTACTTTCTGGCGACCGGCATCGTCAAAGTCCGTATCAATATCGGGCATGGACTTCCGGTCGGGGTTCAGGAAACGCTCGAACAGCAGGTTATACTTGATCGGGTCAATGTTGGTAATGCCAATGCAATAGGCCACCGCCGAACCCGCCGCCGAACCCCGGCCCGGCCCCACGAATACGCCAATGTCGCGACCGGCCTTGATGAAGTCCATCACAATGAGGAAGTAACCCGCAAAACCCATGGTTTTGATGGTATGTAACTCAAAGTTCAGACGTTCTTCGGCTTCGGGCGAAATGGTTTCATACCGTTGCCGGGCTCCTTCAAAGGTTAACTCCCGCAGGTATTCCCACTGGTTGAGGGTGTCATCGGCGTGAATTTTAAACTCATCGGGAATCGGGAAGTTGGGCAAGAGAATGTCCTTCTTCAGCTTCGGTTCAAAGCATTTATCAACAATCTCCTGTGTGTTATCCAGCCCTTCCGGAATATGGCCCCAGACGTTAAGCATTTCTGCTTTCGTCTTGAAATAAAACTGGTCATTATAGAAGGCAAAGCGGGAACCGCGGGGCATGGCCTCGTCATCCGAGAAGTCCTTGGCCGAGGGTGTGCTTTGCTTTTCGCCGGTGTTGACGCACAATAAAATATCGTGAGCGTTGGCATCCTGCTGATCGACGTAGTGACTATCATTTGACACGATAATCTTCACGTTATGCTTGCGGGCAAATTTTAGCAGCACTTCATTCACCCGTTTCTGATCGGGAATTTCGTGATCCTGCAACTCAACGTAGAAATCTTCGCCGAATATGTTCAGCCACCACAAAAACTCTTTCTCGCCTTCTTCTTCGCCTTTCCGTAAAATGGTCTTGGGCACGCTCGCTCCGATGCAGCAGGTCGTGGCAATCAGGCCTTCATGGTATTGTAAAATCAGTTCTTTATCAATCCGGGGGTACTTTCCATACATGCCCTCGATGAAACCCAGCGAACAGAGCTTCACCAGATTTCGATACCCGATTTCATTCTTCGCCAGCATGAGCTGGTGATAACGAACGTCTTTTCTCTCCTTGGTAAACTTTCGTTCGTGACGATCCTGCACCACGTAAAACTCACATCCTACGATGGGTTTCACGCCGTGTTTACCAGCTTCGGCCACGAATTTAAACACGCCAAACATATTACCATGGTCGGTAATGGCCACCGCCGAATGTCCGTCAGCCTTGGCTTTCTTGAACATTCCACCGATGTCAGCGGCACCGTCGAGCAGGGAAAATTTGGTATGGCAGTGAAGATGGGAAAAATGCATATATCTGGGCTCTAATCGAAATTCAAACTTGAAGATACCAGGAAAAACGTAGGGGCACAAGTAAGGTTCCGGGGGGGCGAGGAGAATTTGAAGAAAATGTGGAATGGTGTGATAACCTTTTCAGGAGGTAGGCTATAGTGATTGTGAATAACCTTCAACCTTTTCTCTCATTGTCCATGTCAAGCCCATCTATTCAAACCCCCTGGGTTGAATCTCCATTTTTCGAAGCAGAAATTGCTGAAGCTAGACTAGCACCTGCGGATGAAGCGTTAGTCAGACATTTTGCTGAATATGGGTACGTAATTATCGATCCTGAAATCGATGAAGCCTTAATTGATGAAGCCTTAGCCGCCAGCCAGCCCGACTTTAAAAATCAGCGAACGAATCGTCTGGAAAATGCCTGGCAAAGACACGAAGCGATTCGAAAAATTGCCGCAGCACCACGCGTACTGGAAATTCTGGAGCTGTTGTATCAACGCAAACCAATTCCCTTTCAAACGCTGAACTTTTCAACGGGCAGTCAACAGCGAACTCATAGTGATTCCATTCATTTTAACTCGGTACCGGAACGATTTTTAGCGGGTGTATGGCTGGCGATGGAGGACGTTCACGACGGTAACGGACCGCTGCACTATTATCCTGGAAGCCATCGACTTCCTTTCTATGACCTTTCGATTCTGGGCATGAAAGGCTCCGACAGTACTTCCATTGAGGAAATGTTGACCAAGTACTACACGCAATACGAAGATTTCATTGAGCAACTGGTAGCCCAGAAAAAGCTGGATAAAAAAATTCTCAATTTAAAAAAAGGTCAGGCCCTGATCTGGTCGGCTAATCTCCTGCATGGTGGCGAAAAAATTCTAATACCGGGATCTACCCGGTACACGCAGGTTAATCACTATTACTTTGAGAACTGTGCCTACTATCGGCCCATGAGAACAGACATGGCTCTTGAACGCATCTCCATTCAGAAAGTAACCAATATTGCCACCGGAGAGATTGTCAAGAGTAACTACCTGGGAACTTCCATTAACCACGTAGGCTATTCTTATAAAGTTTACTTACCGGAAGGAGTGCTCCGTAAGGTCGTTCCTTCTCAGCTTCGTCAGTGGGTTCGCAAACTGGTTAATAAGTAAGTCATATGCGTTCTTACCGAGTAAGCTACCTGATCATTGCTCATAAATTGCCGACCCAGGTTCGTCGGCTGGTTGAGCGTTTATCTACGCCAGAAAGTACGTTCTGGATACACGTAGATCGCAAAGCCGACCAGAGTGCTTTTGAAAAGGAATTAGCCCAGTTCCCTAATCTACATTTCGTTTCCCAACGCGTGCATCCTCGCTGGGGCCACTATGATTTTGTCCGATCGTTTTTACTGAGTCTCGAGGAAATCCAGAAAAGTGGTAAACCTTACGATCACCTGGTTTTTCTAAGTGGGCAGGATTATCCGCTGGTGTCAACCCGTCAGTTGATGGAATTTATGGCCCGACATCAGCAGCAAAGTTTCATTCACCACGTACCTCTGCGGGTAGACGAAACTCCACATCTTTGGGAGCGGCTTCAAAAATACCATGTACATATTCCTGGCAATAAGGCTATTATATATCCTTATGAAAATGCTCAGTTCACCAAGCGGATCATTAACACACTATTTCGTTTCAGTGGGCAATTCCCTTTACCCAGAGTATTACCAGGGCAAATGAAACCATTTTTCGGATCAAACTGGATCCGTATTACGCCTCAGGCAGTGGCATATGTATTGAATTTCATCAGACAAAATCCAGCCATTGATACTTATTTCAAATACACCCACCTACCTGACGAACATTTCTTTCAAACCATTTTTATGAATGCTTCAGATCAGGAAAGAGGAAAGGTCATTAACTCCAATTTCACCTTTTCTCACTGGAAAAGACCCGCTGAATTATATACTACTCCATTAAACAGGTCTGACCTTGATAGCCTGATCAGTTCTGGCGATTTATTCGCCAGAAAATTCGATCAAACTTATGATGTAACTATTTTAGACTGGCTGGATAAACATCATAGTTAACTTCTTTGCTATGAAAATAATTGCGGTTCATAATATACTCTGGTCTCATTACAAGGCTCGTATTTTCAATGAAATTGAAGAGCGATCTAAACAGGATGACTTTGATTTTCATGTGTTGCAGTTAGCCGATACGGAACAAAGCCGGGCTAATCTGGGCACTGATCTGGGGGTTCATCAGTACAGCTATCAGGTTCTGTTTCCCGGACAGTCTTTCGATAGTATCAAGTGGCTTCCCAAAACCCGAAAATTGTTGAGTAATGTGCACCGCTATGCCCCGGATATTATCTACCTCAACGGTTATTATGATCCCTCCTACTGGTTTGTATGGGCATATTGTAAGCTACGGGGAATAAAGGTCTTACTGGATTTTGAAAGCACAGAAATAAGCCGTCAGCGAACCTGGTGGAAGGAGGCTTTGAAACGCTTTTTTTTACAAAACAGCGAAGGCATCGTTTGCCTGGGAACGCTAGCAGCGGAGTACGCTTTAAAGCTAGGGGTTCGTCCGGACCGGCTACTTAGTAAGAAAAACGTTGGCATTGACAATGAAGCCATTTTTGAGATTTATAGCAAGAATTTCATCCATCGTCAATCCAGCAAAGATCGTTTAGGATTACCCACGTTTAACTTCATTTACGCCGGAAGATTCATCTACAGAAAAAACCTTAAATCATTGATTGAATGCTTCGATAAGGCCCAGAAAAAGTCAGTCAATGGTCCCCAATTTGGCTTGATCCTGAGCGGAGAAGGCGATCAGAAAAGCATTCTTGAGACGACCCGAAAAGAGCTTCATAATTCTTCAGTATTTTTTATTGATTCCTGCGAATGGTACGAAGTACCCATTCGGTATACCCTGGCAGACGTTGCCGTTTTACCCAGTGTTTTTGAACCCTTTGGTTTTCTAACGAATGAAGCCATGGTTTTCGGCTTACCTGTGCTAGTATCTGAACGCTGCGGAAGTGCCATAGACCTGATTGACAAGGGTAGAAATGGATACACGTTCGATCCCTACCAGCAGGAAGATTTAGTAGAAAAGCTGGCCTATTTTATGGATAACCCTGACCAATACCAGGCATTAGGTAAACAGGGCCAGGAAATGATCAGAGCATGGGGCCCTTCCGCCATTGTCAATGAGTTAATCGCAGCTTTTAAAAAACTTCAATCCTTATGAAAGAAAGAGTACTCGTTACGGGTGGAGCCGGATACATTGGATCCTCACTGGTTCGAATTTTATTAACTAACGGATATAAAGTTCGGGTTCTTGATAACTTAAGCTTCGGAGGAGAGTCTTTAATTGAATTCTGGTTACATCCTGATTTTGAATTCATTAAAGGTGATTTAAGGAATATTTCTACAGTTCGTGAGTCACTACAGAACGTCGATCACGTCTGTCATCTGGCGGCGATCGTGGGCGAACCTCCCTGTAATAAATACCCCCAGGAAACGCAGGAAATCAATTGGGCCGCTTCGGTTCAATTGTATGAATGCTGTGAAGAAGCTAAGGTTCAACGCTTTGTCTTTGCATCGACGTGTAGTAATTACGGCAAAATGCAGGATCCTACTGCTTATCTGGACGAGGATTCACCGCTTAATCCCATTTCGCTCTACGCGGAAACTAAAGTGAAGTTTGAAGAATACTTACTCAGCATTAAGTCCGAAACCATTACCCGCACCATTCTTCGCTTTTCCACCGTCTACGGAGTTTCTCCCCGGATTCGCTTTGACTTAACGGTGAATGAATTCACACGGGATGCCGCTTCCGGCATTGATTTACTCATCTACGGTGAGCATTTCTGGCGTCCTTATTGCCATGTATACGACTTGGCCAATGCTATGTATACGGTATTAATTTCTCCGAAAGACGTGATAGCCAACAACTATTATAACGTGGGCGATACCCGGGAAAATTATACCAAAAAGATGCTGGTGGATGAAATCAGCAAGCAGATTCCTACGCTTCAGGTAAGTTACAAAACCATGGGCAACGATCCCCGTGATTACCGGGTTAATGCCGATAAAATTAAAAACCAGCTGGGTTTTCAAATCACGCGTACCGTACCTCAGGGGATTGCTGAAGTAAAACACCTGATTACCTCCCAAATTCTATCCGACCCATTCGCCCGTAAATACACCAATATCTAATCATGAACCCCATTCCACTTTGCGAACCTAATCTGGCTGGTAATGAATGGACTTACGTCAAGGAAAGTCTGGATTCAAACTGGTTATCAGGGGGTAGTTATTTAAGGGATTTCGAAAAAAGTATATGTGACTACACCGGAGCTGCCTATGCCATTGGTGTAAGTAGTGGTACTTCGGCATTACACATGGCATTGGTAGTGCATAAGGTTGAAAAGAATGATTTAGTGATCGTTCCTAACCTAACGTTTGTAGCCACGGCCAATGCCGTCACTTACGTTGGAGCCGAACCATTATTGATAGACATTGATTCTAAAACCTGGCTTCTGGATGTAGATGTATTAGAAGCGTTTCTTACTACTCAGACCTATCAAAAGGATAATAACTGCTACTACCTCACAAGCGGGCAAAGAATCAAAGCTATTGTTCTGGTGCATCTGCTGGGAAATATGCCAGATATGGAGCGATTAGTAACTTTAACTCAAAGCCATAACATCGCCCTGATTGAGGATGCCGCTGGTTCGTTAGGGTCTTTCTATAAGGGTAAGCACGCAGGTACATTTGGGTCAATTGGTACGATTAGTTTTAACAGTAATAAAATTATCACTACCGCTGGTGGTGGAATGGTTATCACTAACGATGCCTTCATTGCTCAACAGGTAAAACATTTGATAACCCAGGCCAAAAAAGGCACCTTGGAATACCTCCACGATCAGATTGGATATAATTACCGACTGGTGAATCCATTAGCTGCGATCGGTCTAGCCCAAATGGAATACCTACATTCCTTTGTCAATAAAAAACAAGAGATCGCGGCGTATTATACTCAGGAACTAGCTTCCATTCCAGAGTTAGGTTTTCAGACAATAACTTCAGGAGTTACCTCTAATTACTGGCACTTCGTAATTACGGTTCCCCATAGCCGAAAGCTAATTCAATATTTAGCTGATTCTCAGATTGAAACCCGGCCTCTCTGGATTCCCATTCAAGAGCTGCCTGCTTTTAAAGACAGTCTATACATTTCGGAAAATCATACGACAGCAGAAGTCGCCAGCAAGGGCGTTATGCTGCCCTGTTCCACTTCCATTACCAGTGAGCAGTTGGCTTTTGTGGTTGAAAAAATAAAGTCGTTTTATCTATAAACCCACTTCTATGCAAACACCTTTACAATCGTATCCCGTTCATTTTATGATCATGGCGGGCGGTAAAGGGAGTCGACTCAGCCCTTTAACCGATAGTATTCCAAAAGCATTACTCAGGGTTAATCAGGTACCTATTATCGAACGGATTGTTAATCATTTCCAAACCTTTGGTATTCAGGATTTCATTATATCCCTGGGCCATTTAGGCCAACAGATTAAAGATCATTTTGCCCAGACCAATGCTTCCATTGAGTTCATTTCGGAGCCCCAGCCTTTGGGAAGCATTGGAGCTTTGCGACTCATTCAAAATTGGAAACATGAGTACGTTTTTATCATTAACTGCGATCTATTGACGGATTTTAACGTCCATGCCTTTCTACAAGAATTTCTGGCCAGCGGTGCTGAATTAGGCATTGGCACCTATCAGCATCAGATGAAACTACCTTGGGGAGTCATAGAAAAGCACACTGATCGTCGCTTCATCGGGATCACCGAGAAACCATCTTTATCCTTTGAAATCAATGCGGGCATCTATGTTATCAAAAGGTCTTTACTAGCTCTGATCCCTGAAGAAGGTCCTTACGAAGGCTGGCAGTTCATTGCCAAAGCGGCACAGGCCTCTCACTTTATTACCTGTATTCCCATTCAGGGTGAATGGTTGGATATTGGCAATTTCTCAGATTACGAAAAAGCTCAGCAAAAGTTTATTAACACTTTTACCAATATGGTTTAAAGCAACAATCCCCGACTGGATTCAGCCGGGGATTGTTGTTTTAAACGATGTTTATTACTTCAAGGTCTCGGTTAGCCAGGCACTGAATTCCCGCTGCCAGACCAGAGCATTCTGTGGGCTTAGTACCCAGTGATTTTCATCGGGCAAGTACAGTAACTTACTCTTGATTCCCCGGAGCTGAGCGGCCTGAAAAGCCTGTAAGCCTTGTTCGATAGGCACGCGGTAGTCTTTTCCGCCCTGAATAATGAAAATAGGAGTATCCCATTTGTCAACAAAATTACTGGGCGACTGACTAAAGGACCGTTGGGCTACCGCATTTTTCTTGTCCCAATACGGTCCCCCTTTTTCCCAGTTCTCAAAGAATAACTCGTCCGTCGTTCCATACATACTGCGAAAATCATAGATACCGTCGTGAGCAATGAATGATTTGAATCGCTTATTATGCATACCCGCCAGAGCAAAGGCAGAATAGCCACCGAAACTCGCCCCTACACAGGCACGACGATCTTTGTCTACGAAGGATTCTTTCGAAACTTCATCAATCGCACTTAAGTAATCTTGGAGTACCTGACCACCCCAGTCTTTACTTACCTGCTCATTCCATTGCGTGCCGTGACCGGGCATGCCCCGGCGGTTGGGAGCAACCACCACGTATCCCTGCGAAGCCATTAACTGAAAATTCCAGCGGAACGAATACGATTGCGTCAGTGGCGATTGAGGTCCGCCCTGGCAATAGAGTAGCGTCGGATATTTTTTAGACGGATCAAATTGGGGTGGATAAATGACCCACACCAGCATCTTCTTTTTATCCGTGGTAGTCACCCAGCGGCGTTCGGTCTTGCAGGTTTCAAGCGAGGCTACTGCCGTATCGTTGGCACGAGTCAAGGCTTTTATGGTTCCGTTCGTAACATCAATGGATACTAGCTCAGCTGGATGATTCATATCCGTTTTACTGGCAATCAATTGGTTACCTACCTGTCCCACAATACCACTCAGGTCAAAATCACCCCTGGTTATTTGGGTAATCAGAGGATTCATTTTGGTAAGGCCAGGATAGGTTACTTTAAAGATCTGAAGCGTTCCGGCAATCGGAGCCCAGAAAAATAAGGATGTTCCATCTTCGCTCCATTTAAAACCTTCCACGTGAATATCGTCCCGTTGTGCGGTAAGATTCATCGTAGAAACGCCATTCGATACAACGATATCCTGCTTATCTGCCTCGTAGCCATCACGTTTCATTTGTAGCCAGGCTAGTTGTCCTTTGCTATTATACTCGGGACTAACGTCATAGCCCTTATTATCGGATGTCAGATTTTTCGTCGCTCCCGTTGCAAGATCATACTCGTATAAGTCCGTATTGGTACTCACTGCATAATCCGTTCCGAACTTCTTTTTTGTTACATACACCACCCGCTTTCCATCGGGATTCCAGATAAAGTCCTCGTCACCACCGAAGGGCTTTTGAGGAGAATCGTGCGGTTCACCGGGCATAATATCCTTAGCTTCACCCGCCTTCCCATTCACTAAAGGAGCTACGAAAATATGATCGAAAGAGCCGTCTTCCCAGGTATCCCAGTGCCGGTAATTTAAAGAAGTAAACACGTAGGCATCCGATTGGGGCAAGTCTTTATACTTGTCAGACCCCTTAATATCCAGTACTTTTACTTCTTTAGTACTTAAAATATACTTCCCATCCGAAGAAACTTTAGGATTTGCCAGTAATCCTTCCGTCGTGGAAATCTCCTGAGCTTCACCGCCGGAGATAGCCATTTTATACAGCTTGCGGCTACTTTTATTACTCTCCATTTGAGGTGTACTTACTGAATACACCACAAACTTTTTGTCCTTAGAGATTCCTAAACCCGTCACCCGACCCATTTTCCAGAGCAGCTCCGGCGTTAATCGGTTCTGTGCCTGCGTTGCCAGCGACATGAGAAGCATGCCACCTATTAGCCAACGATTTTTCATACGCTTATCAACATTGAATTTAAAACGAATAGCAAAGGTAACCGTCCCTGCCGGTTATCGGGTTTTCCTAGACTCAAGGCGAAGTCTTAACCCCTTGCCTGACAAAACTTTTTCAAGATTTTTTTAAAAATTTTTAATACTCATTAAAACAAAATAAAATTTTGTTTGCTCGCCGTTATGCTCAAACGTATATAATTAATTCAAGATTTTATAAATATTATACTATTTAATTAAATAATTTTCTTTGGTTTTGTTCTTCAGATTTTGATTGAAAATGTGCATTAGATGGTTCGCATACGTCTACAAAATTTGACAATACGTAGAATAATTTATAATTATTGCAGACAAAATTACTTCCCGAGCAATATATCCTCAGTACCCTAATCATTACTCTCTCTATGAAAAAACGACTACTTTTAATTTGTGCGATCCTTATATGGATGGTACAGATAGTTAATGCTCAGAATCGCCGGGTTAATGGCAAAGTAAGTGCTCCCGATGGACAGCCCGTGCCAGGGGTAAGTGTGCAGTTGAAGGGAACGAATCGAGGGGTGAATACCGATAACAATGGAAATTTTACGATTGCCGTTAATGGGAATTCAGATGTGTTGGTTTTCACGGCGGTAGGTTTTCGAAGCCAGGAAATCATCGTAGGGAATCAGACCATTGTCAATGCAACGATGGTCGAAGAAAGCCGGGCTCTCGACGAAGTAGTCGTAACAGGTTATGGTTCTCAGCGGAAAAAAGACATTACCGGGGCCGTAACCGTCGTGAAAGGAGCTGATCTGACGGCCTTACCTACGGCTAACCTAACCCAGGCTCTGCAAGGTCGGGCAGCCGGGGTAACGGTTGGTAACGACAACTCTCCTGGCGGTGGAACCATGGTTCGGATCCGTGGCTTTGGAACGATCAATAACAACTCCCCGCTCTACATCGTCGATGGTGTACCCACGCAGGGAACGCTCAATAACATTAACCCCAATGACATCGAAAGCCTTCAGGTTTTAAAAGATGCGTCAGCGGCTTCGATCTACGGGGCCCGGGCGGCCAACGGGGTGGTTATCATCACCACCAAAAAAGGGAAACCCGGCGAACCCAAAATTACCTTTGATACCTACGTGGGTATTCAGCGTCCGGGTAAATTCCTGAATCTGCTGAACTCGCAGGAATTGGGTCAGCAAATCTGGGCTTCGGCGAAAAACGTGGGAGTAACGCCGGCGCACGGCCAGTATGGTAGCGGAGCCGAACCCGTCATTCCTGATTACATCTATCCATCGGGAGCTTTCGAAGGTGACTCCCGCGTGGCTCAGGATGCCAATGGGAATTACATCAACTATACCCACGATCTACGGGATCCGGAACTGGGTAAAACCAAATTCATGATTACCCGGGCCAGCAAAAACGGTACGGATTGGCAACGGGAGATTTTCAATCCTGCCCTGATCCAGAACTACCAGCTGGGTGCCAGCGGCGGAACGGATAAAGGGGCTTACGCGATTTCTTTCAACTATTTCAATCAGAAAGGAATCATGAAGTATACCAACTACAAACGTTACTCGATGCGGGCTAACACCGAATTCAAGCTCAAAAATCGGGTTCGAGTGGGTGAAAACCTGACGGTTTCCTACGATGAACGCGTAGGTATCACCAATAACGACGAGTCGAATCCCATCGCCTTTGCCGTTCGGATGAACCCGCTGATTCCCGTATACGACGTGGCTGGTAACTTCGCTGGAGCTAAAGGAGCGAACTTGGGTAACGCCCGTAACCCGGTGGCAGAATTATACCGGAATAAAGACAACGTAACCAAAGGCGTTCACCTGTTTGGAAATGCCTTTGCGGATATTGATCTGCTCAAGGGATTAACCTTCCGTACGAGTCTGGGCATTGAATATAACCTCTATAACTTTGCTCCCTTTACGCCACTGGATCCAGAATCACCCGAAGCTCGTAACACTAATAACCTTCGCGTAGAAAACCGCTACGACAACTCCTGGACCTGGTATAACACGTTGACTTACAACAAAACGTTCGGAGATCACACCATCAACATTCTGGCGGGTACCGAAGCGATTGCGACCTATGATTACATCTTCGACGCGACTCGTAGTAACTACGCCTTTGAAGATCCGGATTACCTGTATCTGAACGCCGGTAGTCCGCTGGGGCTGCAAAACAGTGGTCGTGGAGCAAACCGGTCGCGTCTGTTTTCATTGTTTGCTAAAGTAAACTATTCTTATAAGGATATTTTCCTGGCCGATTTCACCCTGCGTCGCGATGGTTCTTCCCGCTTTAGTGCGGCCAAC
The DNA here is from genome assembly GCA_913774715.1 of uncultured Siphonobacter sp. Taxonomy (GTDB): domain Bacteria; phylum Bacteroidota; class Bacteroidia; order Cytophagales; family Spirosomataceae; genus Siphonobacter. The sequence goes on along the minus strand of CAJYHS010000232.1, from coordinate 7,930 downwards.
CGGTATGCCGTATTCCCCGCAGCCAGCGTTGGTTTCCGTCTGTCAGAACTAGCCGCACTGAAAGACGTAAGTTTCCTGTCTGATTTGAAACTTCGGGTAGGCTGGGGAAGCACGGGTAACCAGAACATTCCGAACATTTACAACGCCTATACGCTCTACGAATCACGGCCCGTTGAAAACCATTACGACATCAATGGAGCTAAAACGTCCATCGTTCCTGGTTTTGACTTAGTACAATTTGGTAATGATCAGGGTAAATGGGAAACTACCACTTCTACCAACGTCGGTTTTGATGCCAGTTTGTTCAACAACAAGTTACAGTTTGTTTTTGACTGGTACATCAAGAAAACCAAGGATATGCTGAGCCAGATCGACGTTCCCTACGCTTTGGGTCAGGCGACTATTCCCTATACCAACATCGGTGATATGCAGAATAAAGGCGTCGACCTTTCGCTGAACTATACGGGCCGGGCTATGGATGGCAAGCTGCGATTTACCGTGGGAGCAAACTTCTCAACGTATCGTAACAAAGTTCTGAAAATCAATAATGATCCAAACTCAATCAAATTTGGTTTCAGTACACGTCTGCCAGCGATGAGTGCTACCAAAGTTGGGGAACCGATTTCTTCTTTCTATGGCTACGTGATTGACGGTATTTTCCAGACCGACGAACAAGCCAAAGCGGCACCTCCAGCATTTGGTACTTATAACCGGGCTGGTTCCTTCATCTTCCGTGATGTGAATGGAGATGGCGTCATCACTTCCGCCGACCGTACCTTCATTGGTAACCCCCACCCTGACTTTACGTATGGTCTTAACGTTAGCGTAGGCTACAAAAACTTTGATCTGACTCTGTTCGGACAGGGCGTGCAGGGAAATGACATCTTTAACTATATGCGTTACTGGACTGACTTTAACACCTTCCAGGGGAACCGTAGCAAACGGATGTTGTATGATTCCTGGGTTCCAGGCAAGACGGACGCCGTACTTCCTCAGTTGCGATCGACCGATGCTACCAGTGCTCAGATCTCCACTTACTTTGTAGAAAAAGGATCGTATCTGCGTTTGAAAAACATTCAGTTGTCTTATACGCTTCCCGCAGCACTTCAGAAAAACCTGGGGTTAGGTACATCGCAGATTTACGTTCAGGGACAAAACCTGTTTACCCTCACCAAATACACCGGACTTGATCCTGAAATCAACTTGCGGCGTTCGGGTGAAAGTGGTCAGGACACGCACCTGGGCGTGGACGAAGGAGCTTACCCCGTATCTCGTAACCTGATTGTAGGCTTACGGCTGAGTTTTTAATGCTTGTTTCTGAATTGAAGTAAAACGAATTCTACTTAGACAGTCTTATGAAAAAAAATATAATCGCAGTTTCTCTGGTTATGGCGGGACTTCTTTCCTCCTGCGGAGATTCTTTCCTCGATGTAAAGCCTCAAGGGGTAGCATTGGCGACGCAATTGAACAATAAAAGTGGTGTAAATGCCAGCTTAATCGGTGCGTATTCCTTACTCGACGGCATCGGGTCCGGAGGAACCAACTGGCACGGTGCGGTATCCAACTGGGTGTACGGCGGCGTGGCTTCTGACGACTGTTACAAAGGCACCGATGCCAGCGATCAGCCCGAAATCACGGGTATCGAACGCTATGAAGTTCAGCCCGCCTTTGTGCACATGCGGGGTAAGTGGCGGGTAGTTTACGATGGCATTTCCCGTTGTAATGAAGTCATTCAGCTGGTAGCTAAAACTACGGATATGACTGACGCTGAAAAAACGCAGGTGATTGCTGAAGCCCGTTTCCTGAGAGCTCACTATCACTTTGAAGCCAAAAAGATGTGGAACATGGTGCCATATATTGATGAAACCGTCTATAATGCATCCGACCCAAACTCGGTGAAGGTGCCTAATGACAAAAACATCTGGCCCAACATTCAGGCGGATTTTAAATACGCCATGGATAACCTGCCCGAAACACAATCTCAAAAGGGCCGGGCAACTAAGTATGCCGCCGCCGCGTATCTGGCCAAAGCGTATCTCTTTGAAGGTAAGTATTCGACGGCGAAGCCCCTTCTTGAGACCATCGTAGCCAGCGGAAAATATCGTTTGGTGGATTACCACGATAACTATAAGGCAGCGACTAATAATAACGCTGAGTCTATCTTTGAAGTCCAGTTCTCGGTGAATGATGGTACAAACGGGAATAATGGTAATGCCGGTGATGAATTAAACTGGCCTTATTTCTCGGGAGCTCCCGGCGGTGGTTGCTGCGGTTTTTACCTGCCTTCGTTGAACCTAGTGAATGCGTTTAAAACGGATGCCAGTGGATTACCCTTGCTGGATACCTTTAATAATTCGGATGTAAAAAATGATCAGGGTTTAAAAATCACGGATTCGTTTACACCCGAGACCGCTCCACTGGACCCACGCCTGGATTGGACGGTTGGTCGCCGGGGTATTCCTTTTCTGGACTGGGGCCCCATGCCAGGCGTTACCTGGATTCGTGACCAGGCTTACTCTGGCCCTTATACGGGAAAAAAATGGATGTATTACAAAGCCGAAGAAGGAACCAATACCCACTCTACCAATAAACGCCGGGTAGCCAACAATTACCGCATGATTAAGTACTCCCACGTCTTACTCTGGCTGGCTGAATGCGAAGTAGAGGCGGGTAATCTGACCAAGGCCCAAGAATACGTAAACCAAATACGGAAGAGAGCCAAAAACAGTCCTTACGTAACCAATACGGATGGAAAACCCGCCGCTAATTACGTAGTTAGTGAATATCCTAGCGGTTCGCCTGCTTTTGCAGATCAGACTTCGGCTCGCAAAGCCGTTCGCTTCGAAGAGCGTCTGGAATTTGCCATGGAAGGCCATCGGTTTTTCGATCTGGTTCGTTGGGGTATTGCTGACCAAACCCTGAATACCTATCTGCAAACGGAGAATAAAAAACGGACCTACCTCAATGGTGCCAGCTTTACCAAAGGAAAACACGAGTATTTCCCCCTCCCGGTTGATGAAATCAATAACAGCTATGTGAACGGTGCCCCGACTCTGAAACAGAATCCGGGATATTAATCAACCCTTACCGAAGCGAGCCCCGTTCAGAATCTGAACGGGGTTTCTTTTTGCTTGTATTCCGCTTTTATTACGTATCTTCAATACTTTAGCGTATTCATCTAGCACTGGGTTTATGAGCGTCTCGATTAAGGAAATTGCCCGTCGGTTAAAAATTTCTCCTTCAACTGTATCCAGAGCCCTACAGAATCACCCCCGTATTGGATTACGCACCCGTGAGCGAGTACAGGAATTAGCCCAAGAGCTTAATTATATTCCCAGCACTACAGCCCGAAATCTGAGAAGTGGAAAGACCTTTATGTTGGGCGTAGTGTTACCAGAAATTCAGGAAAATTTCTTTTCTAAAGCCATTAACGGGATTGAAGAATTAGCCTTTCAAAAAGGCTATACGGTTGCTCTATATCAGTCACATGATCAGTACGAACGCGAAAAGAAAGTACTGGAAGTATTATCCCACCAATTAGTAGACGGTATTATTTTATCGGTTGCTAAGGAAAGTCAGCAATTCGATCATGTGCAGAAATTAATTCATCATCGCATCCCACTCGTTTTGTTTGATCGCATTCCACCCTCCATTGATACTCACCAGATTAGTTGTGACATGGAAGCAGGAGCTTATCAGGCTACTTCTTTTTTAATTAAAAAAGGATTCAAACGAATCGCCTTACTTAATGGTCCTTCGGCATTGGTTGCCAGTCAGGAACGATACCAGGGTTATCTTAGAGCTTTGCAGGAAGCTGGGATCATGCTGGAAGAGGCTTTTATTCAAGCTACGGACTTAAGTTCGTCAGTAACCCGGCAGCAAATGCAGTCCTTACTGGAGTTACCTAACCGGCCCGATTCTGTATTAACCTTTAATGATTACGTGGCTCTGGATGCCATGGGCGTTTGTAGAAGTCAAGGTTTGCAACTCAATACGGATATTTGTTTCGTTAGCTTTGCCAACCTTCCCATGAATGCTTATCTGGAACATCCTCCCCTGGCGTCCCTTGAACAACATCCTTACCAAATGGGGTATCAAGCTACTCAAATTCTGCTGGAGGCAATTTCCGGTACAAAAACTGAATTTGAAAAGGTCATCCTTCAGCCTGACTTGATTACGCTATCTTAACTCGTTATTTTTTATAATTTCTGAAAATTTGTGCATTCGTTTGTTCAGTTCTGTGCAAACGAATGTGCAATCCCCTATGCTTCGTCTTCCCTTTTTTAGCATACTTTCTAGTCAGAATAGTTCTGTTTTCTAACGTATTTTAGTCGAGAGATTCTCTTGAACTAATACTTATGTCCAATACTCTAACCGTTTCTGCTCCAGGCCGGATTTGTCTTTTTGGCGAACATCAGGATTATTTAGGTTTACCTGTCATTGCAGCAGCTATTTCCCTGCGACTAAGCATTACAGGCACGCCCAGGCAGGATCAAAAGATTCACATTGACTTACCCGATATCAAGCAAAACGAATCGTTCTACCTTCAACGAGAAATCCCTTATGAAACTGAGAGGGATTACTACAAAAGCGTCCTGAACCTCTGGCAGCGAAAAGGTGCTTTGTTTAACAATGGTTTTGACCTGAGTCTGACGAGCTCCATTCCAATCAATGCGGGAACGTCCAGTTCGTCAGCTCTGGTTGTGGCCTGGTCTTACTTTCTCGACCAACTTACTCCTCAGGCAACGTCATTGCTTGATTTAGCGGATTTAGCTTATAAAGCCGAAGTAGAAGAATTTGGAGAACCCGGTGGCCGGATGGATCAAACTTCCATTACGTTTGGAAATGTCATTTACTTGGAATCGCAGCCGGCTCCCTTCGTAGAAAGACTGCCTCCCCTTTCAGGCACGTTTGTGTTGGGCGACTCTCAACAAGCTAAAGATACCCTAGGGGTGCTTAAGCACGTTAAATTTGGAATGCTGGATGCCATCAAAAAAATTAAAGCTTTCGATCCATCTTTTTCTCTGCATACCTATCCGGCAGCACAGGCTGAGCAGTATAAATCATTACTCACTTCGGACGAATACACTCTTTTAAAAGGTAATCTATCCGATCGCGACATTTTACTTCAAGCCAAACGATTACTTCAATCGCCCAAGCCTGATCCGGTAACTTTTGGAGCACTGTTGAATGCTCATCAATTCAACTTGCGAGAAGCGAAACGCATTTCTACGCCTAAGATCAACCGGATGATTGATTACGCCTTACAAGCCGGAGCTCTCGGAGCTAAAATCAATGGCTCAGGCGGAGGCGGTTGCATGTTTGCTTATGCTCCCGAAAATCCTGAAGCGGTAGCCAGAGCCATTGAGAAAGCGGGAGGAAAAAGTTACATCATCACTATCGACGAAGGCGTTCGCCTGGAACATAACTAACTCAACTGATTTACTTCTTACGTAAACCAATGAATAAACGATTACTGATTCTTGCGGGAGGCATGTCTTCACGCATGAAAAAAGCTGCCGAAAACCTTCAACTGGATCAGCAGCTAATCCAACAGGCTGATACCTTAACGAAAGGTATGATTCAGGTGGGATCCGCGGGTCAATCACTCATTGACTATCAGTTACATAATGCCCAGCAAGCGGGTTTCAATGAAGTACTTTTGTTACTTCACCCCGACGATGTTTTTACGCAGGAATATTACGAATCAGAAGCAATCCGGAGAAAATATGCCGATCTATCTTTCCGATATGCCCGTCAATTCATCCCAGCAGATCGTCAGAAACCCTCCGGAACAGCCGATGCCGTCTTACAAGCCTTACAGCAAGCACCCGATTGGCAAAGCGGGAGGCTGGTAATTTGCAATAGTGATAATTTATATTCCATCAAAGCCCTGAATCTTTTATGGAACAGTGAAAGTCCTAATGCATTAATTAGCTATGATCGGGCAGCTCTACTTTTTGCACCCGAACGAATTCAGGCCTTCGCTATTATTCGGGCTGACGAAGAGGGTAATCTAGTGGACATTCATGAAAAGCCCAGTCACGAAGAAATTGATAGTATCCTTGTCAAAACGGGACGCGTGGGCGTAAGTATGAATCTCTTTGTAATGGAGGCTGAAAAACTATTTCCCTGCCTAAAAGCTACGCCTTTCCATCCCACCCGTCATGAAAAAGAACTTCCAACAGCAGTTAACAAATTAGCTACCCTTGAAAAAGTAGCCGTACTGCCTGTTTCTGAAAACGTTCCAGACCTTACCAATAAACAAGATATTCTTACAGTTCAGAATTATCTCAAAGATCATTATTCATCACTTAACTAACCTCCTAGTTATGGAAAACCGTAGAACATTCATTAAAAATATGTCATTAACAGCCGCAGGAATGGCTTTATCTCCTGCTATTCTAAAAGGAGCTGGTAATGATCAAAAAGTAAGGTTAGGCTTTATTGGAGTGGGATTAAGAGGAAGAGAACACGTAAAAAATGCCATTCTTTTCCCTCAAGTTGAAATCAAGGCCATTTGTGATATTGATCCGGCTACGATTGACATCACCCAGAAAATGCTACGAAATGCGGGAAGAAAGGAAGCAGCAGTTTATGGTAAAAATGAACATGATTTTGAAAACATGGTTAAGCGAGATGATCTGGATGGAATTATTATCGCTACTCCTTGGGAATGGCACGTGCCCATGGCAGTCTCTACTATGAAAGCAGGTAAGTATGCAGGAGTCGAAGTATCAGCTACGGTTACACTTCAGGAATCTTGGGATTTGGTTAATACGTTTGAAAAAACGGGTTCACATTGCATGATTCTTGAAAACGTATGCTACCGAAGAGATGTAATGGCTGCTTTAAACATGGTCAGAGAAGGTATATTTGGCGAATTGACTCATTTGGAATGTGGATACGAACACGATTTAAGAGAAGTGAAATTCAATGATGGAAAGAAAGCTTATGGCGGCGGTGTTGAATTCGGCCCCAAAGGTTTCTCAGAAGCAAAGTGGAGAACCCAACACTCCATTGATCGTAATGGAGACATTTATCCGACCCATGGATTAGGTCCTGTTGCTCAAATGATTAATATAAATACGGGAAACCAGTTTCAGTACCTGGTATCAATGGCCACAAAACCTTTAGGTCTTCATAAATATATTGTAGACAACGGAGGCGAGAACCATCCCAATGCTAAAGTGAAATTCAAATTAGGAGATCAGGTACAAACCATGATTAAGTGTGTGAACGGTGAAACCATACTAATCACTCACGACACCAATAGCCCCCGACCTTATTCATTGGGCTTTAAAGTACAAGGAACTAATGGATTATGGATGGATGAAGGCGACCAAATATACATTGAGAAGAGAAGTCCCAAACCCCATCAATGGGAAAAAGATACGGACTACATGAAAAAATACGATCACCCCTTATGGAAAAAACTGGAAAGCAACGCTCAAGGAGCAGGCCATGGAGGGATGGATTATTTTGTCATTAGAGAATTCATTACTTCCATTCAGGAAAAGCGAAGTCCAGCCATTGACGTATATGACGCAGCAGCCTGGTCTGCCATTAGCCCTTTATCCGAAGAATCCATAAAAAAGGGATCCGCCCCCATTCAAATTCCAGATTTCACTAGAGGAAAATGGAAAAAGAGAAAATCTAGTTTTGGGATTGAAGTATAATGTAACAAGAAGCCTGCTATATAGTAGGCTTCTTTTATGTATTACTAGATAAACCAAGGCATTCTACTTAAGAGGGGCTACCGGGGAGAGATAAGAATGGTAAGGTAAGGTAAGTAGTGAAGGGGGTTTGGGGGGTATAAAAAGGAGAAGACTCCTGCATCCCGGCAGGAGTCTTCGGAGTTGTAAGGGGGAGGCGATTACCTACTTTCCCGGGGGTAAACCCAGTATCATCGGCGGAGCGGGGCTTAACG
>CAJYHS010000231.1 GCA_913774715.1 uncultured Siphonobacter sp. | reverse complement strand
TCAGCTATTGATTCATACGTCACATCTAAAGAAGGACGGCTATAATTGATTTTTTCGGAGGCATCCAGTGCAAAGACTCCTTCCTCTTCCACTAATAAATGATAATCAGCGGGAGCTACGTAGATTTTTCCTGGTTCAATAGGATCTTTGTCTTCAACTTCCGAAACTGGAATCGAAGTCTTCATTGAAAAAAGATCCGCGAGTGTAGAATCCACCGAATTTTTACGGTGCAGCACTATAATTAATACAAACGTAATTGGATTCTTTAATACGGGAAATAACTTCATTAATGCATCGATACTTCCAGCAGAGCCCCCAATCACAACCACTTTAGAAGCATCCATTAATTTATTTTTCGCCATACCTTATCTCTGGTCAATTGCTTATAATTAGCCTGAATGCTGGAGAATTTCAATGTTTCCTTCGACCCTAAGGCTAAATACCCCAAAGTTCCTAAACTCTCATCAAACAGTTTTAATACCTTTTCCTGTAAATCTTTATCAAAGTAGATTAACACATTTCGACACAGGATTAAATCGAATTCGTTAAAGGATCGGTCAGATACCAGATTATGCGTCGAAAAAATCATTTTCTCTCCCAAAGCTTCCATGAATTTCACCTGACCATAATTCGCAATATAGTACGAAGAAAAGTCATGCATCCCTCCTGATTCTATGTAATTTTCGGAGTACAACTTCATATGACTCATCGGGAAAATTCCCTGGCGAGCTTTTTCTAATACAGTGGGGTTAAGGTCTGTAGCGTATAATAATGATTTGTGTAATAGGTTCGCTTCCTTCAAAAGAATCGCCATTGAATAGACTTCTTCTCCTGTAGAACAACCCGCGTGCCAGATGCGAATGAAAGGTTTGGCTCCCAGCGTGGGTAATACCTCCGTTCGTAAGAAATGATAGAACGTAGGATCCCTGAACATCTCCGTTACATTGACGGTCATTTCTTCAACAAAACGCTTCAGATACGTTGGGTCAGACTTGACTCGATACCGAAGCTCAGCGAAGCTCGGAAATTTGTCAATCGTACAAATCCGCTGAATGCGTCTTTTCAAAGAAGCTTTGGAGTAATTATTAAAATCATACCCATATATTTCATACAGGTCGTTCAGCAGTATATGAATCTCATCCTCTTCGATCATGGCCTCTAGTATTGACGAGCTAATAACTCCAGCAATCGATCCACATTAATAGGCTTGGAGATATACTCCGTAGCTCCTGCCCGCAGACATTTCTCCCGGTCACCAACCATGGCCTGAGCGGTCACTGCAAATATGGGCGTGTGTCTGCGTTTTTCCATGGCCTGAATAAGCGGAATGGCTTCATAGCCATCCATTTCGGGCATCATCATATCCATGAGTATTACATCTACTACTTCATCCGTACGGAGTAAATCCAAGGCCTCTCTGGCACTCGTACTCGACAGGCAATCAAAGGATTTGGAACGCAGAGTTGCCTTCAAAGCAAAAATATTTTTAGCATCATCGTCAATGATGAGTATTCGTTTTTTTTCCATTTACTGATAAGTTTCAACAGATGTTTAGGTGGTTTACCACTACGAGCGTTCATACAGCCACACGCGTAGCAGCGACAATAACTGATCAACGTCAACCGGCTTGGTGATATAATCAGAAGCTCCCGCCTGAATACACTTTTCACGATCTCCCGTCATAGCTTTCGCCGTCACTGCTATCACTGGTAGGTTTTTCCACACATAATTCTCCCGGATTTTTCGGGCTGTTTCATAGCCGTCCATCTGAGGCATCATCATATCCAGTAAAACGATATCAATTTCCGAATTCTCTTCCAACTTTTGGAGGGCTTCCTTACCATCCAAAGCCGTAATGACGTTCATTTGGTAGTTCTCCAGAGCTTTGGATAAAGAGAAAATATTCCGGATGTCATCGTCCGCAACCAAAACATTTTTACCCTTTAATATCTGACTTAATTCACCAAGCTTCTTATAGCGAACATCCTTTTTCTCGGTCTGTTTATTATCTTCTACCAAATGTAAAAATAGAGATACCTCATCCAGCATTCTCTGATAAGAATGGGCCGTCTTTACAATGATTGAATCCGCATATTTTTTAATTCGTAGTTCTTCCGAAAGTGATAGGCTTTTGCCCGTAAAAATAATAATCGGTAAACTTTCAAAATCAGGATCTTTCCGAGCCTGCTCAAGCATATCGTAAGCTTTCGAATCCGGAATTCCCATATCCAGAATGACGCAGTCAATATCTTCCCGACGTAAGGCCTGAATACCTTCAGTAACATCACTTCTTAATTCAGAATTGATATTAAAAGTCTCCAGGAAATACGCTAACGCTTTCGCATGTTTAGGATTATCTTCAATGATTAAAACCTTTTTAGCATTACGATTCAGTACGTATTCAATTTTCTCAAACACGTCTTTCATTTGTTCAAAAGCCATAGGCTTATTCACAAAATCAACCGCTCCTTTCAACAAGCTCTCTGTCTTCATTTTATGTGAAGACATGATATGAACGGGGATGGGCCTGGTTTGGGGATCGGCTTTCAGAGCATCCATTACTTCCCATCCACTCATGATAGGCAATTCAATATCCAATAAAATCCCCGCTGGTTTATAAATGCTCGCTAATTTCAAACCTTCGTCACCGCGAACAGAAACGATTCCCTTATACCCTTGTCGTCGTGAATAATCGAGCAACGATTTAGCAAAAGCAGTATCATCTTCAATAATCAGAATTACTTTATCATCTTCCTTAATTGATTGACGATCATCAGGAATATTAGCAGGTATGATTGTACTTAAAAATGCGGAAGGTTTTTCTTTAGTCACCGGAGGCTTAACCTCATCAACTTTTACAATTTGCGGAGTAACTGATTCGGTGAATTCTATTTTATTTTTAGTAGATATAGGAAGATGTAAGACAAATTCACTTCCCTGATCTACTTCACTCGTTAAGGTCAATTCTCCTCCAAGTAGTTTTACTAATTCTCTACTGATCGACAATCCTAAACCTGTTCCACCGTATTTACGCTTAGTAGATCCATCGGCTTGCTGGAATGCCTCAAAAATAAGATGCTGCTTTTCTTTAGGAATACCAATCCCGGTATCTTTTACTATAAAGCATAAAGAGCTATCGTATTTAGTGTCTTTTTTAATAGATAGAGATACTTCACCTTCAGCAGTAAACTTAATAGCGTTAGAAAGTAAATTTTTAAGAATTTGTCCTAACCTTAAACGATCGGTTTCTAAGAACGTAGGAATATCATTCGCTACTTCGACTTTAAAATCAAGCTTCTTCTCTCTAGCTAAAGGTGCAAATAGGGATTTTAACTCTTCGGTAATCTCATTCGTTGATACATTCAAAAACTCAAGCTTCATTTGGCCAGCTTCAATTTTTGAAAGGTCTAGAATCTCATCAATTAACCCTAATAACCCATTGCCTGAATTATTAATTACTTGAGCATACTCGATTTCATCTTTTGTAAGATTTCCTTCATTATTCTCAGCCAATAGTCGGCTCAACAGTAGAATTGAGTTCAGAGGTGTCCTTAATTCATGGGACATATTAGCTAAAAACTCAGATTTATAACGGGTAGATATCTCTAGTTCTTCCGCTTTTCTCTGAATTTCCTCATTCTTCTCTTCCAGTAATAAGCTACGTTCTTCGAGTTCTGTATTAGACTGAAGTAACTCTTCCTGCTGCACTCTTAACTCTTCTTCCGAAGCTTGTAATTTCTGAGCCTGAGCTTCCAGTTCAGCGTTGAGATTCTCAAGTTCGTTGTGCTGAGCCTGAAGCTCTTCCGCCTGAGATTGAGTCTCCTCCAGAAAATTTTGAAGTTTAATATAATCCAGAGCTGCATTTACGCCTACTGCCATATCATCGATATTGCTTCTCAGTAACTCCAGGTCTAATTCACTGGGGGCTCGTAAAAAGCCTAGCTCAAGTACACCGATACACATGTTTGCATATACCAGTGGCACAATCACCAGCGAAACAATTGGCGTACGGCCCAAACTTGACTCTACTATTAAGTAATGGTCTGGCAGATCGTTAATGATCATCATCTGCTTTTCCTTAATGGCCTGCCCAATCAATCCTTTCTCAATATGGACTACTTCAGGAGCATTGCTTGAGGCATAACTTGAGATTAGTTTATAACTCAGGTCTGACTCCATAAAATAGACTGTACCTACAGGTGCACCCAGAAAATGGGTCAGCGTTTCTATCAAATTAGAAGCTAACTTTCTGGCGTTACGTTCGCCATTAATGGCATTGTTTATTTCAGCAGAACCCGTCTGAAGCCAGTTTCTACGTTCTAAATCATTAAAGCTCGTTTCCAGAGATTCAACCATTAAATTAAGAGCTCTTCCAATTCGGCCTAATTCGTCATCTTGTATATCCTGACTCCGGGCGGTATAATCTCCCTGAGCAATTTTATCCGTAATACCTTCCATTACAGAAATGCGGCGATTGGCTTCTTCGTAGGCTGCTTCTCTTTCTATTTGCTGTTTTAACTTACTATCTAATTCCTTTTTTATTCTTGTGTAAGAAAAACCCGTGATCAGGATGGAAAAGATGGCTGCAATAGCTAAAACAACAGGAGTATAGGTAATATAAAAGCTTTGTTGTTCTAGGCGGCTTTGAAGAATATTATTTTCTTCTTTTTTTACTTGTTCAATGACAATTCGAAGATTATCCATAATCTTCTTTCCTTTTATCATCTCATCATTTTGTCGGGCCGTATCCCGACTTACCGCTATTCCTCTTTTTCGAACCAGATTAATAATAAGCTGCATCTGATTGAACTTAGCATCATACAAACGCTTAATTTCATTCAGATTTTTCTGCTGAATTTCATTATCAATCGTTAAATTTTTTAGATGATTTAAGCTGCGATTAGTCTTATCGTATGCTCCAGTATAAGGCTGTAAAAAATCAGTATCAAGGGTAATTAAATACCCTCTCTGACCAGTCTCGGCGTCTTTTAAATGCGAGATAATATTTTCCGACTCAAGCAATACCTCATTCGTATGATTAACCAATTGAGAGTTGGCAATCAGTCGTTGTGTACTATAAAATGAAGCAACTAGGCTTATAATTAATAAAATTACAGATATTGAGAATACGACCTGTAACTGCTTTATTACTGAATAATGAGCTTTAGGCATGGTGACTGTAAAATTCTTACTTCGATACGTTATTAGTTTGATGTACGGGCAGGACAATAATAAAGCTTGTTCCTACGCCTGTCTGGCTTCTGGCCGATATAATTCCATTGTGGGTATCTATGTTTTTCTTAGCAATGGCCAAACCAATACCTGTACCTTCGTAACTGCTTTGGTCATTTAGTCGCTGAAAAATAATAAAAATACGATTCAGGAATTTTTCATCAAATCCGATACCATTATCCTGAACAATAATTCGACAATAAGCACCATCTACTTTAGCCGGGCTATCAATCGTTTTATCTGCTACTAACTCTCCCGTAATACGGATTTCTGGAATAGTATCGGGTCGAGAAAATTTTAACGCATTACTAATAAGATTCTGAAAAACCTGTCTGATTCTACTTGGCATCGTAGAAATAACAGGTAATGGATCAATAGAGATACTAGCGTTCTTCTTCAGTATTAGATCATCAAAATCTAATATTAACTCATTCAGTATCTCATTTAAATTTGTTTCCTGAAATGCCGTATTATTCGAAAGTCTTGAGTATTCAAGCACATCACTAATCAACCTAGACATCCGAGCTGACGACTGTATGGATCGCTCTAAATAAGAGGTAGCTTCTTCGTTATCTTTTAAATATTTCTCCTTAATAACTCCGTTAAATATCTGAATCTTCCGCAGAGGTTCTTTTAGGTCATGCGATACAACCCAGGCAAATTGCTGCAATTCATGATTGGTTCGCTCCAACTCTACGTTCTTATCAGATAGCTCTTTGGTTCGCTGCTCTACTTTCTGTTCCAGAACTTCCGCATTGATTTTTTGCTGATGAATATCCGTAAACGTCCCTACCCATCGCAGGGTTACATCTTCAAACTTAATGGGTGTTATGCGGAGTAAATGATGACGATAGTCGCCCGTAGCCAGTTCCTTTAATCGGGTTTCTTTGATATATTCAATTCCCTGCTTCAAATAAGTGTCCCATTCCAGACAAATGCTATCATCGGGGTGGGTTTCCGGAAATTTGTCCAGTTGCTTTGAATACCGATACCAATGTTTGTTAACGTATTCAATTCGACCTCCAGCTGCGATAGTAAAGGCCATTTGCGGCAATGATTCAACAATGGAGCGTAACTCCTGCATACCCTTGGCCAGCTTTTCTTCCGCTTCTTTCCGAACTTCAATTTCCTTCAGCAGAGATTCCTGCGTAGCTCGTAATTCCTGCTGTTGCTCGTATAAACGATTTAGAATTTTGACTTTCAGTAATAAAATATCGGGATCGACGGGCTTGGTTAGGTAGTCAATTCCACCTGAAGTATATCCTTTGGTAATAAATTCTTTTTCTTTGTTTACGGCCGACAGGAAAATGATGGAGGTATCTTTTGCTTTACTGTAACCACCTATGAAATGGGCTACTTCGAAACCATCCATACCGGGCATCTGTACATCCAGAATAATAACCGAGTAATTATTGGCAAGAACTTTCTTCAGAGCCTCTTCGCCAGATTCTGCGGTATCGACAGAAAATTGATGCTGCTCAAGAATTTTCTTCAACGGAAGAATATTCTCAGGTCTGTCATCCACTATAAGAATCATATCGGAAGAAACTTTTTTTCAAAACAATAGAGTACTTTCAAACAAAGTTGTAACCCTGATTTTTGCAATCTTGTTTAAAATTAGACAGGAATTTCAAAGCTTTGAAAGACTCCATTTTCCATTCGCCGTTGTTCGCGTTTTGATGCCTTCATCAAACCTGGATATTTCTATTCATGAAATAAACCAGAAACAATAAGCTTTCCATTAGTAGTTACTTCATATAAACTTCTGTTAATCTAGTCACCTCTTTACTTTTGTACTTCGTATTTTAATAGACTGTTATGAAATTTAAGATAAACGGGCGAATCTGGATTGAAGCAGAAGAACGCTTTATGGGGATTGGGAGGTTGGAATTACTGCAACGAATCGAACAAACCGGCTCTATTTCTGCAGCGGCAAAACAGATGGGTATGTCCTATAAACGAGCCTGGGATTTGATTCAGTCACTTAATAGTCAGGCTAATTCCCCTATTGTGAGCACCCAGACAGGCGGCGAACGCGGCGGCGGTGCTGTTTTGACCGAAGAAGGGAAACGCTGGATTGTTAAATACACTGGATTACAGCAACGCTTTCAGGAATTCATGGAACAGGAATCGGTAAAGATGGAGTTAGAATAAATTCGTTACCAATAGAGTTCTGGGTCTGAATGAATGACTATGTATAGAAGAACCATTACCATTCCTCTATCCTTACGTTTCATGAAAACATCTGCCCTTCTGCTCAGCACATTTGTGCTGTTTAGTGTACCCGGCTGGGCTCAACCGGAGCGATTGCATCAAATTCACCGGAACATCCAGAGTGTCTTTTATGAGCCCACTACGGGTTTATATAAAGAAACCAATGATGCGGCTCACAACGAAAAACCCCACTCTTATTTATGGCCCCTGTGTGCTCTGGTTCAGGCAGCTAACGAAATGGAAGTGCTCGAACCGAAGGCTTCTTACCTGAAGCCGGTTCTTCAGACTATTCAGCAGTATTATAATCCTAACCCTCCGGCTCCGGGTTATCAGGCTTACGTAAAAAAGGAAATGACAGATACGCGTTTCTACGATGATAATCAGTGGATTGCCATTGCCTGTCTGGATGCCTATGAGCGAACCAAGCAACCTTCTTACCTTGACACGGCAGAGCTCATCTACAAGTTTATGCTAACGGGTTATGATCAGCAAGCCGGCGGTGGCATTTACTGGAAAGAGGATGACAAGACGACTAAAAATACCTGCTCGAACGGCCCTGGGATTTTGATCGCCTTGCAATTATACAAGCTCAAGAAAAACCCGAAAGATCTCCAGACGGCTCTCGACTTATACCGTTGGACGAATAAGCAATTACAGGCTCCTTCTGGAGTGTATTACGATGCGGTGAAATTACCCTGCATGAAAATTGACTCGGCTATTTATACGTACAACACCGGAACGATGCTTCAGTCCAGTGTGCTGTTGTATCAGTTAACCAAGGAAAAATCTTATCTGAAAGAAGCGAAACGCGTGGCGGAAGCAGCGAAAAAGCATTTCTATCGAAACAACCGATTTCCTGAAAACTACTGGTTCAATGTCGTTTTGCTGCGGGGTTATATTGAGCTTTTTGAAGTAGATAAGGATCCGCAATACCTCCGATTATTCGCCAGAGACGCGGAGCGGATTTGGAAAGAAGAGAAAGATCAGCAACAGTTGATCGGTCCCCGCAAATGGAAATCATTGATTGATCAGGCTGCGATGTTAGAAATGTATGCCCGGCTAGAAGCCCTTAAAGGAAAAATTTAATAGCTGATTTTGAGTCCATTAGTACTAAAGTGCCTCTTCGGGGGCACTTTCTTTTTGTGGGCGGAGTTTAAAACCTTTAGAGTCTTAAGTTTAGAGTTACTTCTATTCCAGAGCTTACTGTTTACTCAATTACAGACCTGGTAAGTTGTACGTATCATTAACTCTAAGCTCAAGACTTTAAACCCAAAACTCCCAACACTTCTCTTCAGAGACTATGTTAAATTTTGAATTTAAGAATCCGACTAAAATACTTTTCGGAAAAGGACAGATTAATAAATTGTCCACGGAATTACCCGCTCAGTCAAAAGTATTACTTCTCCACGGAGGAGGAAGCATCAAGAAAAATGGAGTGTACGAGCAGGTTCTTGCCGCACTCAACGGTTTTGAAGTAGTTGAATTTGGCGGTGTTCCCGCTAACCCCGAGTACTCCGTCCTGCTAAAGGCTCTTCAAGTAATTAAAGATCAGAACATTACTTTTATTCTTGCCGTGGGTGGCGGCTCAGTCATTGACGGAGCCAAGTTTCTGTCCGCAGCGGCTTTATACGAAGGAGATGAACCTTGGGATATTCTCTCCAAAGGTATTCGTTTTGAAAAAGGCCTACCTTTTGCCAGTGTATTAACCTTGCCTGCTACAGGTTCTGAAATGAACTCGGGATCCGTGATTAGTCGGGCTGAAACACAGGAAAAATTATCCTTTGGCGGACCGGGCATGTTTCCGGTTTTCTCCATTCTCGATCCACAGGTTATTCATTCCATTCCCCCCCGCCAGATTGCTAATGGTATTACGGATGCCTTCACGCACGTGCTGGAGCAATACATGACTTATCCGATTAATGCTCGTTTGCAGGATCGTTTTGCGGAAAGTATTATGCAGACGTTAGTGGAAGTAGCTCCCTTGGTAATGGAAAATCCTGCGGACTATTCGGCTGCGGCTGACTTCATGTGGAGTTGCACTATGGCTCTCAACGGACTGATTCAAAAAGGAGTACCTACTGATTGGGCCGTTCATGCGATGGGTCACGAGCTAACGGCTATGTATGGCATTGATCACGCCCGTACGCTGGCGGTTGTCGCCCCGAGCCATTATCGTTACAACTTTGAACGGAAAAAAGAGAAACTCGCTCAATACGGCGAACGGGTCTGGAATATCACGACTGGAACGACGGAAGAGAAAGCTGAACAAGCCATTGTGAAAACTGAAGAATTTTTTCATTCGCTGAATATCCAAACGAGGTTGTCAGAATACACGGCTCAATACGAAAATACAGCGGAACAAATTGAGCAACGGTTTACGCAACGGAACTGGATGGGCATTGGAGAGCACAGAGACCTGAAGCCTTCGGATGTGAAGAAGATTGTAGAAATGAGTTATTAAAAAAAAGAGCCGGATTAATCCGGCTCTTTTTTTATCCAGCACTGGCCCGAGCCATGACAATAAGTATTAACCCAACGACGTAAGTTCCGCCCATGATCCATAAGTAGCGATTGGCTTTAGCAGGAGCTCCTTCAAATTCTTTCCAGACAAAAAGACCCCAGAGTACGGATACAATTGTTGCTCCCTGACTTAACCCATAGGAAACGGCTCCACCTGCATCCTGTGAACCCAGCAATAAGGCTATCATTCCAATGCCCCAAACGAAGCCGCTTCCCAGACTTAGCCCATGCTCTTTAGCAGAGACCTCTCCGTAACGAACCTGGTCCTCTCCTACCAGTAACTTCAGCCGTTTTACGGTCCATTCTATCAACGGATTACTAATCAGAATTCCTAAAGCAAACAGCACAAAGCCTGTGTAAGGAGTAAGCCTTTCGGCTTCGGGTAAAGCAATGTCTTCCACTATAGATTGAGTAACCAGTAGAAAAAAGAAGCCAGAAAAAAATCCACCCGTCAGAGCTACCCATATTCCCTTCGTGCTGGAATCGTCACTATCGTCGTCATTTTTGGCCTTATAAGCGAAAGCACAGGCTGCAATGGAAGCCAGAACTAACACACCTCCCAAAGCAAGCAAAGCTACATTTCCCTCAGGCTTAGCGATGTAATTGACAATCAGGCCCAGGGCTAATGATAAACCCGTACCGACGGGCATAGCCACGGCAATACCTGAAATATTGATACCTACGGTAAGTAACGTGTTACCAATGTTGAAAATCATCCCTCCTGCTACTGCCAGAGCAATATTCCGCAAAGCAGCCTGTTGAATATCTTCCAAAAAGGGACGTTCGTTCGAGCCCAGACTACCCAGTGTGAAAGCCAGCAAGAGAGCAGTTAGTACAATACCGTATACATAATCACGATAAAAAATGGATAACGGAGCCGACTGGGTTACTAATTTCTGTCCACTCGTCCAGGATCCCCAGCAAAGCATGGTAATGAAGCAAAAGATAATAGCAAGGGTAGAATTTTCAATAATAACCATGGGTTTCAGAAGTCGTTATAGTGGAGTCTTATACCTTAATAAAACCCGGCCACGACCAACATAAAAAAACCGCTGGCCATAAGGCCAACGGCATAAATCATTAGTTTGAAGGTAAGTTGAAAACTCTTTAATTCTGTGAATTACCGGATTCTTCCCGTGCGGGAATTGTAATTACCGAGGGGGAAACTTAAACCAAGGTTAACGCCCCAGTTGCTATGATACACATCACCGCTTCCCTGAATTGGCTTAGCTACGTCAACCAGGCCTAACCCATAACGAACGTCGAAATTAAGCCAGACTTTGTTTTGAATGCGATAGTTAAATCCACCACCCAAGTGAAGTCCTGCATCAGCGGCCGTCCAGTTCTCGCGATTCACGTTGATATTATCTCCGTTTTGATTGCGAGCTGCCAAGAGAAAACCGACGTAAGGTCCAGCAAATAATTTTGGACGAAAAGCGTGTCCCCGATCATTCAGGTAAAACGTAGCCAGCAGAGGAATCTGCAAATAGTTTAATCTGATTTGGTTGTCATTAAAGCGGTCTTTAGCTCCGAGTTGGGTGTATAACAGTTGACCACCTACGCCAAAGTGTTCGTTCACACTATAGTTGATGAATAAGCCAGCGGTACCACCTGTTTTCCAGGTTCGGTTACCAGCTCCACCACCGCGGAAGTTGGCGACGGATAAACCACCCATAGGTCCCCAGGAAAGGTTATCCTGAGCTTGTGCGTTCGATCCAATAATGCTTGCAAAAAGGAGGAATAATAAACTGTACTTTTTCATGATTGAAGCAAATATAAATAATTGTACACTGTGGCTTAAAAAACTACATTCCACCATATGTACGCTCATAAGTTGGTGAAGGATTTCCCCAAACTTATTTTTCTTCAGAATTCACAAATAGTACATTTCGTTGAAGACCTTCATATTTTGCTCGCTTGAGAGGCGATTTTCTGAAGACTTTTTTGAAGGTTTCTTCGGTAAGTTCCTGCCAATCACGGCTTTGCCATGATTTCAGTTCTTCGGGAAGATTAAAAGCTGATTCACGGTGCGGTTGGGAAAAACGATTCCAGGGGCAAACGTCCTGACAGATGTCACAACCAAAGAACCAGTTTTCCATTTTTCCCCGAAATTCATTCGGAATGGCATCTTTCAATTCAATGGTCAGGTAACTGATGCAACGGCTGCCATCCACGGAGTAAGGCTCAGAAATAGCATCGGTCGGACAGGCATCAATGCAACGGGTACAGGTGCCGCAATAATCGGCCATCGGGCCATCGGGCTGAAGCTCCAGATCAATGATTAACTCAGCAATAAAGAAAAAACTACCGCTTTTGCGGGTAATGAGATTGCTGTTTTTTCCAACCCATCCCGTCCCCGATTGTTTTGCCCAGGCTTTCTCCATGACCGGAGCTGAGTCCACAAAACAACGTCCATCCACCTGGCCAATTTCGTCCTGAATGCGTTGGAGAAAGTCCTTCAACCGATCTTTTACCACGAAGTGATAATCCACGCCATAAGCATATTTAGAAAGCTTGAGGTCCGATTTCTCGGCGGGCAACGTTTCTGAAGGGTAATAATTATACAGTAAGGAAACCACTGATTTTGCTCCTTCCACCAGTAATCGCGGATCAAGACGCTTATCAAAATGGTTCTCCATATACTGCATTTTCCCATGCTTACCGAGCTGAAGCCACTTCTCCAGCCTAGGAGCTTCTTCTTCCAGAAAATCAGCCCGCGAAATGCCACAGAAATCAAACCCTAATTCCTGGGCAATTTCTTTGATTTTTAAAGCATTACGTTGCTGTATGATTTCTGAAACTGTCATATAACCGGAAACTTACTCGAAATATCGTCCTGAATTTTGGCCGTCGTTTTATAACAAAGTTACTTCATAATTACCCAGCATTGCTAGTGGTTTTCTATAACTTTAAAGACGGATTGGCTAGTAATTTCCAGCAAAAACTTTATTTAAAATGTCATTCTGTCAGCGAAAAGCCGAATGGCAAAGTAATTTTGTAGGTACGCTAACAGTAAAAAGGTACGAAAAGACATGACGAATCCGGAATTTACGCAACCCGAAGAAAACGAAAAGGCTCCTCAGGCTGAACCCGTAACTGAGACCTCCGAAGGCAATCCTACCGCTGAAACTTCGGAACAGCCTGCTGACGATAAAGCGGAAAAAGCTCAGGCTGAAATTGCGGACCTGAAAGATAAATACATCCGCCTCGCCGCAGAATTTGATAACTTCCGTAAACGCACCATTCGCGAAAAGGAAGAGCTGGTGAAAACTGCTTCCGAAGGAGTTATCAAAGCCATTTTGCCCGTACTCGACGATATCGAACGAGCTCAGGCAAATTATGGTTCAGATGGCAAAGTTGAAACGGAAGGCATTGACTTGATTTTCAACAAACTGGTAAAAGCAGTAGCTGCTAAAGGGCTGAAGCCTATGGAATCCAAAGGTCAATCCTTTGATCCTGATTTACACGAAAGTATTACTCAGTTCCCCGCTCCTTCCGAAGATCTTAAAGGTAAGGTTGTGGAAGAAGTTGAAAAGGGTTATTACTTAGGTGATAAAGTAATCCGCTTTGCCAAAGTTGTGGTTGGAGCGTAATTGAAATCCAGAGAGGTACGTTCATACCTCTTCATTGGTCTTTCTCTCCTCATTTTTAGAAAACGATGGCACAGAAGCGTGATTATTACGAAATTTTAGGGGTAACTAAATCTTCCTCGGAAGATGAAATCAAGAAAGCTTACCGGAAGCTGGCGATCAAATACCACCCGGATAAGAATCCTGATAACCCCGAAGCAGAAGATAAATTTAAAGAGGCAGCCGAAGCTTACGAAGTTCTCTCGGACCCTAACAAAAAAGCTCGTTATGATCAATATGGTCACGCGGGCATGGGTGGCGGTTATTCTGGCCCTCAAAATGCAGAAGATATTTTCTCTCAATTTGGCGATATTTTCGGTGAGGGTAGTCCGTTTGGCAGTTTCTTTGGCGGCGGTTTTGGCGGTGGCGGTGGTCAGCGTCAACGCGTTCGCAAAGGTTCTGACTTACGCATTAAGCTGAAGCTTGATTTGCAGGAAGTGGCGAATGGCGTTGAGAAGAAAATCAAGGTTAAGCGTCACGTTACTTGTAATGCCTGCGGTGGTAATGGTTCTAAAAATGGAACTTCCTTACGAACCTGCGGTACCTGTAACGGTCAGGGACAAGTTCGCCGTGTGCAACAAACTATGCTGGGTCAGATGGTGACAGCGAGCACCTGTCCTACGTGTAATGGAGAAGGTAAAATTATAGATTCGAAATGTGATGTTTGCGTAGGCGAAGGCCGTACGTTAGCAGAAGAAGTAATTTCGATTAAGATTCCTGCGGGTGTTGCCGAAGGAATGCAACTTTCCATGAGCGGTAAAGGTAACGTTCCCCCTCGTGGTGGCGTTGCTGGCGATTTGCTCATTGTAGTTGAAGAAGAAGAAAATGAAGAGCTGAAACGCGATGGCAATAACGTTGTTCACGAATTATACGTAAACTTTGTTGACGCAGCTTTAGGTACCTCCGTAGAAGTTCCTACTATTGAAGGTCGGGCGAAGATTACTTTGGAAGCTGGAACGCAGAGTGGTAAGATCCTTCGCATGAAAGGTAAAGGTATTCCTCACTTGAACAGCTACGGCAAAGGTGATCAGTTGATTTACGTGAATGTCTGGACTCCTCGTGTGCTTTCATCCGAAGAAAGAGGCATTCTGGAAAGACTTCGCAGCTCTCCTAACTTCCAGCCCCGTCCTACTAAAAATGACAAGAGTTTCTTCGAAAAAATGAAGGATTTCTTTAACTAGTTTGATCAGGTTCGAAGATTAATAAACACAGAAAGGTTGGCT
Source organism: uncultured Siphonobacter sp. (assembly GCA_913774715.1). Classification (GTDB taxonomy): domain Bacteria; phylum Bacteroidota; class Bacteroidia; order Cytophagales; family Spirosomataceae; genus Siphonobacter. The sequence continues at coordinate 20,022 of CAJYHS010000231.1, read as the reverse complement.
TACCGCCAGCCTTTCTGTGTTCTAAAGCAGTTCCATAGTGTTAAACCTACAATGCTATTTCTATCATGGATTACAAAAAAAAGGCAACTCAGCAAAGCTGAATCGCCCTCGTTATTCATGGCTTTTCAAATGGTGTTACTCGAATCCCGAAGGATAATTTATGGGAAAGGCTTCAAATGGGAAGAAGCGTATTAGTTTAATTCTGTGATGAACTGTTCTTTCGATTTACGAACTTTCTTCATGCCGTGCAGCCAGTCGTTTTCTTCATCGCGATAACCCAGGGGTAATAGCGTTACACTGCGAAGGCCTTTTTCTTTCAGATTTAATAATTCATCCAGAGCCGTAGCATTAAAGCCTTCCATGGGTGTTGCATCTACCCGTTGTTCAGCCGCAGCGGCAATGGCAATTCCGAAACCGATATACGCCTGCCGAGCCGTAGCCTGGAAATTTTCTTCCGCTGTTTTCGATCCATAAATCGATAACAGGAAATTTTTATAGGAATCCATCCGGTCATCGGGTAAACCACGTTCACGGGTGGTATGGAGGAACATTTCATTGATCCGTTTCGCGTCCAGATCATCCCAGGCTGCGAAAATCAGTACGTGTGACGCATCTGTAATCTGACTCTGATCATTGGCAATAGCCCGAATCTGTTGTTTCAATTCAGGATTGGTCACTACCAGAATTTCAAAAGGTTGCAGACCAGACGAGGTGGGAGCTAAACGAGCCGCTTCCAGAATAATATCTACTTTTTCCTGAGGAACTGCTACGCCATTCATTTTTTTCGTAGCATAACGCCATTCCAGGTTTTCAATAAGAGGACTCATGTTATTTTTTTTTATGAAGGGAAATAGTGACTATCACATTTAATGTCGTTACATATAATACAAATACAATTTTTTGAAAATAAGTTTACGAGTATGAATCTTTTTTAATGATAATTTTCAAATACTTTCTTAACTATCTAATAATCAATAACCCCAAAAAATAAGAAACTACTTGACGAGTAGTTTCTTATTTACAGAGTTTTATGGGGTCTTACTAGTTTACTTCCGTAAGTTCAATAATAACACTGGTACGTTTCAGATTCGCAGCGGGGTTAAATCCTGCACGCATCAAAAAATCCCCGGTATAAACGGCATCAGGGGTAATGCTTGATTTGGTACCTGGGTATAAATTGATTTCTTTCAATGCGTATTTTTTCTTGGGGTCTAGACCTTTTAAAACAATAGACCGGCCTGATCCGGCACCGTAACGGCTGCTCACCATATACGTAAACCACACCGACCGTGATTTATTTTCATTGACGAATTGCAATGACGCATAATCATTTTCGCGAGGGTTAGCTAAACGGTATAAGTCGCCATGCCAAACCAGATCGCTGATTTTCTTATACGTTTCCACGGACTGTTTACTAAACTCAAACTCCTTTTCGTCGAGCTTACTTACTACAATATCATAACCCAGTTTACCCATCATCGCTACATCCGTCCGGAATTTCAGGGGTTGTTTCCCCCAATCTGTCACGTGATCACAATGAGCAATCGTTGGGAAAAAGTAAGAATACTCCCACTGCATAAAGACTCGCTCCAGAGGGTCGGTATTATCACTTGGCCAGAATTCCGTAAAGTATTTCAGAGCTTCATAATCCACACGGCCTCCACCACCCGAGCATAACATCATGGGTACTTTAGGATACTTCGCCCGCACGCGTTCCAGCACCTTATATAACCCATTTACGTAATCAACATACAGTTTGGAATCAGCCTGCTTACTGTTTTTAAGATACTCGGAATGAGCATTATACATGACAGCATTACAATCCCATTTGATAAAAGCCAGATCAGGATTTTTCGTAAATAAATCATCCAGTACACCGAATACAAAATCCTGAACTTTAGGGTTTGACAAATCCAGCACTAACTGATTACGGAAGTAATGTTCGGGACGCTCAGGTTGTTTGATGACCCAATCGGGATGCTTCTCGTACAACTCACTCTTCGGATTCACCATCTCTGGTTCAATCCAGATTCCGAATTTCACGCCCGCTTTTTGAGCTTCTTTCACAAGGTAACCAATGCCATGTGGTAGCTTTTTCACGTTCTCCTTCCAGTCACCTAAACCCGCATTATCGCCGTTACGAGGGTACTTATTACCAAACCAGCCGTCATCCAGCAGGAATAAATCCACGCCTAGTTTCTTACCACCGGCAAAAAGACCCGTTAATTTTTGCTCGTCAAAATCGAAATAGGTGGCTTCCCAGTTATTCAGCAGCGTCAGACGCGAGCCTTCGCCATCCAGAATTCGGTATTTACGGGCCCAGCGGTGCAGATTACGACTCGCCTCCCCTTTTCCATGGTCGGAGAAGGTGTAGATAAAAGAAGGCGTTTTGAATTCCTGCCCACTCGTTAAGGGATACTCCGAAGCATGCGGGTTAATCCCTGCGATCAGGCGAAGATTATTGTACGTATCGGTTTCAAAATCAATCTTGAAGTTCCCTGACCAGCCCAAGGTGCCCAGTAATACTTTGCCCGTTTCTTCGGTAGCCTGTTGATCAAATGAAAGCATAAAACTAGGGGGCTGAAATAAATTCGCCCGCGTGCCCAGTTTAGAGTCCAGTGATAGAATTCCAGCTTTCAATTCCGTCGTTTCGGGGTTCATTTCATGAGCCCAGCCGCCGTGATAATGCGTCAGATGAAAGGACTTGCCTGCAAAGTATAAGTTCGCCGACGCATATTTATTCAGGGTAATCGTACCTTTTTCTTGGTTTCGAATCGTGCTCCACTGCTCTACTACGTTCTCTCTTCGATACGTTTTATAGTACAAACTTACCTCTACAGCATAGGCAGGGTCCTTTAACACTACCGTCGTCAAGCTGACGTTATCGTCTATTTTCTGCGTTTGATGGCTCTGGTATTGGAGTTCCAGCGAGGTATTTCCATCGGCGTGCGTAACCCGGATAGCAGGTTCAAAAAGATTCCAGCTTCCGCTGGGAGTATAAGCTGAATTAGAAATGCCTGAATTTTCGTCATTCTGGCGGCTTTCTTTGGTTACCAGAGCGTATTCCGCCGCTTGCTGAAGACGCGTTCCAAAATAACTAATGCCCAGCCGTTTACTTCCATCGGTTTGCAAAACCAGAGCATTCTGCTCCGTTTCAATGGGAATGACAGTTTGCTGAGCACATACGAGGGAAGTGGTAAGGATAGTAGCGAGAAAACTGGGAATCCATCTGGTGGATAAACGGTTTTGCATAGGGTAGCAGTTGAAATGAGACCTTAAAAATAAAGCCTGAAATGTTTTCCTGAACATAAAAAAGGCAGCCGATTCCGACTGCCTTTAAATTGCATCAATAAATGATAAAATACTATTAAATCCTTAGTCTTATTTGGAACAGTCTGTTTTACTTAGCGTGATCCCATTTATGAAAGTAATATTTTTGTGGTCCTGGAAAACGGTCTTTCCTTCCTTATCGTTGACTGGTCCGAATCCCTCAATGTAGGTATCACCTTTTTTCAGAAAAATGACTTCCCGAACCGAGGAACGACCTTCGGAATTGAACGTGTACTCTGCTATTAACGTATCACCCTTAATGCGTCCGTCGAGTGAGCCCTGATTGCTGTCTTTTTCGTAGAGCTTATACGTTAAATCGCCCGTAATACTCCGGTTCTTTCTGGAAACGTGGAGATACACTGTGTCCTTAGGTGTTACATACGAGTAACATTCTTCTTCATTTTCCTGAGGTGAATCTATGGTTTTCGTATAGGTGAGCGTCTGACCTTCTTCCGTTTCTACAATCAGGGTGTTATCCTTGATGGAAATCACTTTCAAAATCTGATTATATTCATTGGAAGTGCCATTTTCCTGTCTTCTTCCATGAAGGATCAAATTATCGCCCTGCATTTCCCAGGTTTTATATTCGACATCACCCGCGGGGAAAGCCGAGGCAATCCCTTCTTTATCAAAAATAAATCCAGCATCTGACTGGTTTTCTCCGCTGATTGTCCATTTCCCGACTACTGAATCTTTGTCTTTACTTTGGCAGGCTACCAAGCTAATAAGCAACAGGAATAAGGCAAAAGGTTTCATAGAGTATCTGACTTGGGTTTGGATTTTGATTTGTTCATCCGGCATTTATCACTGCAATACGTTACTTCTTCCCAGTTTTTCTCCCACTTTTTTCGCCAGCTAAAAGGCAACTGACAAACGGGACAAATTTTGGTGGGCAAGTACGGTTTGTGGTGCGGCATGGTGAGTTTTACCAACGTTTGCAGAAAAACACCAAATAAACTGTACCATTACCTGTTATAGGGATACTCATTAATCCAGTGAAAACCCCGACTCGTCAGGTTATAATCGCTAATTTGTTTGCGTTTAAATCCAGCTTTCAGAGCTTTCCCTTTCCACACTCCATGAATACTTAGACTATCCTTCTGAAGTGTATAGTGAAACGTGTGGACTAAGGTTGAATCCTGGTAACTTTTCAACGCAATGATTTTTGCTTTTTCATCAATCTTCGACATAAACGACTCGGTGTTTCTATTCATCAACCGTACTTCAGCAAAATCATTTTCTATCATCAACTTATTCCATCGAACGGTATCTGTTGTCAGGGGCGGTAAGGTATCATTTTCCAGTACGAAAGATTTTACTTCGTAAAGTCCCCGCAGGGGATGATCTGGTTTTCGGGTCCATGAGTGGCCATTAAGCGTTACAAAAAGTATAAATAAAATCACGAATGTTTTACCAACCATGTGCGTAATACGATGCCATTTTTTCGATAATACTATTGATTGACGATTCAGCGAGGATGGTTTATGAAGAATGAAAAAACGATAAATGGCGGATACATCAGGAGATAATACGAAAAAGGCTAACAAAAGCAGGTAACTGGAAAACAACTTTACGGGGATATCAAAGCTGAAATTAAGCATCACCACATTAGTCATTACAGCGATCACCACCAAAGCTCCCAGAGCCTTGGTTCGTCTGAAAAATAGCAACAAGCCTCCTATTACTTCACCCAAACCACCGAAAATGGAATAAGGTCTGGAAAGTCCCATCAGCCGCCAGACGATTCCCATCGGTGATGATTCCCCGTACGTTTTTTCCAGCGTATAAAAATCAGGATACCTGAATTGAGCTTCAAAGACTTTTACAAACCCATAAATCAACATGAAATGAGCCAGGTAATACCGGACAAAGGTTTGGGTTAAGACGTAGAGTAAGGCATAGTTAAATCGCTTTTGAAGAATAAGTTCTAATATTAAAGCGAGTGTCAACGAAAAAATGACCAGAAAGAATAAATAAGCATAATCAAAGGAGGTATCGCCGCTACCCGTATTGGTAATCTTTTTCATATTATCCATTCCCAGTACGGAATTGCCTATCGCTTCGACCCATGGTATAATTCCAAATATTGAATCCAAAGGCAACGCATAACAGAGGGTGTAAATGGCTACAAACCAGATACCGAGACGATGCAGAAAAGGCCAACGGTTGGTAGACGATAAAGGCGGGATAGCCGTACCAGTCATAGAGAAAAGGTTTTATAATAGGCAAGGTTAGTTACTGAAAATCAAATATTTAAAATTCAACAGAAAAAGCCAACCCGAAGGCTGGCTTTTAGCATTTATTTAGAAAAGAGATTACATCGCTTCATCCGCACTTGGACCATAACTGCCGGGGATGGGAATGTTAAGCAACCGCAGATAAGCACCTAACTGAGCCCGGTGGTGTGAAATCTGTGAGAAAGCCATTCGTATCACTTCGTGCTTAGGTCGAATACTGTAAATAATTTCACCGTTTCGTAAGGTCCAGGGTTCATTGAGAAGGATTTCATTTTCCGGAATCAACTGCGTTCGTCCATCGGCCAGGCTTTCTTCGAAAAAAGCCAATAGTTCGGCATTGTTCTGGATTTTTTTGTCTTCATAAGGCACGGTGGCAAAATCCAGCTCATCAGTGGTTAAGGTCATCGTTACCCAGGTCGGTAATTCTGCAATATGTTTAGCAAGTCTACCCATAACCATGCTTTTCTGATGCGGAGCCCAGTCCAACTTATCGTCAGGAATCAAGGCTAAGAATTTGCGCGTGGTTAAAGCTTCCTGTTCCAGTTCTTTCAAAAATAAGGGAATCAGTTCCATCGTCTGTGTTGTTTTAGCGTTCGATTCAAAACTAAAACAGCCCAGTGACAGCCCTATGTCAGCAGGTTTTTTGTATACAATTTTAAATTTCGGTAGAGACGAGACTTCAAACAAAAAGGTCAGCCTACTTAGCAGGCTGACCTTTTGCAAACTATTGGGTTAGTGCGATAACACGAAACCCAAACTTAAAACCAGATTAGTCGATTAAGACACAAACACCGCGTTTAACGTCTTCTTCTACTTTCTTATATTTTACGTCACGCTCGATACGTCCATCGCTGTATTGAACCGACACCCGTTGATTGGGCTCAATTTTATTTACGCGAATGGGTTGCTGACGAGGGCGTTCCATCTCAGGAACTAACGCTTCCAGTTCTTCCACAGATGGACCATCGCCACCAGTGATTCCGGCGACATCATCTTTGCTCAGTTGTAACTGAGGCTGAGGTTCAGGACGACGGGGAGGCTGAGGAATCTGAGGCTGTTCTACGTGAAGTTCAGGAACATCGTAACGCATCAGAAGCTGAACTACGTCAAAGTTTACCTTATTAATGAACTGCTTAAACAGATCGATAGACTCGAATTTGTAAATCAGCAATGGATCTTTCTGTTCGAATACGGCATTTTGAACGGATTGTTTCAGGTCATCCATATCACGAAGGTGTTCTTTCCATTCCTGATCGATTACCGTTAAAGCAATGTTTTTCTCGATTTCACGGGTAACCTCACGTCCGTCGCTGTTCAGAGCTTTCAGGAAGTTCACCTGGAAGCCCATGACGTGCTCACCATCCGTGTAAGGTAATCCGATCACCGAGTTGTCATTTACATTACCCTGATTGGCTTCGAACAGATCCTGGAAGAATGGCTGCATACGACGAGCGATGTCCGCTCCTTTCGCCTGATAATGTCCTTCTGCCGCCGCATATAACTGCTGCGTGCGTTGCTCAGGCTTCAGTCGAATGAACTCATCTTTACCAAAGGGAACCTGAATAGCCAACGTTTCAATTACCCGGAGTTCAAATTCTTCGAAATCAGGATTATTAGAAACCAGCTCATCACAAACATCATAGGTAATGTTAGCGATGTCCAGAGCCAGACGGTCGCCGAACAAAGCGTTTTTACGACGCTTGTAAATGGCTTCCCGCTGGTAATTCATTACGTCGTCATATTCCAGCAGACGCTTCCGAATACCGAAGTTGTTTTCTTCTACTTTCTTCTGAGCTCGTTCGATGGACGAAGTAATCATGGAGTGCTGGATTACCTCTCCTTCTTCCATGCCCATACGGTCCATCACTTTAGCAATCCGTTCTGAACCGAACAGACGCATCAGGTTATCTTCCAGCGATACAAAGAATTGAGACGATCCGGGGTCACCCTGACGACCGGCACGACCGCGTAACTGACGGTCTACCCGACGAGATTCGTGACGTTCCGTACCGATAATTGCCAGACCACCCGCTGCTTTCGACTCGGGAGTCAGCTTAATATCCGTACCCCGACCAGCCATGTTCGTCGCAATCGTTACGTTCTGCGAATGACCCGCCGTAGCTACAATCTCAGCCTCGCGTTGGTGTTGCTTGGCATTCAGTACCTGATGTTTGATCCCACGCATCCGTAATAAACGGCTCAGAATCTCTGAGTTTTCTACGGAAGTAGTACCTACCAGAACCGGACGGCCCGCTTTCACGAGTTCATCAATTTCCTGAACTACTGCATTATATTTCTCACGAACCGTTTTATAAACCTTATCTTCTTCATCCTTTCGTGAAATCTTCAGGTTGGTAGGAATAGAAACGACATCGAGTTTATAGATCTGCCAGAATTCTCCTGCTTCCGTTTCAGCCGTACCCGTCATACCTGACAGTTTGTGGTACATACGGAAGTAGTTCTGAAGCGTTACCGTAGCATAAGTCTGGGTAGCATCTTCCACCTTTACCCGTTCTTTTGCTTCAATTGCCTGGTGCAGACCATCTGAGTAACGACGACCTTCCATAATCCGGCCCGTTTGCTCATCAACGATCTTGATCTTTCCGTCCATGATTACGTATTCTACGTCCAGTTCGAACAGCGTATGAGCTTTCAATAACTGAGTAACCGTGTGAATACGTTGGGTTTTGATGGAGTAATCACGGATAATCTCATCTTTCCGATGAATTCTATCTACTTCAGAAAGATCAGACTTATCAATCTGGTTAAGAGCAACTGACAAATCGGGCAGAATGAAGAAGTTAGGATCTTCATTGTTCGCCGTCATGACGTCGATCCCTTTTTCCGTCAAGTCAACGGAGTTATTTTTCTCTTCGATCACAAAATACAGCGGAGCATCAGCTTCAGGCATACGTTTACCTTGCTCCTGCAAGTATTCGTTTTCGGTTGCCCGCATCACCGCCTGGTTACCCTGCTCACTCAGATATTTAATCAGAGGTTTGTATTTAGGTAAGCCACGGTGAGCCCGGAACAAAGCCAGACCGCCTTCTTTAGTGTTCCCAGCAGCGATCAGACGGCGAGCTTCGGTCAGGAAGCCCTGCACCAGCTTTTGCTGCTCTTCTACTAGTCTGGAAATGCGGGGGTTTAATATTTCAAATTCCTGAACATCATTATCTTTCACCATCGGCCCACTGATAATCAGAGGCGTACGAGCATCATCAATCAGGACAGAATCGACCTCATCGACCATCGCGTAATGGTGTTTCCGCTGCACGAGTTCTTCCGGACTGCGAGCCATATTGTCACGCAGGTAGTCAAACCCGAATTCGTTATTTGTACCGTAAGTAATATCCGCCAAATAAGCATTACGACGGCTTTGGGTATTTGGCTCATGACGATCAATACAATCGACATTCATTCCATGGAATTCAAACAGAGGAGCATTCCACTCGGAGTCACGTTTCGCCAGGTAATCATTGACGGTTACAATGTGAACCCCTTTACCAGACAAAGCATTCAGGAAAGATGGTAAGGTAGAAACCAGCGTTTTACCCTCCCCGGTAGCCATTTCTGCAATCTTACCCTGATGTAGAACTACCCCACCAAGCAGCTGTACATCATAGTGAATCATATTCCAGGTAATAGGCTGGCCCATTACATTCCAGGTATTTTTCCAGGTGGCTTTTTCCCCTTCTATGACTACGTTGGATTTTCGGGAAGCAACAAAACGGTCATGAATGTTCGCAGTAACTACGAGTTCACCGTTTTCAGTATAGCGACGACCCGTTTCTTTCACAATGGCGAAAGCACGGGGCAGGATTTCTAATAATACTTCTTCCAGTTTCTGGTCCGACTGTATTTCCAGAGCATCAATCTGCTTGAAAAGGGAGTCTTTCTCATTAACGTCCAGATCTGGATTGGATTCAATGCGTTGACGAATGCTATCAACCTGGTCGGTGATAGGAGCCAATTGTTGTTTAATAATAGACTTCAGATCAGCCGTTTCCTGACGAAGCTGGTCATCCGTTAACTCTCTTAATTTGGCATATTCGGCATTAATTTTTCCTACGTAGGGATATAACTCCTTTAAATCCCGATCGGACTTCGTGCCGAAAATCTTGGTGATGAGTTTAAACATAGCTATGTGCTAATGCACCGTTATTCGTGGTTAGTCAGCCGTTTTATCAAGCTGCTTTTCATAATCCGGCCAGGTTAAGCGGATTTACATGAAACCCCAACCGGGGTACAACAATAGGTAGAATGCAAATTTACTTCATTCTTTCCACCCAAAAACAAAAAAACGGTTCCTAAATACAGTTTAGAGAGGAAAGCGGTCAAAAGGTTATATCGAAGCGACAAATTGACAGCTTTTTGATGCCCCCTTCTACAGGCACGAAACTTTCAAACTAAAAAATTCGTTGTAAATTGCCCGTCTGTAAAGATCCGTTCATCTTTGTATTCAGAATGTGATGTTTCAAACTGCGGCCAGATTGAAACGTTACGCATCGCTTTAACGTTCTATCTACAGACGTAATAACCCCTACTTCATTTTCACTATGAGTCAAAATCAGCAAGATAATCCTTATTACCGCCCCGTCCATCGTGAGCGTAAAAAAATCTCCATTCCAGGTTTTGGGGGTGGAAAAACGTTCGGCAGAAAGGGAGATAATGAGAATCGGAAAGATAGCGGAGATATCTGGATGAAATTTATGCCGCTTATTGTGCTAATTTTCGCCGCCTATGCTATGTATGATACGTTTTCCGCTTTTAATAAAAAAGATAAAAATACCGTAGATGAGCCTAAGGCCATTCAGGCTATGGAATGGAAGCACGCAAAAGTGTACAAAAAGTTTGCGGATATTACTCCTCGCTCGAAGCATTTTTACCTCGTCATTAGTTATGAGGGGGCCAGCAAAATTATTGACTTTGGACAGGAGAAGAGTGAATTCTGGGATCAAATCGACACCTATAATTTCTTAACCAAAGCCCCTGGCAGTCTTTCGGTATCGGTTGATGCCTATGATAATTCCCGCGATCGGGTTCTAAATATGAAATTTGACTGATGATTTTCAGGTAGAAAATAGAAAAGGCTAGTCGAAAGACTAGCCTTTTCTATTTTCTACTCAGGGTAACTTACTCAACAGACACCAACATGGCTCCGTATGAATAACCACCTCCGAAGGTAGTAACCACGATGTTATCTCCTTTCTGGAATCGGTAACGGTTTTCGCTGAGACCAATGGCACAGCCCGCACAACCGGTATTACCCAGATACTGAATGTTAGATAGAAGTTTTTCCATGGGAAGCTCTAATTCCTCCATTACTTTCTTACTGATTCGGAAATTGGCCTGGTGTGGTAATACCCAGTCTACGTCTTCCAGTGTCAGCCCATTACGGCCTAAAATCTGACGACTCGCCTTGGGCATATACTGCACAGCATTGATGAAGACATCACGCCCATTAGGCATTATGAAACCATCATCGTTGGGTCGCAGTACTACTCCTTCGAGAGCTTTGCCGACCGTAGCCGCACCGCCTGTCAGAATATCCACTACTTTCAGATCTGAATCAGAAACCCGTTCACTGGACATGAACAGAGCAGCAGCCCCGTCACCCCAAAGGTGACCAGCCACTTTATCCGACTCATTACTGTAAGCTGTGTTATTATCCGAAACCACAACCAGAGCTTTCGTCGCTTTTTTCATGCAGAAGTAACCTTGTACTACTTCAATAGCATTCAATAAGGACGAACAGGCTGTAGAAACGGACAGAACCGGAATATCCGGAATCTGCAGGTCATGCTGCACAGCGTGAGCCAGTGAGACAATCGTATCATAAGGGGTATAAGTAGCCCCTACAATCAAATCAATTTCCTGTACTGGGTAAGGTAAAAGGGCTAAGCCCTGACGAACGGCCTCTACGGCCATCGTATTAGTGTTTTCGTGAGGGGCAGCTTTCCGACGTTCTCGGATGCCCGTCCGCTCCACGATCCACTGGTCAGACAATCCATTCAGTCGGGCAAAATGTTCATTGGTAACAACTTGCTCCGGCAGATAGCTACTTATCGCGTTGATATACATAAGGGTCAAGCGGGGAACAGCTCGTATTTGTACTTTGCCGTGATATTTTGTACTATGCAAAGAATGCTTATCTTTGCGAACTTACCAAATATTTCATCGAATGATTAAATATTTCATTGGAATAGTTATAAATATTTTATCAATTCCTTAATGTCTTCTCTGGTAACCTAAAAATGACCCCTCTTTTAAGGGTTCATTTTTTGAAAAAAGTTCATCCTTACCCGTCACAATCTTATTCTGCCTTTAAGTTTTCCCTTCATCTGTGCCGTTAGAGAATTCAGTCCTTTACTTATTTTCATTCACTCCTTTATTTTCTTCAAACAAAAAAGCCGAAGCTAATACTATAGCTCCGGCTCTTTTGTTTGATTAAATTATAACTATTGCTTCACAAATACGGCTTGCGATCGGTCCGCTCGGGCAATTTTCTTGCAGAAATCAATAAATTTAGGATAGGAAGCCGCTGGTCTTCGGAAATGATTCATCTCTAGCCTGCGGGTATACACCAATGTTTCTCCTTTTTTCATTACCTGAGCCGTATAGGTGCCAAATTCCGTTTCCAACTTCACGGGTTCTGGCAAAGCTTCCAGCGTATATGACTCCGGAATGTGATAAGTTACCGTATCAGCATCCGTAAACCCTACAGGCCAGATTACTTCATACTGGCGATTCGACAGTGCTTTAGGAATGTGAGTCCATGGCGTGTATTGATTAACAGTTAGAAACATTCGGGTACCGCTTATGGTAGCACTTTTCCGCACGGTCAGGCTTAGCTTTTCCGTTATCGATGAAATTTTCTTCACGGGTTTGGCCACTTCAACGGCATAGTCATTCAGATCAAAACTTGCCAAACGCATTTGCTGGATTTTCCATCGTTTCAGGGTTTCTCCGGCCATGGATTCCGTCGCCGAACGGTACCCATCGTGCTGTACGCCGGAATAGTTCGTCAGCATTTTCGTGGTTGCATTGCCTTCCTTATCCAGAAACACCTCAATCGTTCGATACTGTCCATTTTCAGCCTTCTGATACGTTGGCGTTCGTACCAGTACACCTCCTGTAGGCGTTTCAAGCAGGGCGTGACGATTACCCGTAAAATCACCCATATAACCTGCATCCGCATGCTGACTCGTGCATTCCAGCCAAAGCGTATCCTTCTGAAGTGGCACACACAAAATTTCATGGTTAAATCGAGCCGAAGGGAAATCAGGCATAATATCATGAGAGTCTGCTGAAACGGAAGCTGTATAGGAGGTAACGCCCGCAACTTTCAGCATGGCCTTCATGTAGTTGGAAAGAGCTTTACAATCGCCATATCCCTTCTCTACAACAGTAGTGGCAGGAATACTCTGCCAGCCCCCGATTCCCAGCTGAATACTCACATAACGCGTTGATTGCTGCAAATGATGGTAGAGTTTTTCGACTTTACGCAAGGGATCAGTTTCTGTTCCTACTACTTTCAAAACAACAGCCTTGGCTGCATCAGTTAATTCGTCGCGATTTACATTCAGATCATAGAAAAACTGCCCTAGTTCTTTCCAACTGGCAGCCGAACCTTTGTTTCCTTTCATGTCAAACTGATTGGGAGCTGTCAATACGGCAGGCCCGCATGAGGCATAAAAATCAGCATAAGGTTCCTCCTCTCTCGCTTTCAGGTTTTTAACCTCCCACCGGTGGATCTGAATGCCATCCTTTTCTGATTTTTGAACGGCTCCTACTCCATTCATTTCACGGAAACGTAATCCTAACGATGAAGGGACGACTATGGTAAATACTGAATTTTCAATAGCAAGCTCTTCGTCTCCCTGCGGAATCCAGTAGGGATAAAATAGTGTATTGTAAGAAACTACTTCATAATCAAACTCTACCGTGAAGGGATAATTAGCATACTTAAAATCTGCCAACTTCACTTTATGGTCATCAAATAATGAATAATTAGAATGAGACGAAACGTCAAGAATATCCGATTTTTTCAATCGTTTGATTTCCTTTCCCTGGGCATCATATAACTTACCCTCGAAGTTTCTAACACGACTCAGCTTACTGTAGTGAACTTGTTCGGTAGCGTACTTATCTCCTTTTTCATTGAGGATGGTAACGACAGTATGAATACGTTTGACTGCTTCGCCCACAGTCAACACTTCAAAGCTTTCTTCCTGCAAGCGAATAACAGCTTTTGCCTCATTTCTTAAATCAGCTGGAATCGATTGTACCGAGTAATCCTGAGCAAAAAGACTCAGGGGAAACAGCATTAATAAAAACAATATCCTTTTCATAATCAGCTTTTCAATTGTCTGGTATTATTTCTTTTTAAGAATTATCTGCTCACTGTTTTTAGCAATAACCATATCCATTAATTTTTTCAGGTAAGGATATTCTTCGGAAGAATAAATAGGCTTTTTAAGCTGTAAACGGGTAACAATATTAATAATATCATCACCGTGCATCTGAGCTTGATAGGTGAAGCGTCCACCATCTTCTGGCAAAAGCACTACCTGGGTAGCGGGAGAGCTTTCCACTACATAGCCCTGGGGAATTTTAATATTTGCCATGAAAACTTCTTCGCTCGGATTTCCAAAATCTACCGGATAAAGTCGCTTGTCATATTTAAATGGATTGATGGCAAGAGCCTCTCCCAGGGAAGGACTCAGATAAATGCGGTCTCCTACTTTATTGAATCCTTCTTCGTAAGAGACATCCGTAGTTACTACCAGCGGTTTATCTATTTCATCGGCATATTCGACTTTACTCTCTCCTACTTCGGCAGAAGGCTGCTTGATCAGCTCTTTGCCAAATTTTTTAATTCCTGATTTCTGAATACTATTTCGGTGGCGGGAAGCCATTTCACCCTGCCAGTTATAAGAAATAGATCCTTTTATTACCCCGGATTCATCAAGCGTATATTGAAGCGTTTTTACCTGCCGGTTTAGGGTGGGTTTAAGATATACCCAGTTAGCTCTTCTGGAATCAACGATACGCCCGATTCGGGTTAAACAACGATCAGGTAAAACGCCCAAGGGAAGAAAGGTGTCCGTCGCATCCAATAGCACTTCTTTTCCTCCAATATAGGTTAAGCCTACCAAATCATTAAAGTAAGAAGTCATAGGAATTTCCATAAACACCGCTCCATTAGACCGGGTACTCAGAATCACAGGAGTAGCATCAAACCCCAACTCGCGGATCAACCCAACCAGTAGCAGATTTATCTCAGCAGAATTTCCCGTCTTTTGCTCAAAAACCGTTCGGGGGGTACTACCTGACCAGTAACTAACCCGTCCATTCCAGGTCATATTCGTCCGGATGTACCGGTGAGCTTCGGTAATAATCGATAGCGTATCTGCGTACTTACTCCTGATTGTTTTAGCGGCTTCTTTCAGGAAGGCAGTTTTCCGAATATAACTGCCTACTTCATCATCTTCAGCCATCTTTTTATCTACGTCCGGCCAGCTTTGGCTAAAGCGTTGTACGCGGCCATTAACCATGGCTTCAATCAATTCGAAACGCAAACGTGTTTTGTAATCTTCAATTGTCGTAATGTAAGGTTCCGGACGTAAAGCTGGCATGTCCTTTACGGCATAACGCATGGACATTCCCGTATTCGTGTTATCAGAAAAGTCTTTGGTAACTAAGTCTACCGGGTTCTGAAAAACGGCACGATAGGACAATTTAGGAGGGAACGTAGCGTAATATTCACTGTATTTAACGGGAATATCCGTTTGAAAATCCCACTCTGGAAGCTGCATTACGAAGTCTGATATAATATCATATTCGTACTCAATAATACATCCCTCCTGCACATGAGGTAAGGTAAACTTAGTCTCATAAAAATTTTTGTCTGTTTTAGTGGTAAAGATCGCCGACTTACTCATGTCTTCAGATTTCATTTCACCATTTTCCAGCCAATAGGTTTTCCCTTTAATGTTACGAATCACCTGCTCACTATCAGCTCCTCTGCGATACTGAGTAACGGCGACACTGGCCCGATCATAAGCCGATTTTTTCAGGATTTTAAGTCGACGAATCCGTCGATGGATAGCAAAATACCCTTTGGTATCATTGTACGTAATTTCTACAGCTCCATAATCACCCAAGACGACAGCTTCAGCGGATGAATCCAGGGAATAATGCTTGGCAGCAAGGTCATCAATCGTTACTCTACTGATTTTAAAGCGTTGGGCAGACGCGGAAATACTAACTATACAAAAAAGTACAGCAACCCAGGCGGACAACCGATTCATGAAGGTTATTAATCAGATTAGGTATAAACAAATATCATTTCTTATCTGCTAAGAAATGATTGTATAGAGTGGGAATGATTAATTATTTGAAGAAAGGCAGATACGAATGATGATTCAATAAAATCCGAGTAGATGAATACGTAGCAAAGTCATAGATCAAGGTGGTATAATGAAGGACATTTAAGAATTAATTCTAACAAAGAAAATCAACGGGGTTTATATTTCCATGTTTTTTAACTTATAATTTAGGCTTTACTTTTCCCCATAACACCAGGTCCGCATCTGCTTAACAACTCTTCTTTTTTCCCACTATGTATTCAGTATAATAGAATACTTACTAACGTTGATATGAATTCAACTTATGGTAGAGTAAAATGCTTAATTTATTAATTTGTAATGTTTCAATGGGCATTGTTAACAATTTATTGACACACGAAGCGACAATGCGTTTCAAGGAATAACAGAATTTTGCAGTTCAAAACATTATTCTTTAGTATTCATTATGAATCGTTACGCACTACTTTGCTTAGGACTACTGGCGACCTGTATGTCGAGCGTTGCTCAGACTACTCCCAAGCGTCCTAAAAATGTAATCTTACTGATTGGCGACGGTATGGGAGCCAACCACGTGTATGCTGCCCAAATTGCTAATAAAGGTTCTATTCATATGAATCGCTTTCCTTACATGGGCATGTCGACAACGCATCCCGTCAAGGATTTCATTACGGACTCGGGAGCGGGTGGATCAGCCCTGGCTACGGGCGTAAAAACTAAAAACGGGGCCATCGCGGTAGATTCATCGAACCGTCCTCAAATAACGTTAGCTGAACTGGCTAAGAAGAAGAAATTATCCACTGGTATTGTTACCACTTGTGATATCACCGATGCTACTCCAGCAGATTTTTACGCTCACCAGTCTTCCCGTTCGAAGCACGAAGCCATTGCCGAGGAAATGGTTACGGCTGATCTCGATGTAGTCATTGGCGGCGGTATGCGGTATTTCACCGAGCGTAAAGACCAGAAAAATTTATTGACTGCTTTTAAAGAAAAAGGGTATTCAGTAGCGGATACATCAGGTGATTTTACGAAGCTGGAAGGCAAAAAACTGGTAGCGTTCACGGCTCGCGAGAACCCAAAGAAAGTAAAAGAAGGCCGTGGAGAAATGCTCCGCCAGGAAGTTGAAAAGGCCTTATCAATTCTCTCCACCAACAAAAATGGTTTCTTCCTAATGGCTGAAGGTTCTCAGATTGACTGGGCTGGTCATGCCAACGACATGGATTATCTGATTACCGAAACGCTGGATTTTGATAAAGCCGTAGGAGCTGCTCTGGACTTTGCCGAAAAAGACGGTGAAACGCTGGTTATTGTTACAGCGGATCACGAAACGGGCGGATTATCACTTACGGGAGGCGACTGGAGAAATGGTAAAGTAGAAGGTAAATTCATCTGGTTAAACCATACGGCCAATCCTGTACCTGTTTTTGCGTACGGTCCCGGGGCGGAGTTATTCCGTGGCATTTTCCCTAACGTAGAAGTGAACAAGAAAATCCAGCAAGCCTGGTGGGGCGAGTCGGTCTTAAGCCGTAAGTAAGTTCAGTTTTCTTTGAGCGTTTCCTGTTTTAAAAAATTAAAAG
Source organism: uncultured Siphonobacter sp. (assembly GCA_913774715.1). Classification (GTDB taxonomy): domain Bacteria; phylum Bacteroidota; class Bacteroidia; order Cytophagales; family Spirosomataceae; genus Siphonobacter. The sequence continues at coordinate 2,508 of CAJYHS010000231.1, read as the reverse complement.
CCTGAGGTTATACTTGAAAAGGTATAATCTCAGGCTCTTATTACTGAGTTACTTACCTCAATTGAAAACTAAACCACGAACTCAAACGTAACGGCCTGCACCAGATCGGGATGAAGACTTTGGGCTACGGGACAGGTTAAGGCTGCGTTTTCCAGTTTTTTTCGGCGAGTCTCGGTCAGGGGTTGACTGGTTTTTACGATCAGTTTAACTGCGATTTCGCTGATTCTGCGTGGATTTTCAGCCATACTTTTCGTAATCTCTACCTGAGTACCCGTAATATCCACACTGTCGCGTTGAGCTACAATTCCCATAATCGTTAACATGCAGGAACCTAAAGCCGAAGCTACTAAATCGGTTGGCGAAAACGCCTCCCCTTTGCCGTGATTATCTACCGGAGCATCGGTAATGACTTCTGAACCCGATTTCAAGTGGGTAGCCTGGGTGCGAAGTTGTCCTAAATAGGTAATGGTCGCCGTTGCCATACGTTGTAATTTTATCTTTTGGGATGAATGTTTCTAGCCCAAACATACGGGTCGTTTCCAGAAAGTTTTTCCCTGATCTTGTTAATAAAATGCCCTTAAAGGTAAGCCATTCTTGCTAACTCCTCTTTCGCATTGGGCTTATCTACCTCACAATTAATGCGAAAAGCTTCATTCTTTTATCAAACGCAACTTTTTATCGTCTTTACAGGTTAGCTGATTACCTTTGTACATCTTTTGGTAAACCCCTTTGTTTATCAAACCAGCAATTGATATTGGGATGATTGAGCTACCCGTAATAACGAAATCAGGTACAGGTACCCGAGGCGAGAATAAGCCCGGTTCCTCTACCCGCAAACCCGACTGGTTGCGAGTGAAACTCCCAACGGGTCCGGAATACCGCAACGTGCGGCAAGTGGTTGATGAATATAAACTCCACACGATTTGTCAGTCAGGCAACTGCCCAAACATGGGTGAGTGCTGGGGAGCGGGTACGGCTACATTTATGATTCTGGGTAATGTCTGCACGCGTTCCTGCACGTTCTGTGCGGTTGCAACCGGACGCCCCAACGAATATGATGCGGACGAACCCCGTCGCGTAGCGGAAGCCATTAAGATTATGGGCGTGAAACACGCCGTTCTGACTTCGGTAAACCGCGATGAATTAAAAGACCGGGGAGCTGAAATCTGGTATCAGACGGTTCGCCTGACGAAAGAATTAAGTCCCAGCACGACCATTGAAACACTGATTCCTGATACTAAAGGAAATTGGCCCGCTCTGGAACGCATGATTGCTGCCGGCCAGGAAGTCGTTTCTCACAACATGGAAACGGTAGAGCGTCTGTACCGCCCTGTGCGTCCTCAGGCGAAATACGCCCGGAGTCTGGAGCAAATCAAGCGGACAAAAGACTTTGGCAAACGTACCAAAACGGGTATCATGCTGGGTCTGGGTGAAACGCAGGATGAAGTATTCAAAGCAATGGATGATCTGGTCGCTCACGGCCTGGACATTCTGACGTTGGGTCAATACCTTCAGCCTACTAAAATGCACCACGAAGTAATCGAATGGATTCACCCCGATACTTTCGCCATGTATAAGGAAGAAGGTGAAAAACGCGGTATTAAATACGTAGAGTCAGGACCACTGGTACGTTCCAGCTACCACGCTGAACGTCACGTAAACGTGTAGGTTATTTTAATTTTTAGATTGAGAAGGCCTCGTTATCTAAGATAACGAGGCCTTCTCTTCGTAGAGACGTCCATTTATGGCGTCTGGGCCAGGAATGGGAATGTATTAAAGGTAATAAAACCACTCTCGCCTAATGGGAAGGAAACAAAATCGGCCTCTCCCCCAGACGTGATGAAGTCGCGTCCCTACAAACAAAATCAGCTTTTCAGGGTTCTAGTTTCATTCACGAGATCCATTGTTACTTGAAGTACGACATCATCATTACGGGAGGAGGTATGGCTGGGCTGAGTTTGGCCTATTATCTCAATCGTAGTTCTTTACGCAACAAAAAAATTCTGATCATTGATCGCGAAAAGAAAACCCGCAATGATCGTACCTGGGCCTTCTGGCAGGAAGGCGAAGGTGCTTTTGAACCCATCCTCTACCGAAAATGGGATTCCATCTGGTTTCATGGGTGCAACGGATTTTCCCGGCAACTTGCGTTAGGTAAGCATCAGTATAAGTTACTTCGGGGAATTGATTTCTACCAGTTTGTTCATCAGGAATTATCACGAAATCATCAGATCGAGTTCCTTTACAGCCCGATTCAATCCATTCAGTCAACCCCTGACGAGGCGGTGGTTCAAACGGCAAAGGGCGAGTTTCGGGCAAACTGGTGTTTTGACAGTACCCATGTGTTGCAGGCTATGAAGCCGTCAACTAATCAGGATTACCTTCATCAAAATCTGTTGCAACATTTTAAAGGCTGGGTAATTCGTACCGATCAGCCTGCTTTCGATCCGCAGGTTCCAATTAGGATGGATTTTCGGATTGAACAGCACAACGAATGCCGATTTGTTT
>CAJYHS010000230.1 GCA_913774715.1 uncultured Siphonobacter sp. | reverse complement strand
ATTTATGCCGGAATGCCCGTGTATAAAAGCCTGCCGCCCGTGAACATCGGCATTCACGCTACGCACGAACAATGGGATGGTTTAACGGATGCCGGAACCACTACACCCAGTGTAGTGGTTCCGGCATCCGTTAAACCATCCCATTGTTCGTGCGTAGCGTGAATGCCGATGTTCACGGGCGGCAGGCTTTTATACACGGGCATTCCGGCATAAATTTCCTGACTTAAATCGATGATTTCGGGCATTGGAAACAAGTAAAAAGGAAACTGATTTTAAAAAAACCTGCGTAAATTAAGGTCTTTCTTAGTCCACTCGGGCCCCTTTAATGTGATTTCCGTTCTGGTGGAGGATCAAGTGATCAATTTTTCCTTCGGCATTCGCTACGAATGAAACCTGTGCATCGACTTCCTTTACCCGAAATTTATCTTTCGACAGAGCTACCAGTGTGAGCCGCCCCTGATTGGTAGCCTGTGCATAAAGCTGAGATCCGTCGCGGGTAATGATGATGGAAAAGGTGGGGGCTAACTGGTAGGTTCCTACGTAGGTACGCAGCGTATCCTCGTCTACCGACACGGGAGCTGCCGTCGCTATCCCCAATTTTCTGAGTTGCTCCAGACCTGCATGGTTCCCCGGGTTCAGTTCCAGCGATTTTTTATAATCCCTGACGGAAGCAGCGGTATCCCCCTTCGTCAGAAGAGCCTCGCCGCGACTGTCATAGGTATTCCAGGAATCAGGAAAAGATTCGACGTTTAGATCGAACACCAGCAGTGAAGCCGTCAGGTCTCCATGCTGTAGTAATTCGTATCCCATTGCGTTAATGGCGTCTTCTTTAACTTCATGGTTGCCATCGCTCTTCCAGTGGGCAAATTTCTGCCGAACCACTGCTTCTTTTTCCGTCAGGGCGGCTTTTCTCAGCAAGTCCGCAACGGGCCTTTTAGGCGTTTGGACAGGCTGGTCGTATAAAATTTGAACAATATTCTGACGGATGTTATCCAGTGGAGCCTGTCCCGTATTATTTAACAGAACAATCAGATGTTTATCGTTGACCACTCGGGTAATGATGGTATTGAAGCCATTGATACCCCCCGAATGCTCGATGACAGAAATACTGTCTTTGCCTGCTTTCAGCTTACCGACAATCCAGCCATACGCATACCCGAAACCGGGCTCGTAACTACCCGGCGAAGGCGTAAACAGCGTTTTGCGGGAAGCGTCGGAGAGGAGCTGGCTGGAGTAAAGAGCCTGATCCCAAATATATAAATCCTCAACGGTTGAGTACAGGGAACCTGCGGCGTAGGGGATGGACATATCCAGGTAGGGAGCATTGACATAGCTACCCAGCTTTTTTTCGTAGCCCGTGGCTCGTTTGGGAATAATGTCGCTGAACGAATCGTAGCCCGTGGCCTGTAGGTTCAGTGGGCGAACGATGAATGCCTGCAAAGCCTGTGCGTACGACTGACCCGTTACTTTTTCGATGATGGTCCCAAGTAGGAAGTAGCCGGAGTTACTGTACGAAAAACGACTGCCTGGCTCAAAATCAAGCGGTAAGTCCTGGAAAGTTTTGATAAACTCCGCCGGGCTGTAATGATTTTTCGCCTGCGTTTCGAAAAATCTGGGAACGTTGGTGTAGTTGGGAATGCCCGAAGTGTGGGTAAGTAATTGATGGATAGTGATTCGGTCACCCGTCGTTTTGGGATAATCCGGCAGGTATTTAGTAATGGGATCGTTCACGTTCAGCTTCCCTTTCTCCGCCAGTTGCATGATCAGCATGCCCGTAAACTGCTTGGTAATGGAACCCAGCCGAAACCTTGTATCGGGAGCGTTAGGAATGTTCCACTCCATGTTCGCCAGGCCGTATCCTTTCTTCAGAATCACCTTCCCTTTTTCAGCGATCAGGACACTACCGTTGAATAACCCGTAATCCACGTATTGTTTCAGTAAGGCATCAATTTTAGCGGGTTTGGTCTGAGACCAGCCAGGTAATCCCAGCAAAGTGGTACAAAGCAGGATAGACAAGTGCCTGAGAGAGAGCATACGATAGGGGACTACAGGTTATGAAGAGTTAGCTCAAGTTAGCAAGCCCGTGGAAGCATCCCTACCAAACTTGGTTAAATGGTAACATAACCGGATGAGTATAAAACAGGAAAGGCACGGATGATTTCATCCGTGCCTTTCCTGTAATAAGTATCGGCATTTTACCGGGACGCTGGCTTGTGAAGCATGCTGACTACGCAACTCAAAGCAATGTATAACACAGGTCCGATAAACGGTGTAACGAACAGAACAATGGACAGGGCCACTTTTAAAAGCGGCGAAAGGCTTCTTTCTTTCCATACTAACCAGACACTAAGCAGATAAAGGGAAAGGTAAGTTCCCAAGATTAACCCCCACAGAGAAAGGCCGGAATCGGGTGTTAGGAGTTCCATACATACAGGAAGGTTGATCCGTAAGCAATGTTAAGCCATTACTGCGGTAACTCAAAAGGATTCACTTTTTGCGAAGAAACCGAAATGGATTTCAGGAATGCTTCCAGTTGTAATTGTTCCGTTTTTGTAAGATGGAGTTTTCGTAAAATGGGCGAGGTTACGGGACGAAGCCGCTCATCTACGACGACTTTCTTCTGGATGGGAGAGGGGTTACCCAGATTATAGTACTCAACTACATCGCGTAAGGTTGGAAAATTCCCGTGGTGCATCCAGGGACCCGTTCGGAATACTTCCCGCAGCGAAGGCGTACGGAATTTACCTACGTCTTCGGGCTTACCCGTTTGCAGGTATTTCCCAAAATCCTGCTGCGAAGAGCCATATAAAGTTTGCCCGTCATTATGAAACTGATTATCCGAAAATAGCGGCGAATTATGACAGTTAATACAGCGGGCTTTGGTGCGGAACAGGTGCAAACCCATGACTTCATCGTCGGAGAGAATCTTTGCATTCCCCTGCACAAACCGATCAAACCGACTCGGTGGACTGACGATGGTTCGCTCAAACGTGGCGATGGCCTGCTGAATCCGTTCAATCGTTACCTGATTCGTTCCAAATGCCTCCTTGAAATAGGGTCGGTAGCCTTTGACTTTCCGTACGTTCCGCTGCATGGTTTTCAGGTTCTGAGCCATCTCAGCGGGGTCCTGAACCGGGAAATTGACCTGATCTTCTAGGCTCGCCGCCCGACCGTCCCAGAACAGGGTTTTGTAATGAGCGGTATTCAGAATCGTCATGGCATTACGTCGGCCATTCTGACGATTATGCCCGAAAGACAAATGGCGACCATCGCCCCAGCCCAGTTCAGGGTCGTGGCAGTTAGCACAGGAAATCTGTCTGGAGGCGGATAATCGGGGATCAAAAAACAGGAGCTTCCCCAGCTTCGCTTTCGCCTCGGAATAGGGATTATAAGCCGGAAATTCGGCTTTACCTAATACCCCTATTTCCTGGAAGGTAGGAATTACGGAAGAGTCCAGATCGGGTTTGGGCCAGCGGGAAACGTCGCCGCTGCTATAGATTTCCCGAAGTTCTTCCACCGTATATTCTTTCTGGAAAGCAGTAATGAGCAGGAAAAAGGCCAATGAAAGCAGTAATGGAATTTTCATGTGTTTTGCTCGAAAACCACCTTCCCGAAGGTTTTATACTTTCGGGAAGGTGTGGTACTGGTCATTAATTAAGCGTCAGCGGGTTTACGCTTAGTTTGTATTTGTGAGCAACTTTCGCCTTACCACCAATGGCCGTTTCGTTAAAGTTGACGATCAGATCAATAACTTTTGTATCAGTGTCGTAAGTACCTTCTCCACTAATGCCAATTTTAAACGTTGTGCCTTCGCTCCGGGTAATGGTAATATCCTGAGTGAGTACTTTGACTTTACCTTTGGTTGAACCTACTTCGTCCGGAAAAAACTGAAGCACTTTCTCCGCGTTGATTTTAGCCGTTTTGATATTGTTAGATCCGATTTCTGACGTGTATAAGGTTACCATTCCAAACAGATTGACGCCACTATCAACTACGTTAGGGTTAGTAAAACCGATATAGGTCGGATCGTCGGCAGGAATGGTCGAAAAATGAGAACCAATTCGGTTGGTCCATTTGGTAGCGGTTGAATCATAGCGATATACATACATCTGATAATACTGTTCAGATTTATGAAACACGTTAATAACTTCGCTTGAAGCAGCCGATTCTTCGGGTTCCGGTTCAACGGCCTTATTATCTTTAGAACAGCTGTTCAGCATTAAAACTCCGGCAATGAAGAAAGGAAGTAATCGCAGCATTTTCATGATGGGAAATATGAATTTAGGGTTTCACAAATGAGTAATGATTAATAACCTGGATTCTGGGAAATGAGAGGGTTCACCAGGACGGTTGTGGCGGGTAAGGGTAAAATGAAGTAGTTGGATGGATACGCCATCTGACAACGTAGGCCCTGGCAGTCCATACGATTGAGATTTTGCTTCGTTCGGGCTAAATAGATCGGAAGAGCACACGTCTGAACTCCAG
>CAJYHS010000229.1 GCA_913774715.1 uncultured Siphonobacter sp. | reverse complement strand
GAACTTCCAGGGCGAAGCTACCACGCAGCCGGAATTGACGTTTAGCCATATTTGCATCGTTGAATTAAAAGAAGGTGCCCAGCCTAAAGTACTAACGACAGGCTTCAAATCCGTGCAGCCAGCAGGGTGGAGTATGGATGGAAAGAAACTTTTTGCGACGACGGGTCAGCAGGCTGCTATTCACCCGGACCGCGAGCAAACCAGTAAGATCATCCAGCTTTCAACGGAGACGGGCGAGCAGAAGGATTTCTTCGTACCTCAAAATCAGCGAGCCATGGTTTCGTCGATTTCAAAGGATGGAAAAAAAATGATCGTGTTAACCTCACCCGCTGAAGGCGTAAATATTGCTCAGGTTCACATAGTCAATACTAGTGGAGAAGCGAAACCAACACCGATTACTTTTGATCGGGCGGCCTCCGGTTTTGTCTGGTCAGGTGATTCGAAATACGTGTATTTTACGGCGGCCTCTAACGGAGGAGAACCTTTATACCGCATCAACGCGACTACCAATCAGGTTGAGACCTTATCAGATTTTGATTCAGGGATTCTGGATTTTGACTTGAAGGGGGATAAACTCATCTTCGTTAAAACGCAGGTAACTGCCCCCAATGAAGTCTACTGGACTTCGGTAACTGGAGCATCCAAAAAAGGAAAAGCAACGGAATTATCGACAGCTGACTTTAAAAAGGCTATTCAGTCTGCTCAAAAACTAACCAGTCTGAACGATTGGGTTTCGAAGAAAGCGATTAGTATCCCTGAAAAACGTACCTTCCAGAATGAAAAGGGCCAGACCGTAGAGTACTGGATCATGAAACCTGCTAATCTTCAGGCGGGTAAGAAGTATCCTCTATTACTGAACATGCACGGCGGTCCAACCGCCATGTGGGGGCCCGGTGAAGCCAGTATGTGGCATGAATTCCAGTTCTTCTGTTCACAAGGATATGGAGTTGTGTATGCCAATCCTCGGGGTTCAGGTGGGTATGGAATTGATTTTCAACGAGCAAACATTAAAGATTGGGGCACGGGTCCCGCTTCTGACGTGTTGAGAGCTGCTACTGAAGCCGCTAAAGAATCCTGGGCCGATACTTCGCGTCAGGTGATTACGGGCGGTAGTTATGCGGGTTACCTGACGGCCTGGATCGTTGGTCATGATCACCGTTTTAAGGCCGCTTTCTCTCAGCGTGGTGTGTACGATTTAACGACTTTTCTGGGTGAAGGCAATGCCTGGCGACTGGTTCCTAACTATTTCCAGTACCCCTGGCTGGATAAAACGGATCGGGTGCTGGAAGCCAATTCACCTTATACCTTCGTGGATCAGATTCGTACGCCATTGTTAATTAAACACGGTGAAAATGATTTACGTACGGGGGTTATTCAATCCGAGATGATGTACAAGTCCATGAAAATCATGGGTAAGGATGTCGAATACGTTCGGATGCCCGGTGCTACGCACGAACTCAGTCGTACGGGTAATGTTCGCCAACGCATGGACCGTATCCTGCGGATTTATGAATTCTTTGAACGTTACATCGGAGCAAAATAAGATTTCCATTCGTATGCTGAATAAAAACAATCTCCCGTAACTTATCGTCCGGGAGATTGTTTGTTTTATACGAATCCTGATCATTTTGGAGTTACCTATGTATGTACAATAGCTAGTACCGCCATGAAATCTATCTCATTACTCATTTTATTCTGGATCATGCTGGCCGTTATTCCGGCCAAGGCTCAGCATTCCTTTTCATCCGACTCCGTGGCTTTACTAAAAGCTACCTGGAGTTTTCTGGATGTGGCCCCTGGCGTAACCTGGAAGCATACGCATTTGAAAGAAAAAGAGTTATTTCAATCCAATCAGAACATTAATATTCTGGATACGAAGTTGAAAAATCGGCGGGTTACCTTTGGCATGGTATCAGCCGATACGCCTGGAGATACGGTTCGGAAGCTGATGCCTACCAGTGAGTTGTTGACCAAAGCCGGAGCCTTGGCCGCAATAAATGGTACCTTCTTTTTTGTTAAGCAAAAAGGGTCAGAAGATCGGATTAAAGTGGATGGAGTAGTACTGGACAGTACTTTCTACGCTTCTGGGAAACCATTAATGGAACACAAGCAGGCCGCCATTACCATTCGTAAACGGAAGATTACTATCGAAAAGGCTCCCGTTCCTGATCCCGGCAGGCAATACGGCTGGGATAAAAAGTTAAGTGCTCCGAATGTGATGGTCACCGGGCCTTTATTGGTATGGAAAGGAGAGATAGTACCCTTGCAGAAGAATGCGTTTAACGATAATCGTCATCCCCGAACGGCAGCCTGTATTACCAAGGAAAAACATTTGATTTTGTTGACTGCCGATGGTCGGAGTACGCAGGCGGAAGGCTTGTCGTTACATGAACTGGCTTTTCTGTTGAAACAATTCCGCTGTGAAAATGCAGTGAATCTTGACGGAGGAGGATCGACAACGATGGTTATTTCAGGGCAGTCATATAAGGGTGTTGTCAATATGCCATCCGATAATAAGATGTTCGATCACCTCGGCGAACGTCCAGTGAGTAATGCGATTATTATTCGGAAAAAGTAATGTGAGAAAGTAAGGCTATTGATAAAAAAGGCTTCCGAAATCTATCGGAAGCCTTTCTGCTTTATTCAAACACTCAGACTATAAATTTTTCTTCTTCATTTCCTTTACTGCGTAATCAACCGCACGAGCGGTCATCGCCATGTACGTTAGCGAAGGGTTTTGCGTTGACGTAGAAGTCATCGATGCTCCATCCGTTACGAAAACGTTGGTACAGGCATGTAACTGATTCCACTTGTTCAACATCGACGTTTTGGGATCTTTACCCATACGTGCTCCGCCCATCTCGTGAATATCCAGACCCGGAGCCTGTTTCGAATCTCTGGTTTTGATGTTTTTGAAACCCGCTGCTTCGTACATTTCCGTGAACTGTTCGAAGAAATCTTTCATCATTTTCTCATCATTATCATCATAGAACATGTTGACTTTGAGCTGAGGAATACCAAAGGGATCTTTCAACGTTCCATCCAGACTAACCGTACTGTTCTCTTTCGGAATGGTTTCGCCCATCATGTGAGAACCGACGTGCCAGCCGCCCCAGGAGGGATTCAGCAGGTTTTTCTTCAGGTCCGCACCGATGCCTTCGTTATTGGTATACGTGCTACGGCCCGCGTTGAAACCAGCCGCATACCCGCGAAGGAAGTTGGTTTCCTGTTTATGTAAATTCCGGAAACGGGGAATATAAGGGCTGTTCGGACGACGACCTGCCGTAGTGGAATCCAGATCACCATCATATTGGGCCGAAATCGTAGCCCGGTAGTTATGGAAAGCTACGTATTTACCTAATACACCGCTGTCATTACCTAAACCATTGGGGAAACGATTAGAAGTAGAATTCAACAGAATCAGGTTGGTGTTCAGAGCTGCTGCGTTTACGAAGATGATGCGAGCGTAGTACTCCGTCATTTTTTTCGTATTTGCATCCACTACACGAACGCCCGTTGCTTTCCCTTTTTTCTCATCGTAAATGATGGAATGAACCACGGAATCGGGACGGAGTGTCATTTTTCCAGTCTTCATTGCCCAGGGAATTGTCGATGCATTACTGCTGAAGTATCCTCCAAACGGACAACCCCGCTCGCAAATGGTGCGGTGCTGACACTGAGCACGGCCTTGTTGAAAGTGAATGTCCTTGGGTTCAGTCAAGTGAGCACAACGACCTTGAATGACCTGACGATCTTTATATTTACTGGCAATAGCCTTCTGGAAATAGGTCTCTGCACAGTTCATTTCATGCGGTTTCTGGAATTCACCGTCGGGTAACTGGGGTAAGCCATCTTTGTTACCTGAAATTCCGGCGAATTTCTCTACGTAACTATACCAGGGAGCCAGATCAGCGTAGCGAATGGGCCAGTCTACGGCGAAACCATCACGGGCTGGCCCTTCAAAATCCAGGTCGCTCCAGCGTTGCGTTTGCCGAGCCCAGAGTAACGATTTTCCGCCTACCTGATAGCCCCGAATCCAGTCGAAAGGCTTTTCCTGCACGTAAGGATGTTCGGCGTCTTTTACGAAAAAATGGGTGGTTCCTTCGTAAAAAGCATAACACTTGCTTACCACCGGATTAGCCTGTTTTACATCCAGAGGGAGCTGATTGCGGTGTTCAAATTCCCAGGGGTTCATCACGCCCGTGGGGTAATCGGTAATGTGCTTCACGTCGCGTCCGCGTTCCAGCACTAAGGTTTTAAGCCCGTGTTTGGTTAACTCTTTGGCAGCCCAGCCTCCGCTGATCCCCGAACCAATAACGATGGCATCGAACTGGTTACCCGCTGCTGTTTTCTGAATATACATACTGTCGTTATTTGCTAGTTGAAATGGGGACGCATCCGTGGTAAAAGCCTGGTACAAGCTGGTAATGAGCTACATTGGTAAGGTAATACTCCGAAGTAGTGAAACCTTTGATCGTCAGCGTTTTCACGAGGTTGTAAAATGTCTTCGTTTCTTCATCGGCACCCTGTGTGAGTAACTCATTGAGGAAAGAAGTCCGTTCGGCCTGATTCATCGCTACGAAGTCCTTACCTTTGCTTTTCCTGGAAATATCACCAACCGTATACAGGCCATTTTCCAGAGCATCCTGAGCCTGTGTATCCATGCAATCTTTCACGATTTTCTGAATGTAGGTATGAACGCCCAGACTTTTAGCTCCCGGAATATCCGTTTCGGGAATAATTGTTTCCGCGATTTCTGCGAGCAGAGCATCATCGGCAGCGGAGAGGAAGGAGTGGCCTGCTGTCGATGCAGCCACGGACTCCGTCGTCCAGTTCTGAGCCCAGGAGGGAAGGCTCAGCAGACCGCCAAAGGCGACGGCCATGTTTTTAAGGGCAATTCGTCTTTCCACAAGTAAAGGAGTTAATGAATGTAATATAGCGTTTAGAGGAAGTATTGAACGTTCGAATATAACCAGAATTGCTCGTCTGGAAATCACCTTTTAAAGCGGATTTCCTTACACAAATACCCGAGACCCGGAATAATTACTTCTGAATTCCCGCGGGGTACATCCATTCTTCTTCAGAAACGTTCGATTGAAATAGGAAAGGTTATTAAATCCGCATTTATAAGATACTTCCGCAATGGTTTGGGAGGTATCGATCAACATGCGGGAAGCATGCCCCAGCCTGATTTCATTTAAACTATCTATAAACGTTTTACCAGTACTTCTTTTTATAAATCGGCTGAAAGAAACTTCCGGCATATTGGCCACTTTAGCAACATCGGCAAGAGTAATTTTCTTTTCGTAATTCCCCTGCATGTACTCAAAGGCTTTCTCAATTCGGCGACTATTATAGTGAATGGTATCGTTCGTAAACGAGGCATTCGACAAAGTCCGCATGTTTCGCGAGATGGACAGATCGTGTAAAATGGACATCAAATCCAGTACAGAATCAAATCCGCTCTTCTGGGTCAGGGCTTCCAGCCGGGGCCGCACCGCTTCAATCGTTTCGCGGGAGAATAAGACCCCTTTAGACGCTCGTTCGAGTAATACCCGAATGAAACTTAACTGATTACGACGTAATAATCTCTCGTCAAACAAGTCCCGGTGAAACTGGATCGTAATTTCCCGAATCGCCTTATTGGGGCATTGGTGGTTAAACCATCCATGAGGCAAATTACTGCCTACTAATACCAACTCCAGGTTTTCAATAACATCGGAATGATCGCCGATAATTCGCTTAATGCCTTCACCGTGAGCGATAAAATTCAACTCAAATTCATCGTGATAATGAAGCGGGAAGTCAAAATCTGACTTGACCCGGGCGAAAAGCGTAAAGCAGTCATGCTGAGTAAGAGGGGTAATCTCCCTATAAATGTTACTCATAGAGCAAAGTTAAAATAGGTTTTGTATAATAACAAAATAGAGGTGATAACATAGTATTATAGCAAAGATAGATTTAATAGTGGATTTGATTATAATAATCAAAGAAAAATACTTCCATAAGTACTCAATTTAGCAATTAATCAATATTATATGATAATTTATGACTGATAAAAATATAGATCTGTTGCAAAAAATGATAAAATAGTATTATTGGTCTGCTAAGATTGAAACATAATTTTGTTGCGAAAAAATTGACCTTATGAGACTATTGAAGCTTTATGTAATCTTCACCGTGTGCTTTCTCCTGGGGAGCATCGGAAACCTGTATGCTCAGACCAGGAGCATCTCCGGAACAGTCGCCGATGAAAAAGGCGAATTATTACCCGGAGTCAGTATTTCAGTGAAAGGCACTACGGTTGGAACGAACACCAACGCTGAAGGCCGTTTCACCCTGAATGTTCCTGCCAATGGCACTACGCTGGTGGTATCCTTTGTAGGGATGCAGGCCAAAGAAATCCCACTAACCTCTGAATCTACCTATGCAATTGTGCTGGCGTCGGACACGAAGGCTTTAGACGAAGTAGTAGTGATTGGTTACGGTTCGGCTCGCAAGAGTGACCTGACCGGATCAGTGGCTTCAGTAAAGTCGGAACAGTTAACGCAGATCGCTACGCCTAACGTAACGCAGGCTCTGCAAGGCCGCGTAGCAGGGGTGGACGTAACGGCTAACTCCGGTGAGCCGGGTGGTGCCAGCCGGATTCGGATTCGGGGCGTGGGTACCATCAATAACTCCGATCCTTTGTACGTAGTCGACGGTTTTCAGACGGCAGACATCAGCTTCCTGGCTCCAACGGATATTTCTTCTATGGAAATCCTGAAGGATGCTTCGGCGACGGCTATTTATGGTTCTCGCGGAGCGAATGGGGTCGTATTAATCACGACGAAACGCGGTCGCTCTGGTCCGGCGAAATTCACGCTGGACGGCTATGCCGGGGTTCAGAATGCCTGGAGAAAACAAAGCCTGTTGAACGCAGCTCAGTACGCAACGCTGCGTCTGGAAGCTTATAGTAACGATGGAACGGTATTAGACCAGTCAGGTCAGGAATATCAGTTGCTAAATAATGCCGTTCAATCCAACATGGTTGGCACCGACTGGCAGAAAGAAGTGATGCAGTCGGGCTCAATCCAGAATTACACGATGAATGTAATGGGTGGTTCGGATAAGTCACGGTATAGCCTGACGGGAACGTATTTCGGTCAGGATGGTATTGTGAAAAACTCCTCACTTCGTAAGTACTTCCTGCGTTTTAACAACGATTACACCTTCACAAACTGGTTGACAGGTGGTATTTCGGGAGCCTTCTCCCGTACGAACAAGACGTTCACGAACAATGACTTATTCGCTGGAGTATTAACTACCGCACTGCGGGCCGAACCCATTACTCCGGCCTGGAATAGCACAACGAATAACTGGGGTCGTACCATCGTGTCGCAGGAAAACAACCCGGCTCGGGCGGCCAGCGAAATGGCGGGTAACAAAGGTTATGAAAGCCTGCTGAATGCAAACGCTTACGCAGAAGCTTCATTCCTGAAACACTTCAAACTTCGCTCGCAGTTTGGTGTGAATTACAAAAACATTCATAACAAACAATACTTACCCGAATTCTTCCTGGACATTAAGGAATTACGGGCCAATAGCCAGTTGACGGAATTACGCGGCGAACAAACGCAGTGGGTTTCCTCTACGTATCTGACTTACGACAACGATTTTGGCAAGCATCACGTAGGTGGGATGATCGGTACGGAATCACAACGGTTAACCTATGCTGATTTCGGTATCACGGCATATGACGTTCCCGAAAATGCAGACTTACGTTACCTGTCTTCGAGCCGTAATGCGAACAGTTATAACGTAACTAGTACGCAGTCGGACGAATCCATTCTGTCTTTCTTTGGTCGGGCCAACTATAGCTACAATGATCGGTATATGTTAACGGCAACGTTACGCTACGATGGTTCTTCCCGCTTCCTGCCCAGTAATCGCTGGGGCTTGTTCCCTTCGTTCGCGGCGGGCTGGAACATTACCGATGAGCCTTTCATGGCCAACATTAATACCATCAGCAACCTGAAATTACGGGCAGGCTGGGGTCAGGTAGGTAACCAGAACTCAGCTAATAACTACGGCTATGTAACGACAATTTCGGGTGGTAACCGCTACGTATTTGGTAACCAGATCGTGGAAGGGTTTGCTCCAACGATGGCTAGTAACCCTAACCTGAAGTGGGAAACGACAACAAGCTCAAACATTGGTATCGATGCAGATTTCTTTAATCACAGCTTAAGTCTGACTGCCGATTACTTCGTGAAAACGACCACAGACATGATCGTTCGCGTGCCAGTACCAGTATTCGTAGGCGTTGGACCTCCATACGTGAATGCGGGAAGTATGCGTAACAACGGTATTGAATTAGCTCTGAATTATCGCAATGAAGTAGGGAACTTCCGTTATGACTTAGGCGTGAACTTCACGAAAATCAAAAATGAAGTAACCAGCTTAGGTGGTGGAACTGGTATTGAATCAGCGAACGTTATTGGGAACTGGGGTAACATTACCCGCACCTCAGTAGGTCGTGAAATTGCTTACTTCTATGGTTTGAAAACGGATGGCATTCTGCAAAATCAGGCGGAAGCGGATGCTTATAATTCAGCGTACGGAATCACGGGTGAAAGTGTAGCAAGACCTGGGGATGTTCGCTTTGTAGACACAAACGGCGACGGCGTAATCAGTGGTGATGACCGCGTGTATCTGGGAAGTGCAACGCCTAACTTCAGCTACGGTTTCAACGCTAATTTAGGGTACAAAAACTTCGATCTGAAAATCTTCTTCCAGGGAGTACAGGGGGTAGAAGTAGTGAATGCACTGGATTATTTCACGCGTAACTCACAAGGTCTCTGGAATTCAGTTCCAGATCGTATGAACCGCTGGACGGCTGAAAATCCAAGTGGAACGGAGCCTCGCATGACGGCGAAAGATGCCAATGCAAACTACCGTTTCAGTGATCGTTTCGTACAAAGCGGCGATTACCTCCGTCTGCGTAACGTAACGCTGGGTTACACCATTCCTAAAGCGGTAACGGAACGCTGGAAAATGTCGACCGTTCGTGCGTATGTTTCGGTAGATAACCTCCTGACGGTAACCGGTTACAAAGGGCTGGATCCTGAAATTGGTGAGTACGGTTACAACCGCAGTTATAACCCGCTGGCCGTTGGTGTGGACGTAGGAACCTATCCTCAACCCCAAACCTGGCGTGCCGGATTGACGCTTAATTTCTAGTAGTTGTCAGTTTTCGGTTTACAGTTTTCAATGAAAAAGAACTGTAAACTGAAAACGGTAAAACAGTAAACTGATCAAAATGAAATTTAAATATAAAATAGTTGCATTGTTGCTGGCTACGAGTGGCACAATGCAGAGCTGTAGCGATTTTCTTCAGAAAGATCCTCTCGGACAGGATACCGACGTTACCTACTATCAGGATGCCAACAACGCCATTCTGGCCGTTAACGCCGCTTATGACGTGTTGGGTTATGACGAAGGAAACGACGGTCTAGGTAACTACGTCAACCACAACTACGAATGGATGTTTGGCGATGTCCTTTCGGAAGATGCCGAAAAAGGAAGTACGCCGGGCGATATGCCTCCCCTTCAGGAGCTGAAAGAATGGCGGGCCAATGGTAGTAATACCATCGCTCAGGCCGTTTGGCAGAACATGTTTCAGGGCGTGTACCGGGCCAACCTGGTTATTCAGAACCTGGCCAATTCTAACATTGATGAAACGCTGAAGAATCGTCTGTTGGGCGAAGCTCACTTCATTCGTGGCTATTGCTATTTCTATATGTTGCGTCTGTACGGCGGATTGCCTCTGTTTGACAAACCCGTTGAAACGTCTCAATATAGCACCAGCAAAAGAGCTACTTTGGGTGAAACTTATGCGTTCATCGAAGCTGATTTTAAACGTGCTTTAGATTTATTACCTGAGAAAAATGGGTACGAAGCTGCCGATGCCGGACGTGCAACGAAAGGGGCTGCCCGCGGTTACTTAGCTCGGGCGACTATGTACCAGCTGGGAACGGATAATACCAATAACCATACCTGGCAGCAGGTATATGATTACACGGATGCCATCGTTAAATCAGGTCAGTATAGCTTAACGACGAACTACGCGGCCATTCAGGAAGACGAAAGCGAAAATAACGCCGAGTCAATCTTCGAAATTCAATTTGCTGAATCGAACGTTGGCTGGGGTATCCAACGCGTAGGAACGGAGAATAACATCATCCAGAACAACCGGAATACCTGGGGCTGGGGTTTTAATAACCCAACGCAAAGTCTGGTAGATGCTTTCGAAGCAAACGATCCCCGCAAGGGAGTAACGGTTTATAAAACGGGTGATATCGTCACGGGCATTTTGCAGGTGATTAACTTCCCTTCTGAAAACTCAACGGGTTACCTAAACCGGAAAGCAGCGATTGTCAAGCCAACAACGCCTTCACAATCGCCACAGAACATCCGTAAAATGCGTTATGCGGATGTGTTATTGATGAAAGCAGAAGCGGCGGCTCATCTGGGCATGGAAAGTGAAGCCCGTACGATCCTGAACCAGATTCGCACTCGTGCCCGTCAATCGACATTAGGAAAAGGTTCGGTGCTAAATACCATGACTTATGAGCCAGCGAATACACCTGCTTCGGCTTTACCCGCCATCGGTGCTTCCGTAACGGGAACCGCACTGATGAACGCGATCTACCACGAGCGTCGGGTGGAACTGGGCATGGAAGCTCTGCACTTCTGGGATCAGGTTCGTACCGGAACGTACATGAATTCGTTATCTACGTCGGTTCGTGCCTCAGCAATGGCCCACAGTATTCAGGGATCAGTTAACCCTATTCCCGTACTGCCCATTCCCTTGAACGAAGTACAATCCTGGGGTCTGCAACAAAATCCTGGATATAATTAATAGTGGAGTTAGAGAAGTTTTGAGTTTAAGGGTTAACAAGTTATGTAAGCAACTCTGAATCTTTAACTCAAAACCCCAAACTCTTAACCCCAAACTCAATCGGGCTTCTATTCTAGATCATAGGATAGAAGCCCGTTTTTGTCTCTTTACTTCTTAGTTTTAGCAATTAATCACTGTTTTATGTTACGAACTGCTCTTATTTTGCTGGGATTTACGGCTGGAAGTCTGTACGCTCAGACCGTACCCACTGACCCTCAGGCAACTCGGGAAACCCGAAACCTATACCGCAATCTTCAAAAGGTTTCGAAAAAAGGAACCATGCTCGGTCATCAGGATGATCTGGGATATGGGGTTAACTGGCGGGCGGAAGCGGATCGCTCCGATGTGAAAGACGTGGTTGGGGAGTATCCCGCCGTTTTCGGCTGGGATTTAGGTCGGGTTGAATTCGACAGCACGAACGAAATTGATGGAATTCCGTTTGAAAGTCAGCGGAAAATGATTCAGCAGGTATACGCTCAGGGTGGGGTTAATACGTTTAGCTGGCATCTGAACAATCCGATTGACCCTACGAAAACCAGCTGGGATCAAATGGATTTCAGTATTCGTACAATTTTCAGCAATAAAGAAATACAAAATCGTTATGACTCCTGGTTGGATCGTGTAGCGGCTTATTTATTAAGTCTGAAGGGTTCGAAGGGAGAATTGATCCCGGTAATTTTCCGCCCCTTTCACGAACATACCGGAAGTTGGTTCTGGTGGGGGAAAGATCACGCAACGGTCGATGAATACGTAAAGTTATGGCGGTATACGGTTGAATATCTGCGGGATAAAAAAGGCGTTCATAATCTGTTATACGCGTATAGCACAGATCGTTTTAGCTCCCGTGAAGAGTATCTGGAACGTTATCCCGGTGACGATGTGATTGATCTGATAGGATTTGATATTTATCATCGGCCCCAGACTGCCAAGCCGGATCGTTTTGTGGAAGATACCCGTAGAATGGTCGAAATCCTCAGAACGATTGGCCAGGAGAAAAAGAAAGTATATGCCATTACCGAAACCGGACTGGAGAAGGTGCCCATGAATCAATGGTGGTCGGAGGTGTTAAGCCCGATCATCAAAGATGCGGGTCTGTCCTACGTACTGGTGTGGCGAAATGGTAACCCCGGTCACTTTTATGCTCCGTATCCCGGACAGGCAAGTGCCGAGGATTTTAAGAAATTTGCCCGGCGTTCCGACATCTTCCTGCAAAAGAAGACCGCTGCTCAGAAGCTGTATAAGTAGTTACTGGTTAATAGTTGTTGGTTGTTAGTAAAAACAAGCAACTAATAACCAGCAACGAACAACTAAATCTGGGTGGCAGTACGTTGGAGCGACGCAACGACGCACTCATGAAGTTATCAGTACTGGATATTTACATCATCGTTTGTTACCTGCTGGCCGTCATTGTGCTGGGGCTGGTACTAAAAAAACGAGCTTCTAAAGATAAAGAAGCGTATCTGCTGGGCGGAAAAACCCTACCCTGGTATATGCTTGGGCTCTCGAATGCTTCGGATATGTTCGACATTTCCGGGACGATGTGGATGGTTTCGCTGGCCTTTGTTTACGGTCTGAAAAGTCTCTGGATTCCCTGGCTCTGGCCGGTTTTCAATCAGGTCTTTATGATGATGTATCTGTCCGTCTGGTTACGCCGCTCGAACGTTACCACCGGAGCCGAATGGATCGGAACACGATTTGGGAAGGGGAAAGGGGTCGTGGCTTCCCATACCATCGTTGTCGTCTTTGCTTTGTTGAGCTGTCTGGGTTTTCTGGCGTATGGTTTTGTGGGACTAGGTAAGTTTGTGGAGATATTCATCCCTTTCAAAAGCCTGGCTCCTTACGTACCTTTTTCATTGCCAGCGGCGTACGTAGCTCACTTTTACGGCATCATTTTTACAGCTTTTGCGGTTTTTTATGCCATTCTCGGGGGCATGACCAGCATTGTTATCGGGGACGTGCTGAAGTACGTCATCATGACGATCTCAGCATTGGTCATTGCCGTGATTGCGATGGATAACCTGTCGGGAAAAACCCTTTCGGTACCACAGGGCTGGTACACACCTTTTTTCAGCTGGCGGCTCAATGATCTGAACTGGACAGGAATGATGGAGGAAGTCAATGCCAAAATTAAGTCAGATGGCTTTTCCTTATTTGGGGTGTTTTTCATGATGATGCTTTTCAAAGGAATCCTCGCCAGTCTTGCCGGACCTGCTCCGAATTACGACATGCAGAAAATCCTCTCTACGAAATCACCTCAGGAAGCAGCCAAGATGAGCGGAATTGTTTCGATTGTCCTCTTACCCGTTCGGTACGCGATGATTATGGGCTTAACGGTGCTGGCTTTATTGAATTTCAATCAATTGAATCTGAAAGGCACGCATGGGATTGATTTCGAGAAAATCCTTCCATCAGCCATTTTGCATTTCGTTCCGTCTGGACTGATGGGTTTGTTACTGGCAGGCTTACTGGCTGCATTCATGGGGACTTTTGCCGGAACGCTAAACGCTGCTCAGGCTTATCTCGTCAATGACATTTACCTGAAATACCTCAATCCGGGAGCATCCAATCATCGCATTTCCCGAATGAATTACGTCTCTGGACTCGTCGTTGCTCTGTTGGGTATTCTGATGGGTTTATTCGCAAAAGATGTAAACAGCATTCTGCAATGGATTGTCTCGGCCTTATACGGTGGTTACATCGCAGCCAATGTACTCAAATGGCACTGGTGGCGATTCAATGCCAGCGGATTTTTCTGGGGAATGGTAGCGGGGATTATTCCAGCTCTGATTTTCCCCGTTGTTTTTCCGCACACGCTGAGTCTCTATTACTTCCCTTTGCTGTTTTTGATTTCGCTGGGCGGGTGTGTAGCCGGATCGCTGCTTACGCCTCCTACGGATATAAATACGCTGAAAACCTTTTATACTACCGTTCGCCCCTGGGGTATCTGGAAGCCTGTCCAGGTATTGGTACAACAGGAAAACCCTGATTTTCATCCCAATCATAATTTTAGAAAAGATGCTCTAAACATTGTAGTTGGAATAATTGCCCAATGTACGCTCACGCTTACGCCGATGTACTTGGTGCTGAAAATGAAGCTGGAGTTGTCAGCGACACTGGTAGTGCTGGGCATTTGCATTCTCATTCTCAAAAGAACCTGGTGGGATCATCTCAATGACGAATTGCCACCCGTAACGGGCAATCGGTTAACCAGAACCTTCGATAAGTATTCAGGATAGAGGATCACAGCTCTGGTAACAACCGGAGCTATAAATCTCAAACTAACAGTAAAGAAAAAGCCCGACAGATAGTTTCTGCCGGGCTTTTTGTACTGTTAGTTATGAACCTTAAACCGGCACGGCTGGAGCCTGTACCTTTCGCTGCACCATTTTATTAACCAGAGACATCATCGCAATCCCTGCAATCATTCCTACGATTACTACATAACTCAGTACGTCATAATGCTCAATATAACCCGTCGGCGTTTCAGAAACGATCATTCCGGCAATCACTGCGGCGAGTCCACCAGCCATTTGCTGAACGGAAGAGTTGATGCTCATAAAAGCTCCCCGATCCTGTGGCGTAGGAATGGCCGTCATCAACGCGGAAGAGGAGATAATCCGGGAGGTAATGCCCACGAACATAATCACATTGATAATGATTACCGTCGTTAACGGAGTAGGACCCAAGTTACCATAAATTCCCGTCATGATCATGGCTATTACCGAACCTGCAAAAAACAGGCGATACTTCCCGATGCGGTCGCTATACTTTCCAATCAGTGGTCCCGCAATCATGGAGCTAATACCCGTGATGACGTACACAGTGGGTAAATCAGCAAAAGGAATCTGGAGGTTGTGAACGCTATATGCACTACCAAAGGGCATCAGCATGTACCCACCCATAGCCAGTAACGTAGTAGTAGCAAATGCGAGCAGATAATTAGGCTGGGATAAGGTTTTCTTAAGGTGTACAAAAGCATTTTGCTTTTCGGTGTTTTTCAAGTGGGCATCGATGGGTTTCAGATATACTACAATCAGAATGCCAATGAGCACGCAAAAACCCACGATCATAGTGAAGGGCGAATGCCAGCCGAAGTGATTCGCCAGGTACAAACCAATTGGAATTCCTAATACCTGACTGGTAGCAAAGGCCATTTGTACAAAACCCATAACCCGGCCCCGCATTTCAAGGGCGAATAAATCCGTAATGATAGCCGAACAGATTGAACCAATAACGCCGCCAAAAAGACCCGTGAAAATGCGGGCAAAAAGCAGGAAGTGAAAATCGCTGGCGATGCTGCATAGAAAAGTACCGATGGTAAAGCCGACGTAGAAAAACAGCAGTAACTTCTTACGATCGAATTTATCGGCAAAACCTGCCGCTAGTAATCCCGAAGCTCCGGCACTAAAGGCATAAGCTGAAACCACCCAGCCAAACTGAGCGGGAGAAATGTGCATGGTGGGCATCAGGATGGCTCCCAGGGGAGACAGCACCATGAAATCCAGAATAATTGTAAATTGAAGAATTGCCAGAATGGCAATAACGAAGGCTTCGTACTGAGAAAACTTTCGGGAAGAATCCATTGCTTAGTGTAAAAAAGGAAAACCAGGTTAGTTCGTTGCGAAGAAGGATTAGTAACTAGATACGACTTCCTAAAACACCCGTTTGAATCGCTGGTCAATTCTAATTTGGGTAAATGTTAACACATTACTTTGATTGTAAACTATTGATCCACCAGACATTACCAAAGGGATCAATCACTCCGCCACTTCGACCATAAGACTGGTCACTCACTTCCATTAAAATCGTGCTGCCCTGTTCCAGAGCTTTACGGACGGTTTCATCAGCATTATCCACGTAGACGAATAAACTACAGGATTGAGGTCGCCATTGTTCTGTGCTGTCGCAGAGCATCAGGTTACTTCGACCAATCTGATATTCAGCGTGCATAACCGTGGTATCATCCCTTTTAGCGAGGTATACTTCCTTAGCCTGAAATACATATTTAATGAAATCAATGAATTGAAAAGCACCTTCCAGAATAAAGTACGGCATGACCGCTTGGTGATGATGGGGGAATTGTTTCATTCTTGAGGACGTATTAAGCACGGAATTACTTCAAATGTAAAGAAAAAGCATGAGTGATGATGGGTTTAATGAGGCATACTTACCGCAAAGGTGCGGAGGCTTTTCTATAAGTAACCTATCTTTTGTTAGGCACAATTATACGCGTAGGCCTACCCCTATTACTAAAACCGAGTTCTGTGAATCAGAGATTTATGGATAGCTAAATTGAATTCGCAGACCGAAAAACGCCTGGCAGTTTGTACAGAAAGGAATATGTTTTTCTACTTAAAAGACATCATATAAGTATAAACTTACTATAAGTCATGGAACAGAAACTGCAAGGAAAAAAAGTAGCGATTTTAGTTACCGATGGATTTGAACAGGTAGAATTAACCGAACCACAACAGGCATTAATTGATGCCGGAGCAGAAACAAAAATTATTTCACCAAAAGATGATCAGGTAAAGGGTTGGGACCATACCGACTGGGGCGATTCATTTGCCGTAGACGTGCCTTTATCAGAGGCCAATCCCGAGGATTATGACGCCTTATTGTTACCCGGTGGGGTAATGAATCCCGATCACTTGCGGATGGACAAAGACGCGGTAGCTTTCGTAGAGCACTTCTTCGAAGCATCGAAGCCAGTAGCTGCTATTTGTCATGCTCCTATCATGCTGATTGAAGCAGACGTAGTAGAAGGCCGGAAGTTAACATCCTATCCATCTATTAAAACTGATTTGATGAATGCCGGAGCAGAATGGGTAGATGAAGAAGTAGTGACAGATAATGGTCTGGTGACAAGTCGAAAACCCGACGACATTCCTGCTTTCAATAAAAAAATGATCGAAGAAATTGCGGAAGGAGTACACTCTCCCAGTTACTAAATCATAGAGACATTATTAGTAAATGAATAAAATAGCAAAGCCATACTGAAACTTTTTATTATATAAAAAGTTATATAAAATACTTTTGGAATACTATTTTATTTATGATATCTTAGATTGCTCAGTTATTTTGACTGAGTGTCATCTGTTAACCTGATAAAACTATGGAAAATAATCAGCAAAATGCGAATCAGCAGCAAGGCTCTGATCAGCAAAATCAAGATCAACGCAATCAAAATCAAGGTAACCAACAAGCTCAACAGGCAGGACAAGAACGCCAGCAGCAGGGAGCAGAACCTAATCGGGGAGGGGGCAACCAAAATAGTCCCGGTAATGGTGGCGAAGGCATAGGTACGGGTCGTTACGAAAACGAAGGTCAGAATAACGAAACACCGCAGCAGGACCAATACCTGAAAGAGGAAAGAACCAGTCGATTATAGCATTGACAGGATTTAATAAAAGAAGGCCGAAATCAATCTGATTTCGGCCTTCTTTTATTAAATCCTGTCAATTTAACTCTGCTTCGGACGAAAGGCCTTGATAACGGCTTCGTTCGTTTCCAGATAAGGACCACCCATTAAATCAATACAATAAGGGATAGCCGGAAAGACGGCATCCAGGCACTGACGAATGGCGGAAGGTTTACCCGGTAAATTCACAATCAGACACTTGCCACGAATACCTGCCGTTTGCCGGGAAAGAATGGCCGTAGGCACATATTCCAGGCTTACCTTTCGCATCAATTCACCAAAACCAGGCATCATTTTCTGACAAATCGCCTCGGTGGCTTCGGGAGTAACATCGCGGGGAGCGGGGCCGGTTCCGCCAGAAGTGACTATCAGACAACAGCCTTCCTGATCGGCCAATGCAATCAGGGTTTGAGAAATTATATCCTGCTCGTCAGGAATGACCCGATACACCGGCTCCCATTGATTTAATAAATATTCATTAAGTGTAGAAACAATGGCCTTGCCTGGAATATCTTCATAAATACCTGCACTGGCCCGATCTGACACATTGATGATTCCAATCTTTACCCGATTCATGAGGTTA
Source organism: uncultured Siphonobacter sp. (assembly GCA_913774715.1). Lineage (GTDB taxonomy): Bacteria > Bacteroidota > Bacteroidia > Cytophagales > Spirosomataceae > Siphonobacter. Next base: position 26,165 of record CAJYHS010000229.1, on the reverse strand, counting down.
GTGTTGATTGAGTGAATAATAGTGTAAGGATGATACATCCATAACTCATAAAAAAGGCTGATGTTTCCACCAGCCTTTTTCGATACGATCAATCTAAATTATGAAACAGTCCCGCCATTCCAGATGGGTTCGTCAGTACGGATGAATTGTAGTTTTCCGTCGCGGTCCTCGGCCATCAGGATCATTCCCTGCGACTCGATTCCCATCATTTTTCGGGGTGCCAGGTTTGCGAGTAAAGACACCTGCTGACCAATAATGGCATCGGGTGAAAAATGCTCGGCAATCCCGCTCACTACCGTCCGGGTATCAATACCCGTATCTAGCGTCAACTTCAGTAATTTCTTGGACTTGGGAACCGCTTCCGCCGCCGTGATCGTCGCAATGCGAATATCCAGTTTACTGAAGTCGTCGTACGTAATGGCCTCTTTCTGAGGAGCGGGTGTCTTAGACGCCAGTTCGTTCATCTTCTTCGTATCCAGCAATTTTTGTACCTGAGCTTCGATGATGGAATCTTCGATTTTCTCAAATAATAAACCCTGATTCTGAATTGGATGGCCTTCAGGTAACAGCGAAGCAGAGCCTGCTTTACTCCAGCTGGCATCCGTCAGGCTCAGCATTTCCCGCAGTTTTGCCGCGGTAAAAGGCAGGAAGGGTTCAGCCAGGACGGAAAGTGAAGCGGTAATCTGCAAACTCAGGTTCAGGATCGTAGCCGCACGTTCCGGATTTTCCTTAATCACTTTCCAGGGCTCCGTAGAAGCCAGATACTGGTTACCCAAACGAGCCACTTCAATGAACAGACTTAGACCTTCCCGGAAACGGAAGGTATCGAGCGATTCAGCAATTTTTGCGGGGTAGAGAGCCAGCTCTTCCAGCATTTTTTGGTCTGCTTCGGTTAATTCGCCACGGGCCGGAACGGCTGGGCCAAAGTTTTTCTCGGTTAATACGACAGCCCGATTAACGAAGTTGCCCAGAATGCCGACTAGCTCGGAGTTATTCCGAGTCTGGTAGTCTTTCCAGGTAAATTCCGAATCCTTGGTTTCAGGTGCGTTGGCAATCAGCGTGTACCGAAGCACATCCTGTTTGCCGGGCATATCTTCCAGGTATTCGTGTAACCATACCGCCCAGTTCCGAGAAGTCGAAATTTTGTCGCCTTCCAGATTCATGAATTCATTGGCTGGAACGTTATCCGCACCCGCAATAAAACGGCCATCAGCCATCAGCATCGCCGGGAAAATGAGACAGTGGAAAACAATATTATCCTTTCCGATGAAATGAATCAGACGGGTATCGTCAGCTTTCCACCATTTCTCCCAATCGTCACCTTTCAGTTCTTTCGTGAACGTGATGTATCCAATCGGAGCGTCAAACCATACATACATTACCTTGCCTTCGGCGTTGGGGAGAGGTACTTTAATTCCCCAATCCAGATCGCGGGTCATGGCCCGGGGTTTCAATCCTTCGTTCAGCCAGGAACGGACCTGACCGGCTACGTTGGTTTTCCATTCGGGATGACTGCCTACATAGCTTTCCAGCTCGGGTTGCATGGCATCCAGCGGCAAATTCCAGTTTTTGGTTTCTTTCAGAATCGGCGTTCCACCCGATAGCATCGAGCGGGGGTTAATCAGTTCACGCGGACTTAGGGTGCTTCCGCAACGTTCGCACTGATCGCCGTACGCGTTTTCATTGCCACATACCGGACAGGTTCCTACGATGTAACGGTCCGCCAGAAACTGGCCCGCTTTTTCGTCGTAATACTGCTCGGTTACTTCTTCCACAAATTTTCCCTGATTGTATAACTGAAGGAAAATTTCCTGCGACATTTCGTGGTGAACGGGCTTGGAGGTGCGGGAGTAGATGTCGAATTTGATTCCAAAAGCAGCGAACGACTGGTTGATTTGGTGGTAATACTTGTCCACTACTTCCTGCGGAGTGATGCCTTCTTTTTGAGCCCGGATCGTAATGGGAACACCGTGTTCATCGGTACCTGAAATAAAAGCGACGTCTTCTCCTTTGGCTCGGAGGTAACGTACATATACGTCTGCCGGAACGTAACATCCTGCCAGGTGACCGATGTGGATCGGACCGTTGGCATAAATGAGGGCTGCGGTAACGGTAGTGCGGTTGAATTTCTTCTCAGACATGAAAATTCGTAATTAGAGCAGCAAAAGTAAGCATTTTTAGAGGATGCAGGGAAGAGAATACAGGATCGTTCGATCCATCAAAAAATCCTTACTTTTGGTTCGTCAAGGGTCCAGCGGAATTCGGGATGTAGCGAAGCGATCCTATTATCCCTATTTCTGTGAATAGGGAATGACCGGGAAGATTTCAAATTTCCGTATGAAATAGTAAGAAAAGTAGAAAGAGATGGTATTTCTTACCGGTGCTAATGGCCTGATTGGTAGTGCTATAGCAAGGAAATTTGTTTCAGAAGGAGTGCCCGTACGGGCTATTCGGCGATCAAATAGCGACCTTCGGTTAATTCAGGACATCCAAGATCAGATTGAATGGATAGAAGGGGATGTGCTGGATGTTGCATGTCTAGAGTCAGCTATTCGGGGCTGTCTACATGTCGTACACGCGGCAGCGGTAGTTTCTTTTTCTCCGAAAGAACGAGAAAAATTATATAAAATTAATGTCGAAGGCACAGCCAATATCGTAAATATATGTCTAAGTGAGGGGGTTCAGAAACTAGCCTACATCAGTTCCGTAGCAGCTCTCGGCAGACCTGCACAACCCAGTAAAAACCCGGAGCTTCCGACGGCAATAGACGAAAATCAGAAGTGGGAGGGGTCTCCTCTCAACTCGCACTATGCTATTTCTAAATACCAGGCAGAACTGGAGGTATGGCGGGGTGTTTCAGAAGGATTAAATACGGTTATCGTCAATCCATCGACGGTGATTGGAGAGGGCGATTGGGATAAAAGCAGTACGGCTTTATTTAAATATGTCTTTCATGAAAAACCATTTTATACAGATGGTACGTTCAATTATATAGATGTGCAGGATGTGGCCGAGGCCGTTTATCTATTAATGTACAGTGCTATTAAAAACGAACGATTTGTATTAAATGCCGGTCGGACGAGTTACCGCCATTTTTTTGAGTTAGTTGCTAAGGAAATGGGCAAGAAAGCTCCTTCGTATCGCGTTACTCCATTAATTGCTGAAGTGGCCTGGCGATGGGAGGCTTTTAAATCAATCATTACCGGGAAACAACCTTTGGTTACCAAAGAGACCGCTCAAAGCTCACAGACCCATTTTACGTATCCCAGTACTAAAATCGAATCGGCCCTGAACTTTAAATTTCGTGGACTGGAAGAAAGTACACGACGAATTGTGAAATATTTGACAAATGTTCAGGATAATGCTAAAAGTGTGTAGTGAAACTTTTTACTCCACTAAAAAAGATATTTTTTTGTCATTTATTCCAGCTTACTCCAAGCATTAACAACATGAAAAAGGTATTACCTATTCTTTCGCTCGTAGTAGCCAGCTTTACTGCGGCTCAGGCTCAAAGCGAAGACGCCGCGATTAAAGAAACATTACAGAACTATATTGACGGTGGAGCCACGGGCGATACCGCCAGCCTTAACCGAGCTTTTTATCCTACGGCTAACCTGAGAAGTTTGGCCAATGGCCGGGTGACGAGTACTCCCGTAAAAGAATTTATTGGCAGAACTCCGAAAGGGGGAGCCAACTGGACAGGCCGTATTGTTTCTTACAATTATTTGGGAACTGCGGGTTCTGCCGTGCTTGAAATGCAGCTGGATGCTTTCAAATTTGTTGACTTTTTGTCGTTGATGAAAATCGGAAACGACTGGAAAATCGTAAGTAGAGTATTTACACGGGCTGACAAAGATCAACCCATTACCTCTGTTGGAGGAGGAAAAACTGCCGTAACGCAGAAAAAAACTGTTGCGAAGCCTAAGCCAAAGTCAGACGACGGTTGGTGAGACTGAGAACCTAACCTCCAAAGCACTACCAATGAATATTTTTTCGTACCTGAAAGATTCACTTTCTGCTGATGTAGTAGAGACGATTGCTGCTTTTGTAAATGAAGACGTGGGAAAAGTAAAGTCGGCTGCTGATTTAGCCGCTTTGTCCGTAGTAGCGGGTTTTCTGAAACGATCGTCTAATGAAAGTGGAGCCAAGGCTTTGTTTAAAGCGATTGAACGCGAGAATGTATCGCCTGAAAAATCGGCACAACTACCGCAAACGCTGAAAGATCGGGATCAGATTTCGCATATTACTCAACGAGGAAGCAATCTGTTTAGTCAGTTATTACCCGACAAACGGAGTGTAGTCATCTCGATGATTACAAATCAAGTTAAGATTCGGAATTCTTCAGCAACTAATATCCTGGGCATATTATCTTACTTCGGAGTAGATATCCTGTCCAAACAGATTAAAGAACAGAATCTGGATGCGGTCGGATTAGCCATGTTACTTCGGAACCAGAAAGACAATTTGGTGAAAGAAGCGGATCCTGAATTATTCAATAAGGTGGCCATAACCTTGTCCATCGAAGAATTCGAACGTCTGGGTTACGTCACTCCCGCAGAGGAAGATTTAATCGAAGTTCAGGAGCGGCCCCGCTCAAAAGTTAGCAACGCAGATGCCTATGCAGATCTGAACGAAACATCTACGTTTCCCTGGAAAAGTGTAGTGGCGGGTTTAGCAATTGTAGCTGTTCTGGGTGGGGGGTATTATGCCTGGAAAAATTACGGAGATTCGATTAAAGCGACGGCTAGTCAGGACTCCACCACGCTGGAAGAAGTAGCCGTTTCAACCGATTCAACGGCTATGTATCCAGATACTGCGGCGGCAGTTAACACAGGAGTTGCTACGAATGGAGCTGCTTCTGCCACTGCTTCAGTGGGGGGAGGTCTGGCGGATAAGCTGACCAAACACCTCGCGGATCCTTTAGCTAAACCAGGAGCCTACTTTACATTCGATGAGGTGAGCTTTGATCCGGCTACGAATCAGCCTACGGCTCAGTCGGCTCCAGCTCTGAACGCACTGGCGGATGTGATGAAGAAAAATCCTAATCTTCAATTGAAGTTCACCGGAGTAACCAAGCAGCTGGGCAACAAGAAGAACGTCTTTAAGCAGGCCAACAGCATCAAATCCTTTTTGACTAACGCAGGCGTGGAAATCATGAGACTGGACGCTGGAAGTTTCCTTTCTTCAGATTCGACCAAGCCCAACCGCAATTACATTGCGGTGAAAATTATACGTCAATAGTTCCTTATACTTTTTAAGAAAAACTCCCGTCAGCGATGGCGGGAGTTTTTCTTATGATCCTTGACTCAGACAAAAGGTGTGCATACCGTTTATTTCGGTATACTGGATTTGTAGACCGTAGTTATCACAAATTTCTTTCACGATGGACAACCCGAGCCCTACTGATTCGGAGGAACCCCCTTCTTTTTTGAATCGGGAAAAGAGTTCACTGGGTTGATGCTGAAGTATCTGTCCGGTGTTACTGAGGCATAAGCGGTCGGCCAGCGAATGAAGCCGAATTTCACCGCCCGTTACGTTATGTCGCAGGGCATTGCTAACCAGATTGGTGATCAGACTCTCCGCCAGAACAGGGGGTAATGAAACGGTAAAGGGAGATTCGTTGTGGATGCTTAGCGTGATCTGTTTATACTGAACCACTTCCTCCATATCTAGTAACTTTTCCTGTAATTCTTCACTGAGATTGATCACCTGCTCATTTATAAACTGACGGTTCTCAATTTTTGCCAGTAATAGTAACCCCTGATTCAGCCGTGACATCCGGAGGGAGGCTTCGTAAATCGTTTGGATCCAATGGGTCTGGTTTTCAGTAAGTTGTTCGGATTGAATAAGCTGCTCGACTTTAGCATTAATCAAGGCCAGCGGCGTTTGTAACTCGTGGGAGGCATTTTCTGTAAATTCCTTGAGATTCAGGTAATCCTGCAGGATTTTGTCCGACATTCTCTGAATGACTTCATTGAGTTCTTTAAACTCAATGATCTCGGGTTGAGGAAGTTGAAGTTTCTGCTTTTGTGCTAAATCGAAGTTTTTAATTCGTGAAAGCGTTTCGTAAAAAGGCTGCCAGATACGACCCGAAAGCCGGTTTTGAAACCAATACGTACCCAGTAAAAGCAACCCTAGCATCAGGGCCATCGTAAACGTGATTACTTCAATAAGCCGGTACGACTGAATCATGGATTTACGAATGGCTACCCGATGTTCCATGTCCTGAATAGGCACATAAAAGGTTAGTTGCCGGAAAGGAAGCATTTTCTGGGAATACCGATCCTGAATAAGGGTATCCTTGAAGGTTTCCTTGAAATGAGCGGGTTTGCGAGCGGGTTCTACTTCAATTTTATTCTCGACAAAATAGGAATCCTGTTTCCAATCATAATGGTGGATGTACACCAGAAAGTCCCGCTTTTCAACCAATAAACGACTTTCTACTTCATCGTAAATCAGCCATTTGATAATGCCATACATCCCAAAAGCAGCCACTATGTAAAGGCTGACTGAGAAGAGTAAATAAATGCGGTTGGTTTTTTCGAGTAACCTCATGCTTCACCGAATTTATATCCAATGCCGTAAATAGAGCGAATGTAATCACGGCTGCCTTTTTCGATCAGTTTACGACGCAGGTTTTTAATGTGCGAATACACCATATCCAGCGAATCGGCCGAGTCTACGTGGTCGCCCCAGAGGTGCTCCGCGATGGATACTTTCGTTAAGGCCACGTCGATGTTAGAAAGAAAATAGAGTAATAAATCATATTCTTTCCGGGACAATACCGTTTCCTGATCTTTTACAAATACTTTTCGCGAAAGCGACTGCACGGCGATTTCGTGGTAATGAATTTCATTATGCCCTCCAAAATTCCGTCGACGAATCAGGGATTTAACCCGGGCATTTAACTCCGACAAATGAAAAGGCTTGGTCAGGTAATCGTCCGACCCAACTTCCAGCCCTTTGATGCGGTCTTCCAGAGCGTTACGGGCTGAAATGATAATGATGCCGGTTGAAGCGGACCTTTTTTTCAGGGTTTCGATTAATTGAAGACCATCGCCACCGGGTAAGGTCAAATCAACGATGATGCAATCATATTCGTAGAGATAGAGCTTTTCGTCGGCTTCCTGATACGTAGCCGCCATCTCGCAACGGTATCCTTCCTTGCTCAGATAAGCCGTAATACTTTCGGCCAAACCCTGCTCATCTTCAACCACTAACATTTTCATAAGGCATCCATTTATTGATTTCAATGACGAAGATAAAGACCCAATTTTGGAAAGAAATGGGAGAATAGGCATTGAAAATCCAAGGTAGAGACGCGACTCTATCGCGTCTGGCTGGGAAAGGAAGATCATTGGAATCGTAACCAAAACCGCCTCTTACCCAGACGCGATGAAGTTGCGTCTCTACGAAGGGGAATTCGTTAGTAAGGTTAATAACTCATGGGGAGAATGGATGTAATAATCCGGTGGATTTTGATCGATTAATTCCAATGGATCATAACCCCAGCTTACCCAGGCGATGGGGATCTGGGCAATCCGGCAGGAATTGATGTCCCGTAATTCATCGCCAACGTAAAGAATTTCCTGGGGAGTAATCCGCAAATCTTTCATTAAACGATGCATGACCTTATGTTTCCCAAACAGATTTCGTGAAGTATAGATATGCTGAATGGCCGTTATCTGATTGGATTTCAGGAAAGTATGAATATTCGATTTCGAATTTGAAGAAATAATAGCTAATGTCAGGCCTTGAGTGCTAAGTTGATTCAACATCGTTTGTATACCCTCAAAACACGTCAGCTGATGCATGGCTTTTCCGTATTTTCTCAGAAAAAGGAAAGATATCAAAGGAACATGATAGAGCGGTATTTGCATAAGCTTAAAGCGTTCGCGGATGGAAAGCTTTCGTAATTCATGGATATTTTCGGAATCTAAGGAAAGGTAACCGTATCTTTTAGCGATCTGATTATAGACATCCACGAAGATGTATTTGGAGTCAACCAGGGTGCCGTCGAAATCGAAAATAATGGTTTTATACATGCGGGTGGAATGATCATAAAGAACCCTTAAGATAGCAAAATGCCCCGGTCATTTAGAGGAAACCGGGGCATTTTAAAGGATCTTTCCTCTGAAAATTAAGTCGTTGGCTTGGAGAACTTAGCTCCAAAAATAAAAATGACTACGTAACAGATAATGGGTAAGTAATACGCTTTCGCTACGTCTTCATTGGCAATCATTCCCATCAGGTACGGGAAAATAGCACCACCGGCTACACCCATTGAGATAAAGGAAGAGGCTTGCTGCGTATGACGGCCCAGGTCTTTTAAACCCAGACTAAATACCGTCGGGAACATAATGCTGAAGAAGAAATTCAGCATTAATAAAGCAATGAATGAAACCCAGCCAAAGCTCTGAGCGATGATCAGACACATCAGAATATTGCCCAGGGCAAAGGCGGCCAGCAGTCGATTGGGGGCGATGTATTTCATCAGGAATGTTCCAATGAAACGGCCCAGTGTCATTAATACCATGCTGAACGAGAAGTAATAACTCGCCTGGTCGTCAGGCAGACCCATTTTTTCGTGGCCATAGTTAATGAAATAAGCCCAGGTTCCACCCTGTGCGGCAGCATTGAAAAACTGGGCAATCACTGCCCACACGAAATGACGATGCTCAAACAAGCCTTTCGAACTGGTGAACGATTCGGGATGAGCCGCGTACGTATCAGGGGAAACGGCGTGAGCATCCTGAAAGGAGGGGACCTTCACGAAGGAAAAAAGAATCGCGATGGTCAGGATAATGGCTCCAATGGCGAGATATAACGATTTTACGGATTCCAGATCTTTACTTTCAGCTTCACCGTTTCCAAAAAGCAGGTAACCTCCTACGAGAGGTCCAATGATGGTACCTAAACCATTGAAGGACTGAGCGAAATTAATCCGCTGGTCGCTGGTACGTTCATCACCAAGACCGGCAATGAAAGGGTGGGCAACGGTTTCGAGGGTGGCCAGTCCGCAAGCCAGCACGAACAGGGCGATTCTGAAAAAGTTAAAAGACTCGGCATTGGAAGCAGGAATGAATAAAAAGGCTCCGCAGGCGTAAAGAATGAGACCCAGTAAAACGCCGTTTTTATAACCAAACCGCTTCATGAATAAACCCGCCGGGATACTCATGATGGCATAAGCACCAAATATAGAAAACTGCACCAGACCCGAGTCCGCCTTTGAAACGTTTAGTACTTTCTGGAAATGTCGGTTGAGAATGTCGCCCATGGAGATGGCAATGCCCCAGAGCATAAAAAGAGAGGTGACAAATACGAGGGTGACGAGGTATTTATTCTCGGTAAATTTCGCTTTTAATTCAGAGGTGGCTGATGTGGTTTGAGCCATAAGTGTGTTTTTTGAAATGCTTAGATAAACAAAAATACTCGGGCTCCTGAGGAAACGATGTTCCCTGATGAAATTATTCATTTTCTAAAACTTCTTGTTACCCTGCCATGATTACAGGAGAAAGGCAAAGAGTAAATTTTTACATTTAAATGGAAAAAAATTAAAAAGGTAGATCGTTGGAAAAATAGTAAATACCTTTGTTCCTCAAACTTCTACGGTATTATGAAGCCGTCCATACTCTTTCGACTGTTTAACGTATTTATGGTATTCGTCGTCTTGACGACTTCTACGGGTTTCGGCCTCGTGGAGCACACCTGCCATATTCGTCACAAGAAGAAAGTATCCCTGGTTTCGTTTGACAAGAAGTCTTGTCCTGCTTGCGTTCAAAAGCAGCATCCGGTTTCCAGTCATCAGAGTTTGAAGAAACAGAGCTGCTGTCAGGAAGAAACCCGTTACGAACACGTTTCGTATACGTCTTCCATTACCAAGCTGGCGGCAAAGTTTATTAAGATGGTCGTGGAGTTCACGGCTCACGTTACCTGCTACCTATTCCAGTTACTGGTTAACGCCTTTCGCTCGCTGATTTCGAGTGCCTTTGATGCACAAGCGGCGATTCCACTTTCCGGGCGAAGTTTACTGGTTTTTGTGCAATCTTTCCTGATTTGATTGGCTATGAATGATTCATTCTGAGGAAGTTACTGTCCTTGGATTGGCCTTGATGCTTGTGCATTAAGTCTTCATTCTGTATTCATTTAGCCATAATTTTATGCGTATTCAGCGATTCGTATTCACTGGAGCATTGCTTCTGTGGACCTGTTATACTTCCCTTGCTCAGACGTTAAACGGCCGTGTGGTCGAGAAGCAGAGTAATGGGAGCCTTGAACCTTTGGTAGGAGTAACCGTCTATTGGTTAGGAACTTCCATTAATACCCAGACCGATGGTCAGGGGAAATTTTCGATTACTAAAAATCCCGAGCAGCAAAAGCTGGTGTTTTCGCTGGTGGGTTATCAGAGCGATACGCTGGCAGTGAACACACTGGATTCACTGACCGTTACTTTGATTAACTCCAACCAGCTTCAGGAAGTAACCGTTACGAGTGCCGCTTCGTCGATTGACCGCATTAATCCCATTCATACGGAAATTATTACTTCAAAATCGCTGGCGAAAGCCGCCTGCTGTAACCTTTCCGAAAGCTTTGAAACGAATGCTTCGGTTTCGGTGAGTTACGGCGATGCGGTTACCGGAGCCAAGCAGATTCAATTGCTGGGTCTGGCTGGAACGTACGTACAGATTAATACCGAGAACATACCTAACATCCGGGGTTTGAATACCACATTCGGACTGAATTATACTCCCGGTACCTGGATCAGTTCGATTGACGTTTCCAAGGGTGTAGGCAGTGTAGTGAATGGCTACGAAGCCATGACCGGAGCGATTAATATCGAACTGGCCAAACCCGATGGCGACGACAAACTTTTTCTGAACGGTTATGTAAATAGTTTTGGCCGGGCGGAGTTGAATCTGAATCTGGCTAAAAAACTGACCGATAAATGGTCGGTGGGGCTGTTAAGTCACGGGAGTACGCTGCAAACCCGGCTGGACAAAAACAAGGATGGATTTATAGATGTGCCGCTGTATTCGCAGGGCAATATCATTAACCGCTGGAAATATCAGAGCGATCGCTGGATGACACAGTTTGGCGTGAAAGCCTTATACGAGGATCGGTTAGGCGGGCAAATGGACGCAGGGCGGGACCGACCCAATGTGTACGAATTTGGTAACGTAACCCGCCGACTGGAATTCTTCAGTAAAACGGCCCAGCTTTTTCCTGAAAAGCCTTACAAGGGGTTAGCCTTAATCTTTAACGGCGTGTATCATGATGCTTCGGCTCGCTTTGGCTTCAAGCGTTATTCGGGCATTGAACAAACACTATACGGAAATCTGATTTACCAGAATATCATCGGTGATACCCGGCATACGTATAAGCTCGGAGCCAGTTTCATGCTGGATGATTTCAACGAGAAATTCCTGGATTCTGCTTTTGTAAGAAAAGAACTAGTTCCTGGAGCTTACGGAGAGTATACCTATACAATTCCCGAGAAAATGACGCTGGTCGCTGGTGGACGGGTAGATTTTCATAACCTCTATGGAACCCGCTTTACGCCTCGTTTACACGTATTAGTTCACTTGCCCGCCGAAATTGATGCCCGGTTGAGTGCCGGAAAAGGCTGGCGGGTGCCTAACCCTGTTGCCGAAAATTACGGCATGCTGGTGAACTCCCGCAACTGGACCATGCTCGATTCCCGCATTAATCCCGAACAAAGCTGGAACTATGGACTCAGTCTGACGAAAGCCTTACCCTGGGGCGGTAAAAACAGCAGCTTCACGCTCGACTTTTATCGTACGGATTTCGAGAATCAACTGGTGGTAGATATGGAATCGGCGGATCGGATTGTGGTATATAACCTGCGTGGCAAAAGCTATGCGAACAGTTTTCAGGCGGAATGGAACGTGCAACCCTTACCCCGTACGGAGATTAAGCTGGCCTATCGCTGGTTTGACGTGCAACAGACGGTTCGAACGCCAGGCGGCGACCAGACTTTGTTACCCAAAATGTTTGTAAACCGCGATCGGGTTCTCTTCAATATCGGCTGGGCTAGCGACCGATTTGAGAAATGGAAGTTTGACTTTACCTGGCAATGGAACGGTCGCCGACGCGTGCCTAACAGCGAAGCCGGTCATATTCATGACGTTACTTCACCACCCGTGTATGCTCCAGCCTTTTCGAATCTGAATGCTCAGGTAACCAAAAATTTCAGAACCTGGGCCTTGTACGTAGGAGGGGAGAACCTGGCGAACTTTACCCAGAAAAACCCAATTATCGGAGCAAATGATCCCTTTGGAAAAAACTTCGATGCCTCGATGGTATGGGGGCCGGTGATCGGTCGAATGATTTACGCTGGATTTAGATACAAGATTCAGTAAACGGAAATGTAACGGATGACAACGGTATATATTAAAAATATGGTCTGCGACCGCTGTAAAATGGTAGTGCAGCAAACGTTCGAGTCGTTAGGGATGAAACCCGATCGGGTCGATTTAGGCGAGGTGGACCTTTCCGGAGGGGTGAATAATTGGGAAGCTCTTCAAACGCGATTGGAAAGTTTGGGCTTTGAGTTACTGGAAGATCGGCGTCAGCAACTGGTAACCCAGATGAAGCGACTGATGCTCGAATACATTAGTCAGCAGGGACGGGCTAGGCTAAACATCTCCAGTTACTTATCCGAAGAATTAAGCCGGGATTATAGTGCCCTAAGTAAGCTTTTCTCAGAGCTGGAAGGGTTGACTATAGAGCATTACCTGATTCGGCTAAGGATTGAAAAGACTAAAGAGTTACTGACCTATAACGAACGTAACCTCAGTGAGATCGCGGATTTACTAGGGTACAGTAGCGTTGCTCATTTATCCAATCAATTCAAAAAAGTAACCGGGGTAACCCCCAGTCAGTTTCGGCAGGGCCATCAGTCTACCCGCCAGTCGCTGGATCAGATTTGAAATCGTAGACACTCGATTGATTGCGTCTAGTAATAAGACAAGGTTAAAGAGAAACGAACCGAGTAACAAACAGTAAAAGCCATGAAAAACCTACTGATAACTGCCTTGTTATCTGGCTTATCCGTAACCTCGTATGCTCAGCATGAGCATCACCAAATGCAGGCGGATACGACCAAACCCGACCATGAAATGTCGCATGAAGGTATGAATCACGAACACCACGAAGGTCACCCTTCGATGACACATTCGTATTCGCTGAGTTTACCAATGAATCGAAATGGATCGGGAACGGGCTGGCAGCCGGATGCTACGCCCTTGTACGCCTGGATGAAACATCAGTCCAAGTGGATGTACATGGTTCACGGAAGTGTTTTTCTGAGGTATACGGGTCAGAATATAAACAATCCGGGCAAACGCGGGCAGGCGAGCCGATTGTCCGCTCCGAACTGGGTAATGGGCATGGCTCAGCGGCCCGTAGGTAAGAATGGATTATTCACGGCATCGCTGATGGTATCGCTGGATCGGTTGACCGAAGGAGGTGGAGGTTACCCCTTGTTGTATCAAACCGGAGAAAGCTGGAAAGGTAACCCCCTGATTGATCGTCAGCATCCTCACGATTTATTTTCAGGACTGACCGTCGGCTATACCCAGCGATTAAGTGCAAAGGTTGATATTTCGGGTTATGTGGGTTACCCGGGCGAGCCAGCTTTGGGACCCGTGGCTTTCATGCATCGTTTCTCTGCCATGAATAACCCCGATGCTACCCTGAGTCACCACTGGCAGGATGCCACGCACATTACCTTCGGCGTAGCGACGCTGGGGGTTCGGATTGGTCAGGTAAAGCTGGAAGGGTCCAGTTTTTCGGGTCGGGAACCGAATGAAAATCGATACAATTTCGATAAGCCTCGTTTTGATTCGTATAGTTACCGTGTTTCCTGGAACCCATCTATGCATTGGTCTTTGCAGGCTTCCCGGGCTTACATTCATTCACCCGAAGGATTGCATCCTGAAGAAAACGTCAATCGAACCACGGCTTCGGTTCAGCACGTGATTCCAGCCGGAAAGAATAGCTGGGTTGCTTCGACGGCTTCCTGGGGGTATAACCAGTCGGGAGATCATCATAACGAACATTCAGCTTTGGTGGAATCAAACTGGCAACATGAGACCTGGGCGGTCTATGGGCGTTATGAATTTGTTCAGAAATCAGCCGAGGAGTTGGTTTTGCCTACCAGTCTGATTTACAACGTCAATGCTCTGAGTTTAGGATATAATCATCAAGTAGCCCAGATGGGAAAATTATGGCTAGTAGCGGGTGTGCAGGGCACTGTTTTTTTGCAGGATAAGGCATTGAATTCGTTATACGGATCAACGCCCTTAGCCGGGCAGGTTTATCTGCGACTGATGCCGACCCGGTTAAAAATGTAAGATTCATTTTCCAACCAAATCCTTGATTGCTATGAATATGGAAGCTTGTATCGAGGCCTGTCTGGCCTGCGTAAAAACCTGTGAAGCCTGCGTTACCAATTGCGTAACCAAATCCGGGCACGAAATGGATCGTACGAAGTGTATTCAGTTATGCCGGGATTGTGCGGAAGTCTGTACCACCTGTGCTCGCTTGTGTGCCCGTGACTCAGACTTTGCTTTGGATATGTGTCGAATGTGTGCGGAAGTATGCAAAGCCTGTGCGGCAGAATGTGAAAAACACGCCACTCACGGCGATGAAGTATGTGCCCGTTGTGCCGAAGCTTGCCAATACTGTGCCGAAGTATGTGAAAATATGGCAGTTGCTGCTTAATTGATGGGTTTAAATAGGGTTTGATTGTTTGAGAAGTTTGAGGTTTGAAAATATTGAGTGACTAAACATTTTCAAACCTCAAACTTCTCAAACCTCATCTAACTATCAACCTCAAACTTTTTCAACCCATTTTAAACTTTTAAAACTCCCTTTATTGTTTCATTACTAACCAATCAAAAAATCATGGTAAAATCTCTGGTATTAAGTTTCTGTTTACTCCTTAGCGGAATGGTTTGGGCGAAGGACGAGCCTAAAACGGTGAAAATTAAAACTTCAGCGATTTGCGGCATGTGCAAAGCTCGAATCGAGAAAAATCTGGGATTTTCGAAAGGGGTGAAAGATGCTAATCTGGATTTGAAGGATAAAGTAGTAACCGTTACCTACGATGGTAAGAAGACCGACGAAGCTCAGATTATTGAGACCATTACGAAGACGGGTTACGACGCGAATGCAGTTCCTGCGGATCAGAAAGGCTACGATAAACTGCCCGCCTGCTGCAAAAAAGACAGTAAAATGAAGCACGAATAATCAGTGTTAGTATAAAAAAGGGGTTCGTTTCATCAATGAAACGAACCCCTTTTTACGTAGAGACGCGACTTCATCGCGTCTGGGTAGAGGCGATTTTGTTACCTTTTAGCTCATTTCCCTTCCTCAGCCAGACGCCATAAATGGACGTCTCTACCTTGTGTTAGGGTAAAGGCCATTTTATTACCTCTAAATCATTTTTCTTCTTCAGCCAGACGCCATAAATGGACGTTTCTACCTTGTGTTTGGGCAAAGGCCATTTTGTTACCTCTAGATCATTTTACTCCCTCAACCAGAAGCCATTATTCAACCAAATGCCCGGAAAACTGAGCAGAATTATCCAGAATTTTTCCTCCTCTTCTAAATCCTAGACCGCAGCCTTCTCCAGCAAAAAATACGCCGGCCTGATAGCGGTTCCCCTGAGTATCGGCGGGAAATTCAGTGTAGTCCTGATAGATAACTGCCTGCTCTCCGTATTCACCTTCCGCCTGTTCAGAGACAGTTCCGTTCGTGTCCAGAATTTCAACATTCGCTCCTTCGCGGCCAAATAACACTTTCCGAACGGATGGTTTACCCGTAGGGGCCTGATCAGTCGTGGGTAATAATAAGGGGTGATTTGGAAAAAGCTCCCATAATACTTTCAGGATTGCTTTCGACTGAAACAGTAAAGTATAAGCGGGGTTAATAATGACCGTTTTCCGATTCTTCACTACCTGAGTTAGTATGTCAGCCAGATCAGGTTCGTCCCAGGCGATGTATTCCCAGGGAACCAGCTTGAACCAGAAGTCAAATTTCTCGAACGTGCCATTTTGAGGATTTTGGCGGAATAACCCTTCGCTGGGGGAAAATTCCACTTCGTCGACATAGGCGTATTCAATGTCAAACCCGGCCTCACGGGCAGCTTCTCCGATGACTTGCACGTTCGCATCATCCTCGGGCGTGTCCCGCATGGAAGAGATTAACAGCGTAGGCGTGAGGTCGGAGTTGAGGTTGCGAAGAATTTCAAAATTCTCAACCAGCGATTCGTACAAGGTATTAAACTGAGCCGCTTCATCCAGGCCGTTGGCTTTTAAATGAGCCCATTGCACAATACCCGTTTCAGGAATGCACGTAGCCGTATCGGCATTGAATTCAATCAGTTTGATGGGTAAACCACTAATTCCGCCCGCCAGGTCAAACCGTCCGTACAGATGCAAATGCCGATCATCATTCCAGGACAATTTTACTACATCAATCAGGTTTTCGGGAATCCCGAGTTCTGCAAAGCGATTCTGATCAATGACGGCTTGTCCTGCTTCGACAAACATTTCATAGAGATCATTCGCCGCATCATAATAAGCCTGAGCTTCGGTCTGATTTACACTAACTAATTCGTGGGTAAGGTAGGGGAGAGTATCAGAACCAAGCATCCAGTCCCAGCCAATCTGACGAAGCTGAGTTTCTGGTGAAGTTGGTAACGTTTTTATTTTGATCATGACTTATTAGTTTTCAGTGTACTGTTTCCAGTTGTCATTTAACGGAATTCAGATTTTTAACTGAAAACAGTAAACTAACAACTGAAAACTAAATCATCCGCCGTAACTCCGGCTGCGGCTTCCGCTGAAGTAGCCACTGCGGCCTCCGGAAGGACGAGTGCTACGAACGACCCGTGTACTTTTGGAGCTTTGAACTTCCTGCCGGACACTATTGGAACGATTGAAAGTGGCGGGGCTATTGTAAAACCGAGACCGCTGCTGATCTCCGTATTGATTCTGATACTGCTGGTAACGGCGATTATTAAGAGAGTTAGCCAGAAAATACCCCATGCCTCCCCAAAGCAAAGCACTCCCCAGTCCACTATGGCCAGCGTGATATTGTTGGTTATTTATTACTTCCCGGTCAATTAAAGCCTTGGCTGACTGAGCATTTAAAGTATCGCGGTGTCCATCGTAATAGCGTACAATAGCCTTACTGCTATCAGCGGCGACGGAAACTTCGTCGGTAATTTTAAACTCGCCCGGACTGGTTTCAGTAATATACGTACGTACGCCTTTTCCGAAGGTTGTTTCCTGTCGTTCCTCGTATTGCTGTTCGTTGGAACCGCCACAACCCTGAAGGGTTACGGTCCCTGTCAGTAGGGCCAGAGCTATGGTACTTCCGATAGTAATGTCTTTGGTTTTCTTTACAAAACTTCCTTTTCGCGTGGGTGTCATGGATATAGATTTAGAATGATAGATGTAAAATTTTTCAATAGCTGTTTCTGAAATTGTGTTACAAAAATGCGGTAAAACACCCCATAAATGGAAGAACGATGTAGTTCAACGGTAAAAAATGAACAGCCTTATGGGGACTTTTCGTGATGAACTTCTGAAAAGTTAACGTATAAAACCGTTCTTTGCGTTCACATGAAAACCGTGCTTGAATCACTTATTGAACGAATCGCCGCTCTACAATCGCCGGGAGATGCTACCTATGTCGCGGGTCTTTTCCCTTCGCAGCGTCTTAAAAAAGAACTGAATTACCGTCGCGAAGATTCCAATATTTTCTTTACTGCTATTACCGTTTTCACGCTTCAGGAAATCCGGTCGGCCTTATCGGAAAGCAGCCAGCAAATCGTTGATGCTATTGCTGAAAAAGCCGCCGCTACGTATGCCCTTTATCAGAATAAACACGGTTTAGCCACGTATAACTTTTACCAGACTCAACCTTCCAATCACTTTCCGAACGGACGAATCATGCATCGGACGCAGCATTTTAAACTGCCCGACGACGTGGACGATACCGTAATGATTTATCTGATTACACCGCGTTCGCAGGAAGAACATCTCTGGTTGAAAGCCAAACTACGGGCTCACGCCAATACTGTGAAAGGATGGGCTAAAACCGGTCCCTTACAATTTCGGAAGCAAAAAATCTACTCCACCTGGTTTGGGGAAAAAATGCCGATTGATTTTGATGCCAGCACTCTGTCAAATGTAATGCTCTGGGTTTATCGGAATCAGTTACCGCTGGACGAGTTTGACCGGAACGTAATGGAATTTATTGCTTACACTATTCGGTCGGGTGACTATCGGCAACGGCCCCTGGAGGCTTCAGCTTATTACGCAACTACGCCGTTAATCATGTACCACGTGGGTCGATTAGTAGCCGAGGTTCCGGTATTAAATGATTGTAAACAGATACTGGTGAAGGATATGAAAGCCTGGAAATCCAGAATATTTATGGATCAGGTTATGATTGCAACGACGCTTTTACGACTAGGCGAAGATCCGGGTGAGGTATTACCTGAAAACTGGACGTTAGAGACTTTGCTGGAACAATCCCGGAATCATTACTTTTCGATTGCTCCCATTCTGAATTATTATCCGCAAACCCGTTGGTTAACGAATTGGAAATTAAGCCATATTAACTGGGAATGCCCGGCTCATTCACTGGCTTTAGTGGCAGAGTATTTGGTTTTGAAAGAGAGAGGGAAGTAAGCTTTAAGTAGTTGATAGTTATTAGTTGTAAAATGTCGCTGCCAGCTTTTTCGCTGGCAGCGGTAGCATCGCTAAACTGCCGAAAGTACTAGGTCAAGACAACTTAGTTTTCGGAAGTTGAATAGAAGAAACACTTACGCTAGAAATTGCTTTACGTAATTTCTGGAAGTAAGAATGGCGGCCTGTACATCGCGAAGGCTACCTTCGTAGGCTTTATCTTCTACTTCAATCACCACCGGGCCCCGGTAACGCACATCAGTGAGTGCGGCGAAGAATGCCCGCCAGTTTACATCTCCCAAACCGGGGAGTTTCGGCGAATGATACAAAGAAGGGTTCGCCATGATTCCCACTTCATTCAGCTTATCCCGATACACTTTTACGTCTTTCAGGTGAATATGGTGAAGACGATCCTTAAAGTCATAAATTGGACGAATTTCATCCATCATCTGCCAGATCAGGTGGCTGGGGTCGTAGTTCAGTCCCAGCGTTGGCGAAGGAATGATTTCAAACATTCGCTTCCAGATGGCGGGCGTAGTCGCCAGATTTTTGCCGCCGGGCCACTCATCGTCCGTATACCACATCGGACAGTTTTCAATGCCAATTTTAATATTGTGCTGTTCAGCTTCCTTGACAAGTGCAGGCCAGTGTTCTGCGAATAAATTCAGGTTTTCTGTTACCGTCAACTTGGGGTTCCGGCCAATGAAAGTATTAACTACGGGCACTTTCAGTAGAGCCGCTGCCCGGATGATTTTCTTGATGTGTTCACGGTAGTACTCTGCCTTGGCCGGATCTGGATCGAGGGGATTTGGATAATATCCTAACCCAGAGATGGAAACGCCATATTCTTTCGTCCGATTCTGAATGTAGGCTACCGTCTGAGCATCCAGATCATCAACGTCAATATGCGTAACTCCAGCGTAGCGACGAGCTTCGGAGTTATCCTTGGGCCAGCACATCAGTTCTACACATTTAAATCCGTGCTGAGAAGCAAACTTTAATACGTTTTCAAGATTATAGTCCGGCAAAATGGCCGAGACAAAGCCGAGGTCGAGCATGGTAATTTAATTTTGAATGAATGATAAAAGGAGTGAGTCAATGTTGAATCAGTGAAGGATTGAATAGTTGTAGGAATTTGATTTATCATTCATTACAGAAAAACGAAAATGAACTTTTGAGATTTAACCTATTCCCTCATTCTATCATTCACTCATTCAAAATTGACTCCGTCGAGCTAGTGCCAATGCGTTGAACGCCCATTTCTTTCAGGGTAAGTACCTGTGCCAGGGTTTTGATACCACCCGAAGCCTTGACGGCCACGTTGGGTCCGATGTGAGCCAGCATGAGACGTAAGTCATGCTCGGTAGCTCCCTGAGATTCAAAAGTTCCAGCGGCGTTCTTAACGTAACCAAAACCCGTGGACGTTTTCACAAAAGCCACACCAATTTCCGTACAGATTTCGCAGAGTTTGATTTTATAGGAATCTTGGGGCAAGAAATCATTCTCAAAAATGACTTTCAGAAGAGCCCCGTGAGAAAGACAAGCCTCCTGAATAGCCTGAATTTCAGCTTGTATATAAGCCCAGTCTTCACTTAGTACCTTACCGACGTTTACGACCATATCAATTTCCGTTGCCCCTTCTTTACAGGCCTGAATAGTTTCGGCAACTTTCACCGGGATGGTATTACTGCCGTGCGGAAATCCTATGACTGTACAAACCAGAACGCTAGTCCCAGCTAACCATTCAGCGGCTTTTTTTACCGCGTAGGGTTTAATGCAGACGGAAGCTACATCATACCTTATCGCTAATCGACAGCCTGCTTCCAAGTCCGCATCCGTCAGCGTAGGATGCAACAGAGCATGATCGATCATTTTAGAAACAGACATAATTTTAATGTTGAATGAAGGAATGATAGAAGGAGTGAATTTGTAATAAGCACTGGTTATCTGGCATCCGAAGCAGGTTGAAACAATCAATTCTGATCAAGTGAATGATAGCAATGGGTATTGATTTATTCTATCCTTCACTCATTCAATAGTGCCTTTCCGCACTGATTTTCTCAATAATCTTTTCGGCGTGAATACGGGAGTTTTCGATAAACCAGACGTGCGTATCCATGCCGCCGCAAACCACACCCGCTAAATAAACGCCAGGTTTGTTACTTTCCTGATTTTCGGGATCGTAGGAAGGATACCGTTTTTCGTCGTCAGACAGGGTAATCCCTGAACCGGTCAGAAAATCAAAATTAGGTTGGTACCCTGTGGCTGCTACTACAAAATCATTAGGAATGGTAATGAGGCCTTCGGGGGTTTGAATGTCCACTTCCGTTTCCCGAATTTCTTTTAAATTCGAATGAAAATAAGCTTTGATCGAACCTTCTGCAATCCGGTTTTCAATATCTGGCTTTACCCAATACTTTACCCGGCGACCAATTTCTCCGTCCCGAATCACCATCGTTACTTCAGCTCCTTTGCGGTACGTTTCCAGAGCAGCATCCACCGAAGAGTTATTAGCTCCGATAACCAGTACTTTCATCCCCGCGTAAAAATGCGGTTCGGCATAATAGTGCGTTACCTTAGGCAAATCCTCACCCGGAATATGCATCAGGTTTGGCGTATCGTAAAAACCAATGGCAATAACGACGTTGGAAGTAAGATAGGTGCCTTTGGAAGTTCGAATGATGTACTGTCGATTCTCTAAATCATCAATGGTTTGCGTGTGATCTTCAACTGCGTCTACTTTCTCGAATAACTTAATGTTCAATTGATTGGACATCGCTACGCGACGGTAATACTCCAACGCTTCTGAGCGGGTCGGTTTTGCGTTATTGGAAACAAAGGGAACGCCACCAATTTCAAGCCGGTCACTGGTAGAGAAAAAGGTCATATTGGCTGGATAATTATAAATCGAATTAACCAGACAGCCTTTTTCCAGAATGACGTATCGCAGGCCTTTTTGCTTGGCATGCAGGCCACAGGCCAGGCCAATCGGACCGCCGCCAATGATGACTACGTCGTATAATTGATTATCTGCCATTTTCAAGAGAAGAACTAAATGTAATAAGTTAACAGAGCAAGTAACTGGAAAGGTTCAGGACCTCCCTAGTTCAAACGTTCGATCTCCCGGCGAATGTTTTCCCGGGCCTGAGTTTCGTACTGATCCTGAAAAAGATGAGTTTTATAAATAGTAGCCATCGCCAGGAATACACTCAGGATTTTTTTGCGACCATCGGCATAAATAGCATCCGGAATAGCTTGAAATTCAGTTCGTATTTGCTCGGCATACGCATCATAGCTTTCGGGAGATTCCCCTAAAATAGCCAGATCGAAATCAAGCAGAAAATCAAGGTCGCTGTCTTCGGTATGATTGGCGTGCGTTTTCGTGGAAAGAATGTATTCATAAACGGTCCGAATGGATTCGGTACTTAAATCCGTTTTTGATAACCATTCCTGAGCCCGCTCGGCACTTTGAAGTTCGTTATTAGTATACAGAGGTTCGTAAATGACGTCGTGGAAGGCGATACTTAACAACACAATATCCGGCTGGTGCAGATGCTCGCGGTAAGTTCTGAATAGGTCCAGCATGAACTGGATATGTGTCCAGTTGTGATACGGACGAACGTCCGTATTGCTGTAATGTTTATCCAGAAATGCCATTACCTTTTCGGCATAGGTCAGATCGGATACCGATTGCAAAAGTTCCTTCAATTCCTCCATACTTCAAACCTATAAAAAAGTAGGCGGTAACAAAATGACATTTCATATAAAAACAAAAACGACTCATGTATGCATGAGTCGTTTTTGTTAATTACCTCTGGTAAGGTTAATTACTTTTCATTTTCAAAAGCACAGAAACGGGCTTATTCGTTTTGGAAATATCAATATTTTCGTTTTGAGCCAATAATGTAAATGCCATTTGATAGCCCAGATAATTATGGGGAATTAGCATGGCATCATTCTTCGTAGGATCCAGTTCATTAGCCAGGGCAATTGTCATAATACCATCCTCTAATGCTGAAACATTCAAGTCCAAAATGTAGTCGTCGGAATATTTGACTTTCAGCACGTCGTTTTCAATCGACCAACTCCCCTCAGATACATCACCCGCATTGGAAATCGTTACTTTGTCATTTTCTTTAAAATTGAAAGAGAATTCACTGTCTATACCGTCTGCCGCAGCTGAATAGTTGTAGCGTTTGGAGTCGTAAACAACTTCCACTCCGGAAGTAGTCCAGGTCTTATTAACGATTGCTTCACGGGTAACGATTCTATCGGGTTCGTTTTTATCTCCTGAACAACTAATCAGAGTTAAGGAAGCAATAGCAAAGGTGGCGATTGAAGAGCGTACAAAGGACATCATAGGGCAGGTTGTTAGTTCTATTTAGCGGTGGATAATATTTCGTAAACTTAATAATTTCTGTTAACGAAAATCAAGACAAAGTAACAAGTTTTATGCTCAATACAAGGAATTAACTGGAACCAATTAATAAAGAATATATTCAAAACAGGTTATTAAAAAGATAGCCGGATATAGTAATATATCCGGCTATCAGCTTTTTTGTTATTGAGCAATTAAACCTGCCCGGCGTAACATCGCATCAGGTTGAGGTTCACGTCCCCGGAAGCGTTTGTACAGCTCCATGGGTTTTTCGGTTCCTCCTTTAGATAATACGTTATCACGGAATGATTTAGCCACCTGCTTATTGAAAATACCTTTCTGTTTGAACAGGTCAAATGCATCGGCGTCCAGTACTTCACTCCACATGTACGAGTAATACCCGGCCGAGTAACCGCCCGCAAAAATGTGAGCAAAAGCGGGGCTAACAGCCGTACCTTCTACAATTGGATATACTTCCGTCTGAGCGGCCACTTCGGCTTCGATCTGAGCAACCGTTTTACCCGTTGGAGCCTGAGCATGCCAGGCCATGTCCGTTAAACCGAGGTTGATCTGACGAGTCGTGCCCACACCAGCCATGAAGTTCGAAGAAGCTTTCAGTTTTTCGATGTATTCTTGAGGAATGACTTCGCCCGTCTGATAGTGTTTCGCGAATAATTTCAGCACTTCAGGTTCAAGACAGAAGTTTTCCATAAACTGGCTGGGTAATTCTACGAAATCCCAGGAAACGCTGGTGCCGCTTAAGGCATCATATTTTACGTGAGAGCTCATGGCGTGCAACGCGTGACCAAACTCATGGAAAAGTGTTTCAACCTCGCGGAATGTCAGCAGTGAAGGCGTTGTTTCGGTAGGACGAGTGAAGTTACATACGTTCAGTACGTGCGGACGGATATCTTTCCCATTCGCAAAGTGCTGCGAACGCGTACCTGAATTCCAGGCACCTGCCCGTTTGCCGGGACGTGGGAAGTAATCTCCGTACCAGATGGCTAATAACTGACCTTTGTCGTCTAGAATCTCGTAGGTTTTTACTTCTTCATTCCAGGTTGAAATATCCTTACGCTCTTTGAACGTCAGGCCGTATAACTTATTAGTCAGCGTGAATAGACCATCCAGAACGTTTTCAAGCTTGAAGTAAGGTTTCAGTAACTCATCATTAATAGAGTACTTTTCTTTCTTCAGTTTTTCAGCGTAATACCCCGCATCCCAACGTTGCAGAACGGGTTCGGCATAGCCCTGCTTCCGGGCAAAGTCCGTTAATTCTTTGATTTCGCGTTCAGCTGCGGGTTTGGCGTAGTTCAGAACGTTTTTCTCAAACTCCAGAACCTTGGTTGGATTTTCCGCCATGCGTTCTTCCAATACGTAATCGGCCCAGGTTTTGTATCCCAGCAGTTTTGCTTTTTCGTAACGCTGCTTCACGATTTTCTGGATGATTTCCTGATTATCGTTCTTATCGCCTTTGAAACCCCGTTTATTATACGCTAACCACAGTTCCTTGCGTAAAGCTGCGTCATCGGCGTATTGCATGAAAGGTCCATAGCTGGGAGCCTGAAGCGTAAATACCCAGCCTTCTTTGTTCATCTTCTTCGCCGTTGCCTTGGCAGCTTCTTTTACGAAATCAGGCAAACCCGAAAGACGCTTCTCGTCGGTTACCACAAGGCTATATTCATTCGTTTCCGCGAGGTTATGCTCGTTGAACTCGATGGATAATTGCGATAACTCCTTGTTGATTTCACGAAGCTTGTTCTTGTCCGTTTCAGATAGATTAGCACCGCTGCGGGCAAAACCTTTGTAGGTTTTTTCCAGCATCATCATATCTTCTTTATTGAGCTTCAGCTTGTCACGTTCGTCCCAAACGGCTTTTACCCGGGCAAAAAGTTTTTCATTCAGAGAAATGTCGTTCCCGTATTCCGTTAACAGAGGGGAAGCTTCACGAACCGTTTTCTGAATTTCGGGCGAAGTTTCAGCACTGTTCAGATGAAATAAAATGGGCGTTACGCGGCCCAGTAACTCACCTGCGTTTTCCAGAGCAACGATGGTATTCTGAAAAGTTGGTTTGGAAGCATTATTGACAATGATGTCAATGTCTTTCCGACCTTGTTTCATCCCTTCCTGAATGGCCGGGATGAAATGTTCTACTTTGATTTTATCATAAGCAGGCGTTTCAAAAGGAGTTTTAAACGCCTGTAAAAGAGGATTTTCTTCCATAGGTACAGACTTAACGATAACGTTGGGTCCCTGTGCGTACAGCAGCGAGGGGCTCGCCGCTAGCGTTAACATCAGGGGGAGTTGTTTAAGTTTCATAGTTTATTGACGGTAAGTAAAACAAACAACGAATTTGCTAAGGAAAGACTGTTTCACCAAACCGCTCATGGAAAAGCTTTATCCGGATTGAGCTGTTATAGAGCTATGTTTGTATCAATTTAGCAAGGAATAATCTAAAACACTCGTATTACATAGACTAGTCATCTGATTAGTATCCTTTTCTTATGAGCATGAATCTCTTTTTGCTTCGCGTGAGTGAAGCACGTCTAAAAGACTATCAGCTTAGTGGCAAAGTAGGCAACCGTAATAAGCTGGCGGAAGATCTGGATCAGGCCAGTGTCATTTTTACAGATGGAGCGTTTACAAGTATCAAAAAATCCTGGGAAGGGATTGTTTATCTGATTACTGGAAAGCCTTTTGAAGAAGCATTGACCGAACCTTTTACGACCGTCATTACGGGAAAAAAGGCCCTGGAAGTGCCTTTACCAACGGCGACGGTCGCTCCCCGGTACTTAAATAGCACGGAGGTTCTACAGGCTCATCAGATGTTGTCTCTGATTACAAATGAAATCTTTATTTCCCGGTATAATGCCGAAGTTATGAATGAATTGGGAATCTATCCGGGCAATTGGCAGGTAGAAGAAGCCCAGGCATACCTCATTCGTGGCTTCAGTCACCTAAAAGAATTTTACGCCCAGGCAGCCACTCATCATGAGGCTATTATCATGTTCTTGGCCTAATAAAAAAGGTACGGGCAAATGCACCGTACCTTTTTTATTATC
>CAJYHS010000228.1 GCA_913774715.1 uncultured Siphonobacter sp. | reverse complement strand
GACGCCATCAATGAATGGACGTTTCTAGTATGAAAATAAAAGGGTGCCTTTCTTGCGAAGACACCCTCGGTTTTCAGGGCTTAAACGGGAACTGACTCTACTTCTAGTACTGCTTTCTTTTTCTTACGACCCCACTTTTCCTGCACCCGATCCACCAGGTAATAAATCATGGGAACGAGGAAGACCGTGAGGATCATCGAACTGGTTAAGCCACCAATCAATACCCAGGCCAGGGAGTTTTTCCACTCCGAACCGGCACCGGCGGCCAGAGCGATGGGTAACATCCCGATAACCATAGCGATGGTGGTCATTAAAATGGGTCGCAGCCGTTCCTCTCCTGCGTGAATAATGGCCTCTTTATAAGACATCCCCTGAGCTTTAAGCTGGTTGGCGAAATCGACAATCAAAATGGCATTTTTCATGACCAGACCCATCAGCATTAACATCCCTAACATAGCGAAGATACTCATGTTGGAAGAGGACAAAGCCAGAGCGATTAAGGCTCCGATAATGGCCACGGGAATGGAGAATAGTACCACCAGCGGGTAAATGAAACTGTCGTACAGTAATACCATGATGAAGTACACCAGCACCAAGGCGGCACCCATCGCCAGACCCAGCGAGCCGAACCCTTCGCTCTGGTTTTTGGCGTCGCCGCCCCAGGTTAAGGTTACGTTGGCTGGTAATGGATTCTTCGCCAGATCTTCATTGATGGTGTTAATCAACGTTCCGGAACCTACGCCGAGCGTATTACCCGTTACCGTCACCGACGTCCGGCGGTTTTTACGTTCGAGTAAGGAAGGACCATTACCCAGACGAACATCGGCAAACTCCGCCAGCCGCACCGGACGATTCGCAATGGGGCTAAAGAAGGTAATATTCTTCACGGCTTCGGGATTCTTCCGATCAAAAGCATCGAGCATGACCCGGATGTCGTAATCTTCGGAACCGTCGCGGTATTTAGAATCGTCATTACCCGCAAAAGCGTTTTGCAAGAGTCCGCCGACGGTTTGAATGTTCAGACCCAGCTTCGCCATTTTCTCGCGGTCAATCTGCACCTGCACTTCGGGGTTACCCGCCTCTACGGATACTTTCACGTCATTCGAACCAGGAATTTTCTTCAGACGATCCGCCAGACCCTGAGCCGTTTTCATGAGTTCATCCAGGTTATCGCCACTCAGAATCATCATAATGGGCGATTCTCCGGTAGCCACCATGCCAATAACCGATGAAGTAAACTCCAGTCCGGGGAATTTTTTCATTAATTCCTTGCGAACCGCGATCATGTAATTTTCGGTTGATAAATGATCAGGACGATCTTCCACCGGACCCAATTCAATCGTTAACTCCGTCCGGTTGCTTTCCCCCTGTCCGGTACTGGCCATGCCCGTACTGGCACCCGCCACGTTCGCGAAAATTGTTTCTACTTCGGGCTTTTTGCGTAAGTAATCTTCAATGCTGCGGGCCGTCAGGTTATTCTGCTCCAGCGAAGCACTTTTATCGAGCTTCATGGTTAATAGAAACTTACCCTGATCGCCCTGAGCCACGAATTCCTGACCAATGATACCTAGTCCCATCACCCAGCCTGTGGCTACGAAAAGAGAAATCAGAATGGCCGTAAAGGCAATTTTATGACCAATCACCCAAACCAGGGCATTGTGATACCAGTTGGACAGACCCGTTAGTCCCCGTTCAAACCATAACAGAAAGGCGTGAAAAGGATTCTTTGGATTCAGGTGTTCTAGCTTCGAAATTCGGGACGTCAGGTAAGGCGTTAAAGTAAAACTTACCAGCAAACTGATCAGCGTAGAGAAGGCTACGGTTAGAGAGAACTGACGTAATAAGTCAGCAATGACGGAGTTTACCATCGTAATCGGCACGAATACCACAACAATCACCAGGGTCAGAGCCACGGCAGCAAAGCCAATTTCTTTTACTCCGTCGAGAGTCGCCTGCCAGCGGTTTTTACCCATTTCCAAGTGTCGCTGAATGTTTTCCAGCACCACAATGGAGTCATCGACGAGAATACCAATCACCAGCGAAAGAGCCAGCAGCGTCATCAGGTTCAGGGAATACCCCATGACTCCCATAAACAGGAAGGCAGAAACCAGCGAAGCCGGAACCGATACCATCACGATAATGGCATTTCGGAAACTGTGCAGGAACAAGAGCATTACCGCCGCCACCAGTACCACGGCCAGAATCAAATCGTGCGTTACGGCTTCTACCGATTCGAGCGTGAAAATACTGCTGTCATAGGCAATCGTGAAGTGTACTTTATCCTTCGCGTTTTCCTTTTCAATCGTGGCTAGACGCTCCTGAATCAAACGGCTAATTTCTACAGCGTTGGCATCCGATTGTTTTTTAATGAACAAACCAATACCGTTCTGACCGTTAAAGCGGCTGATGCTTTCAGTATCGGCTAATCCATCTTCTACCGTCGCCACGTCACGTACCCGAACGGGACTTCCCGTTTGTGATGTCGAAACGACCAGGTTACGAATGTCGTCGAGTGAGGCGAATTTACCGGCCAGTTTCAGTGTAATCTGCTCCGAAGAGCTTTTTACCTTACCCGTCGGAAATTCCATGTTAGCCTGATTTATGGCTTGTGTTACCTGCAAGAGTGACAATCCGTAATAATTCAGTTTGTCATCATTTACGTTCACCCGCACTTCGCGTTTATCCCCCCCAACCATGGTAATTTCTGCTACGCCGGGCACCTGTTGCATAATGGGCAAATACCGATCTTCAACCTGCTGATAAAACACTTCGTTGGGCAGATTCGAGGTTGCCAGTAACTGCATAATGGGCTGATCGCTCGGAGAAATTTTGGATAAGGAAGGCGTTTCCACGTCATCGGGAAGGTCGCTGACCATGTTATTAATCTTCCGCTGCGTTTCATCCAGGGCATTGTCAATGTCCGTTCCGGCTTTAAATTCCACGATCACCAGCGACGCATTTTCCAGCGATTTCGTGGTAATGTTATCGATGTTATCCAGCCCGGATACGGCATCTTCAATTTTCTTACTTACCTCCGACTCGACTTCTGAAGGAGCTGCCCCGGGGTAAATCGTCGTGATGGTTACGACCGGCACCGAAAACTCGGGCATCAGCTCGTAACTCAGTAGCCGATAGGACGCGATCCCTCCCAGCGTGAGTATCGCAAAAAGTACGATAATCATCGAGGGCCGCTTAATGATGGTCTCTATAAAATTCATTGTTATGCTGTTTAGGAAGTTACTCTGTTCGTTTGAGACGTTAGATTCTGTTTGATCAGGTTTGATTTACAGGAGAGGCCCTTAAAAACAGATCGGTTGAAGGGAACGGGCAATCTCACCAAACTAACTCTGAAAACTGTATAGATATTAATGCTCAAACCAGAGCTTCTTCTCCGTTATTGGGCCACCACGGGGGTTCCGTTCTGAAGGTTGATTTGTCCACTCACTACGACTTCTTCACCCGCATTGATACCACTAGTGATTTCGTAGTAATCATTTGTGGTCGCTCCGATTTTTACGTCACGTAAGACTGCTTTGCCGTTTTCGACCACGTACACCTGAGCTTGCTTGGTAGAACCAACGATGGCCTGACGAGGCACCGCTAGCGTTTGTCCTTTCAGTTCGCTGGTATTGGCAATGCTGCCGTACATACCCGCCCGTAACTGGTGAGCTGCCGTGTTCAATACCGTAATTTCAACGGGATAGTTGTGAGCAACATCGCCCTGAGCTCCGATCAGTGATACCCGGCCTTTGAAATCAACCTCAGGATACACCTCAGTTTTCACCGAAATCATTTGTCCCATTTTGAACTGATTTACAGCCTTTTCAGGAACCTGAACAACGAGTTTCAAGGAAGAAATATCAGTTACTTTGGCCAGCGGCGTTCCGGGGGAAACGACCGAACCTTTTTCCACCATTTTAGTGGTAACCACACCCGAGAACGGAGCCGTAATGGTGGTTTGGGAAAGCTGTTTCTGTAACTGCTTGATCTGAGCCTGGGTGGAACGAATGCTGAGTTGCGTTTTCTCGATATTTACAGCGGGCGTGGCATCGCCTTTCACCAGAGCTTCGTAACGTTTCAGGTCATTCTGATAACCCTCGATGCTGATCTGTAAGGCTTCGATCTGAAACCGTAACTGATCGTCGTCGATCTTGGCGACCAATTTTCCAGCTCCTACCATCTGGCCTTCCACAATGGGTAACTGCACAATCTCGCCGCCCGCTTGCGGACGAATTTCGATTTCCCGATTGGCTGCAAACGAACCTAAAAACTGCGATTCCTGCGAAAGGTCCCGAACTTCAGCCTTGGCCGTCCGAACGCCTACTTTCAGATTAACGTCGGGTTTATATACTTTGGCGGCAACTTTTTCCTTGTTGTCGAGCAACTTATAGCCCGTCAGACCAAGAGTGGCTGCCAGACCGATAGCTACAAAAATGCGTTTCATATAAAAGTGGATCTATTGAGTGATGAGATTGCCAGTGGCTTTTTTCCAGTCGAGTTCGGCGGTGCGAAGTTTGACCAGGGAGGTGAGGTAATTATTCTGAGCTTCGCGGAGGGCATTTTCCGTTTGAATGAGGTTACTGATATCAATCGTGCCTTCTTTGAACTGAAGCTGCGTTTGTTCGTAAACTTTCTGAGCCAGTCTGACCTGTTCTTCGGACGTTTTCAGGTTCTGGTTCTGCACCGACATTTGGGTTCGGGCATTGGTAATATCCATCGAAATGGATTCTTTCGTTTTCTGAAGGTTGAGCGACAATTGTTGTCCTTCGAGCTGCTTTTGAGAAAGCTTATGGCGACGGGTATAGCCATCAAAGATGTTCCAGTTGATTTGCAGTCCCAGCCAATAAGCCGGAATACCTTTCAGGTACGACTGATCGCCACCGATGGCAAAAACGCTGTGATTAGCTACGCCATACGCTGAAACCGTTGGCAGAAACCCGGCTTTGATGTTTTTCTGCTCTAACGTATTGGCAAATTGCTGACGATCCAGCAGTAATAATTCCGTCCGGTTCAGACCGCTTTCCTGCGAGGTCGGAACCACCACGGTAGCCTCCTGGATGGTATTGTTAATCGTTAGTTCCTCCGACTGAGGAATCCCGGCGAGAAATTTCAGCAGATTTACCAGCTTTACGTAATCGGCCTTTAATGACTCGATCTGCGTTTGCATGGATACTTTACTTAACCGCAAACGATCCACGTCAATCCCTTTGCCCAACTGATTCTGAAACTGTAAGTCGGTAATGCGAATGGAGCGGTCGAGGGCTTCAATGTTACCTTCCAGAAACTTCACCTGCTGGGCTAGCGTCTGGGCGTTGTAATAAGACACGGCCACGTTATACGCAATGTCTTCTCTGGTCCGACGAATCTGTAACTCAGATACTTCACGACCTACTTTCGCCGCTTTTAGTCCGATCATAATGCTGGGATTATAGATCGCCTGATTGGCCTGAACGGTCGTTCCTAAATTCCAGGGTAACCCAAAGGCCGCCGCCGAATAAGAACCTTCCGGGCCGCCGAAGGCCGACAAAGGAATAACCTGAGCGGGAATTTTAATGTAATACTTATAGTCTCCGGCGAAGTTCACCTGCGGTAAAGCCGAGGCTTTGACTTCTTTAATTCGAGACTCGGTGATCTGTTGCTCAAGCTGACTTGAGCGGACATCCAGGTTATGCGTGAGGGCTTTCGCGGTGAGTTCTTCCAGCGATACTTGCTGGGCAAACACCCCGCTTGCAAGCATACTCAGGCAAATCAACAGGGGAAGGCGTAACATTGGATTATTTGATTAAAATAAATAATTTAAACATTTGTTTAAATCAAGGGTAAAAGAAAAGCCCATTGTTTCCAAGGGGCTTATTCGGGTTGAATAAGTGACCTTTATTCGTTAAATAAGTATTTCAAAATCATTTCTTTAATGATCCTCTTCTGCTCCAGGGCGTGTTTGTCAAATTCAGCTTCGTTCATCTGGAACAAATGCATGGTTAACTCACGCCCGGCAAAGATCTGCTGAATCATTCCGAAAATCAGCGGAAATATGGCGTCGGGAGAAACGTTGATGATGATTCCTTTTTTCACTTCCTCCTCGAACTGTACGTTAAAGCATTGCTCCATGGCCTCACAGTTAATTCCGATTTTTTCGGCAAATCCCTGCGGGTTGCGGCGGCATTCATTCATGAAAAAAATGGCCTGATTCGGATTCTGGGCGTGTACTTCGAACATATGATCCAGCAAAGCAATTAGCTTCTCTTTCACACTGATCGGCTTATCCATAATGGCCTGTACACTTTTCAGAGCCTCCTTCAGCAGGGATTCATAAACCAGCCAGAATAACTTTTCCTTACTTCTGAAATAATAGTTGGTTAAGGCTGTATTAATCTGGGCTGCCTCGGCAATATCCCGGATGGTTGCACCGTCAAATCCCTTCTCAAGAAAAATGCGTTGAGCCGCCTCCTTGATTTTCTCTTCCGTATCAACTGGATTGGTTGTCATATGCTGATGCAAATAAATAATGCGTTTTTAAAATTAACAAACAATTTTAAACACTTGTTTAAATTAGTTATTTAAAACAAAATATTTATTTAAATAGTGCTATAAACAGGCTAGTATTCAGAATCATTACTCAGGACTAAAGAAGTAAAATCATTACTTGATTAAATCTCCAGCCATCCGCAGACCATTGAGTGTAAGATTAATGTCTACTTCTTCAAAAAGTTCGTGCAAAGGCTGAAGAACCGACGATAATCCTCCCGTAGCCAGCACTTTACAGGGCCCGACTTCTTTCTGAATTTGTAACAATTGTTCTTTCACTAACCCCACGTACCCCCAGAGAATCCCGGCCTGAATGGCGTGAACGGTATTTTTACCAATCGCTGACGTCGGCATTTCAAGGGGAACCTCGGGTAACTGAGCCGTATTGGAAAATAACGAACGAAGAGCCGTTTTAATGCCGGGGACAATATTAACGCCCACTATTCGGGCCTCAGCAACTACGGTAAAAGTAAGAGCAGTGCCAAAATCAACTACAATACAGTTCTGCTGGTACGTATACCAGGCATACACGGCGTTAGCCACCAGATCCGTGCCGATCTCACGTGGACTTGCCAGCTCAATGCCCAAATGCGGATATATTTCTGGCCCTAACACGTAAGGTTCCAGTGCAAAAAGTTCGATTATCAGCGAGCGGATCAAAGCCGTTTCTCCGGGAACAACACTACTCATTCCAACCCTACTTATATCACTAATTTTCAGGTCGTTTTCCAGAAAAAGCATTCGCAGCCGGGCTTCATAATCCGCGGGGCGAGTACTATAATGAGTTGGGATTCGGAACTGATGCAGCCAGCTCTGATTCGCATAAATTCCAAAAACGATGTCAGTATTACCGACGTCAATGGCAAGAAACATGAGAAGTAAATAAGTGGAAACCAGACGAAAGCATTCTGAATTTTGCTTTTCGTCAATCAAAGCTACTACCCTTTCCCGAAAATACCGCTTTATCCCACGCAATGCCCGTAACTTGCGTTCAGGACCGTCCTCTGAACTCGCTATGAAATCTCTAGTATTACTTCCCTTATTACTCTTCAGCTACACGGGCTTCGCCCAGTCCCCTGCCGAATCCATTCGATTGAATCAGGTGGGCTTTTATCCCAATGCCGTCAAAAAAGCTGTGATCCTGAAAGGTGCATCGTTCGCCATTGTTTCGGGAAAGGATACGGTGTTTCGTGGAATAACGGCAGCTGCCCGTGTAAACCCTTATTCGCAAAAAGAAAGTTACCTAGCCGATTTTTCTGCCCTCAAAAAACCAGGAACGTATCAGCTTATCGTTCCTGGCCTTGCAGCTTCGTATCCTTTTAAAATCCAGGCGAATGTTCATCAGCAGGTAGCCAAAGCGAGCATTAAGATGTTCTACTATAATCGGGTTTCGACGCCTTTAAGTAAAGCATTTGCGGGGAAATGGGCTCGCCCGGCGGGGCACTCGGATACCAAAGTATGGGTTCACCCTTCGGCAGCATCGAAAGAACGTCCGGCGGGAACGGTCATCTCTTCACCCGGTGGCTGGTATGACGCGGGGGATTATAATAAGTATATCGTGAACTCAGGTATCACCGTCGGAACGATGCTTTCGCTTTACGAGGATTACCCCGCTTACGTGAAAAAGCTAGCGATTGACATTCCCGAAAAAACGAATGCAATTCCGGATTTGCTGGATGAGGTTTTAGTGAACCTTCGCTGGATGTTAACCATGCAGGATCCGAACGATGGTGGCGTGTATCACAAGTTAACGAATGCCAAATTCGATGGGATGATTATGCCGCACGAAGCCAAAGCCGTTCGTTACGTTGTTCAGAAAAGTACGGCGGCTACGCTGGATTTTGCGGCAGTTATGGCCCAGGCGGCCCGAATTTTCAAACCCTTTTCGAGAGAATTACCTGGTCTTGCTGATTCCTGTCGGGTTAGTTCAGTAATGGCCTGGAATTGGGCCAAGGAAAACCCGAAGATATTATACGAGCAGGAGGTAATTAATAAGAATTTTGACCCGGACATTAGTACGGGAACTTACGGTGACCGTCAGGTTAGCGATGAATGGATCTGGGCATCGGCAGAATTATACGCCCTCACGAAAGATAAGCAATACCGCCTGGCCTGGATTCCCGAACCAACCGCTCCCCTGCCTTCCTGGAATCAGGTTCGAACGCTGGGGTATTATACGCTCACCCGGTTACAATCCCAGTTACCCGAAGTAGCTCAAACTGAAGTTACAGGCATTCGAAGTTTATTACTCAAAGCTGCGGACGATCTGATTGCCAACTATCAATCCGGCGATTATGCGACGGTGATGGGACAAACGGCGAAGGATTTTAGCTGGGGAAGTAGTTCGGTGGCCGCTAACCAGGGCATTGTGTTACTGCACGCCTATCGCCTTCGGCCGAAGAAAGAATACCTGGAAGGAGCCTTATCCAATCTGGATTACTTACTGGGTAGAAATGCGACGGGTTACTGCTTCCTGACCGGAGCAGGATCCAAACCACCCTTACATCCCCACCATCGGCTCTCCAAAGCGGATGGTGTCCCAGAACCCGTTCCCGGTATGCTCTCGGGCGGGCCTAATCCGGGACAACAGGATAAGTGTACGACTTATCCCAATGCCTTCCCGAATGAATCGTTCACGGATGAGGTCTGCTCCTATGCTTCCAACGAAATTGCGATTAACTGGAATGCTCCCCTGGTATACCTGTCCGTAGCTCTGGAGGCTTTGCAGGGGAAATTATAGTCATAATTTAACTTCCCGAAAGACAACGTACCCCGATTTAAAACTTTCGGGAAGTTAAATTAAAAAGTAAACTATTAACTGCCAAATCCAATCCGGCGGCGACCCGCTGGAGCATTGGCTTCTTCTCGTAGTTCGGCCAGTTCTTTTTCAAACCCGCCGGATAAAATCGGGAAGCGTAACCAGGTTCTCGGATCAAGATTGCGATCATCGATGTGGAAACTTGGAGCATAGCGTTCGCGTTTCCACTGATTCCGGCTCCATAACCGGAAAAAGCGTTCGGTCCAGCCCGCCAGTTCTTCACGGTTGTAGGTTCCTTCAAAGTCCAGCTCCAGTTTTTTCAATACTTCTTTGGGTGGCTGCTTATCACGGAAGCCGTAGGTTTCGATGGCATTCAACACTTCGTAAGGCATTAAATCAGCCTCATCAGTTTGTTTACGGTCCGCAGGACGAAGTTCGGCCGTGGGCTGAAGGTTATTCATAGCATTAAGGCCCGGTACTGTCAGCGTTCCGCCTAAGCCTACCTTTTCAAGCCATAGCAACCATTTCCGCAGATACGTTTTATCAATTCCTGCCAATGGCGAAATACTTCCTGCGGTATCTCCGTCCATCGTAGCGTAACCGACTGAAGCTTCTGAACGATTAGACGTGGAAAGCAGCAGGCAATTATAAACGTTAGTTAACAGCCAGGCACTTGGGGCCCGTACCCGAGCCTGGATGTTTTGCAGAGCAATGTCATCCGTGTCCCAGCTTAACTTCCGATCTAACCCTTCTTCAATCAGGCCCTTATACGTTTCTACTAGTCCGTTAATATTTACGTCAAAAAAGCGGGCATTAATATCTTCGGCCAGCGACGTTGCGGAGTGTTTGGTTTCTTTCGAGGAGTTTTCTGTGCCTTGCCAGATGCAGTACAACAACTCATGGACGATTTCTTTCGTCGTTGTTGCGTTCTGTATTTTGGTAATATGACCCAGCCGTTCTTTGAATTTTTCCAGTCCTATGCTTTCAATGCCTAATTCCACCATCAGATAGACCAAAGCTGCACAGGCCGAAGAGTCGGCTCCGCCCGACAGCGAAACGACAAAGCCCTGCGAGCGACTTTTCCGCAGGTAATCAAACAAAGCCAGCGAAACGGCACGGGCAAATTCTTCTTCTTTCTGATACCCTTTTGCCTCCCAGTCTTCCAGCAGGTATTGATTACGGGCAGGACGAATGTCAGGCCACTGGAAAGGCACCGAAACATTCAGGGCA
This sequence comes from uncultured Siphonobacter sp., assembly GCA_913774715.1. Taxonomy (GTDB): domain Bacteria; phylum Bacteroidota; class Bacteroidia; order Cytophagales; family Spirosomataceae; genus Siphonobacter. The sequence continues at coordinate 19,333 of CAJYHS010000228.1, read as the reverse complement.
TCCACCAATTTGCTAAAAACCGCCCGGTTCTGTGTTTGCTCCAATCGTCCTTTTTCCAGATCAACCGTAGCCGTAACCATGTAATGATCGGTATAGCTGAAACGAGTTCCCGAAGCCAGCATTTCGCCCGACTGGGCAATCATCGCATCCCCATCGTAGATAGCTCGCCCAGCTTCGTTCCCTAGCAGGTTGGTATAGACGTACACACAACCGAACGAACGACTGCCGTCCTGCACGAAACGCTCCCTCGTCTGACTTTTAAAGAAACTAAAGTGGCTGGCCGAAGGATTCAGAATAATATCTACACCGCGAGCGTACAATTCCCGTCCGGGACGATTCGCAATCCAGGCATCCTCGCAGATTTCAAAACCAATTTTAACCCCCGCTACCTCAAATAATAGATCGCCAACCGGATAATCAATTCCATTGATTTTTACGTTGGTTCGTTCGCCCGGTGCCCAGGCATGAAACCAGCGGGTTTCGTAGTGAATACCGTTATTCGCCAGATTCTTTTTCAGAGCGAATCCCCGAATTTGCCGATTTACGATGAAACAGGAGGCATTGTAGATCTTATTGTTCAGCATAAGCGGCATTCCCACCGAAACGGCCAGATCCGACGTATAAGGCACAATTTCATCAAGCATGCTTAAGGCTGTCTCCGCTACATAGGGAGCATAAAACATGTCTTCACAGCCGTAGCCACTCAGACATAATTCAGGCAAGCAAAGAAAAGTAACATCCTGATTTCTAGCTTCATCAATGCAAGTCAAAATGTTAGCAAGATTTCCTTTCCAATCAAGAGGAGTAGTATTAACAACGCCAGCGGCCAGTTTTATTAGCTTCATACCCAATATTTTAAGTAAAAAGGCATCCATCTCGGGATGGATGCCTCTCCTATAACCCTATCCGAGATCCTAAAAATTCAAACCAGGAAAGCGAATATACGGGTGTCTGCTAAAAAACGGTGGTTATTTCAGAATCTCCGCCAATTTGTCCAGATCATCCGAACCAATATAATCTAATCCCAGACGTTGGAGCGTCTGATAAGCTAATGCGGTATTGGGCGTTCCCCAGATACGAGCCTTCTGCTTATTGCGGTGTACCTCCGTTACGAACGCTTTTATTTTCTGTTCTACTTCTGAAGATAAGGCTTGTTTTCCGTCCCAGTTAGTGGAACTAAACTCCCTGAAATCCGCACTAATCAAAGGAACACGAGCACGGGTTTCGTCCGTATAGGTGGTGGTGCGTCGTCCATCAAACGACAGAATTTTGTCGTACTTATGAAAGTCTTCGGGCTTGGGAGTATTTCCACTGAGCACAAAACTAACCTCTGCTAATTCCCTTTTGTGATCTTTTAACAGAGCCTGTAAGAGGTCAATGGCCTCAGCATCCTTTAAATCGACCAGCAACTGTACTTTATGTTTACCAGGATAAGGATATCCCTGATGTTTTCTCAAGTGAATCAGTACAGGAAGCAGGTACATACTCCGGAATGTACGTTCGGGTTTGATTTCACTGCGGTTGTGAGCTACCATTAACTCACCATTCTGTACATAAACATCCGCTTCGATAGAGCCAAACCCTAACGAATACGCTTTTTCCAGCGGTTGCTGCTGTTCGTAGTCATTATGCGAATGGGCCGTGGGACGGTACTTAAAATCGGTTTGGGCAAAAATAAGCTTGCTTCCCAGAGCAAGCAGCAAAGTAATCCAGTAGCGTTTCATCATTCGGGCAACAGTTGACGGATTACAAAGGAAGTGTTTTCCAGGAATCCCTCTCTTTTTCTTTATTATCATTTTATAAAATTTGATAAAAAGGGTTAAAATGCGGCTCGAACCATTCACCTTCCATCTATGCCATATACTCTTTTGAGAAGCTTCCTTGGGGTACTACTATTCGGTACGACTACCCTTGGGCAAAGCCAGGACATGCGTTGTCTATCGCCGTATGAAACACTTAAAACTGAGAAAGTAGCCGGTCAACAATCTTATTTTCCCACCAGGTATTTTCGTGATACTACTCTTACTTATACCTTAACCGATACCGTTACGCAAGAAGTAAGAACGTTTAAGCAGGTTCATAAAAGAGCTAACCTTGAACGATACCTTAAAAAATATGAAAGTCATTCGCGTTATAAGTTGGCATCGACTCAACTTGCCAGACAACGAATCAACGTAGAACCAGACGTAAAAGTTGATTCTTTTAAGCTGTTCGATTGGTATCCTCGTGAATTAAAAAGCTTCAGGGCACCTATTACTATACAACCGATATTCAGGTACTGAAATCTATCGCTTCTATTGCCCCCGGGCCTTACGCACGCCAGTACTCATTCAGTTAGAACACAATCAGAAAGGAAGTTGGATAGTTACTAAAATGAGAGAATTTGGACCTTATACTTATCAAAAAGTAAAGACCAGTACTGGCATCAGGCGTGTTGCCAGGCCCCTCCAAACTCGCAAGAAATATAAAATCAACCAACGGAACCGAATCACAGAAGAAGCGTATGAGCAATTCATAGCTTTACTCGACAGCACCCATATTCTTTGCACACCTTCCCTTCAGACTCCGGAAGGATACATCATGGGTGATGGCAAAAACTACACGCTTGAAATTCATCGGCCGGAGGGATACCGTTTTTATACCCGCCACTCGCCTAATTATACGGACCGTTCTCCTTACTTGCGAAAAGTCTGTGACTATTTAGTTAAGCTCAGTGCGTTGGATGGCGGTATCTAAATAAAAGCGACTCAGTTTCCTGAGCCGCTTTTATTTATTCGTAAGCCTTACCTGCTAATTCTATTTCTGTTCCGACGGAGGCCAGGAACTCCTCATGCGTCATGGGCTGACTAAACATCGGAAAGTCTTTCGCCAGTGCATTCTCATGTTCTTCCTGACTTAGCGTTGCACAACAATCGGTTAGCGTAATGACGTTATAGCCTTTTTCATAGGCCGTCCGCATGGATGATTCTACGCAACAATTCGTCAAAAATCCGGCAAGAGCGATGGTTTGAAATCCTCGGCTTCTCAGGATAAAATCGAGATTGGTACTGGCAAAACCGCATAAGCCCCGTTTCCCTTCAATGATAATGTCTTCAGAATGCGGATGCAAATCAGAGATAATTTCAGCCCCCCAGGTTCCTTTTTTAAAGGCTCCGGCATCTTTCACTCCTTTCAGAATACCGTATGGATTCGGCGTTAACTCATGGTAATCAGCCGTAAAAGCAATCGGCACGTGTACAATCTGAATACCCAACTCACGAGCCTGTTTCACCAGCTCAATGGTATTAGGTAGCATTTGGGTGGAATCCATGACAGCTTTAACACCGCCGTGAAACACACCACCTTCGGTCGTAAAATCGTTCTGAAATTCAATAAGGACGAGAGCCGTCCGTTCAGCTGAAAGTTGCATGACTATGTTGGTTTAAATATTCTATTGCTAGTTTCTTACTTAAACTCATGACTGCTAAAACTTCCGGCCCGGCGAATGGTTTCTGAAATTACAACAACGCCGCTCCGAACACACCTGCACTATCACCTAACTCATTTTTTACGATCAGCAGATCGGGTTTGGGGGTAAAGACGTGCTTCTTCGCCCGCTCTACTCCTTCGGTATATAACAAATCAATATTGGAAACTCCCCCACCAATCACAATTACGTCTGGATCGAGAAGGTTGGTTATGATTGAAATGGCTTTTCCAAACTGGTTCAACATCCGTTCTACGGTAGCAGTCGCCATAGGGTCCGAACCATCCTGATAACGAGCCAGAATGTCGGGCATACTTAAAGACGAACCACTTTCTTCTTTATAAAAACGCTGAAGAGATGGACCGGACAATACGGTTTCTACGCATCCTGAATTACCGCAGTAACAAGGTCCGCCGGAATTGTCCAGAAAAATGTGTCCCCATTCACCACCAATTCCCTGGCGGCCACCCCAGACTTTCCCATTGATGACCACGCCACCGCCAACACCCGTTCCCATGATGATGCCAAAAACTACCTGCGGATTTTCATGAACTTTGGGAGCTGCTCCTAAAACAGCTTCTGCCAATGCAAAGCAGTTCGCATCATTAGCGATCATACAGGGCACGCCCAGGCGAGCTTCAAGATCTTTTTGCATAGGCTGATCGTTCATCACCACCGTATTACAGCCTCGCATGGTTTGTGTTACTGGGTCAAGTGTTCCCGGCGTTGCGAAACCAATTTTTTGGGGTCCTTCTCCGAGTTCTTCCGTTACCAGTTTCACCAGTTTTTCAATCTGGCTGAGAATATGCTCGTAGCCCTGATCTGCTTCAGTAGGCACGCGGCGGCGAACCCGAACGTCAGTAATATTATTGGCGTCTAATACGGCACACTCAATTTTCGTCCCGCCTAAGTCTATGCCCCAAAGATTATCCACTAGTAATGTAAAGTTTAGTTATGCTGGCACGAATAAAATGGCTTTTCGTTTGGCCAGCAAGTTTAATCGACCAAAGTAGTCATTACTCTTAAAAAAAATCGGCAGAACCTGCCTGAAGCAAGCTCTGCCGAAGATTATTATTACTAAACAGCGTAAAAGCAGTAAAAAAGTGTCGGTTGATTATTAGTGAATTTGGCTGAACGAGAAAACCGTAAATAATAAACCAATAATCAGAATCACAGCGATTAAATAATCTGTTGGGGCTAATGACTTAGATTGTACTGGAGTTTTCATACAATTGGGTTACGTTTTTGTGAAGGCTGAAAAGCTATGTTTTTTATTTTGGGCTGTCCGAATATTGCAAAAGTACAATTTTCCTGATAGCTTGTCAATTCCGGTTAATAATTTTCTAACTGACTGTATAAACGGATTTTATGGTTACATGGTTTTCTATAAATACCTATAATTCTATACCATTCATTAATAAATCCAGATATAAACCCACTAAAATACCATTAATCAATATAAATAATTAAATTACACCTATTTTATCCTTTAATAGTTATATTAAATTTTTCTACAAAAAGAAATTTATCTAAGACAAAAAAATGATAATCAGAGCGTTGATAGAGAAGAGCAAGTCAATAAAATACTAAAGTCAATCGGAACCCCTAATAAAAAAATAACGGCACCGAAGTGCCGTCTATTCCAATAGGTTATGATCTTTCTTTTAGTGAGGCAAGTAGGACAAGTAACAATTATGCAATTTTAACTTCTTTTTATACCAAAACATAATGATTTATTACCTCAACCTCCTGCAATATTAACTACAAGCTCAATAAAACCTGTATTATCGCGACAACTCTTCATTTTTTGTTGCACAAAAGCTGTATTTCGGAGTCTTTCTGTCATTATGACACCTCTTACGTTTTGGAACGGCCTTTGCCTTCCCTGTCTTTATATATTATTCATTATCTAATCTTATTAACAATTCAATGGAGACGACAGCTTTTCACGAAAAAGGGAACATTTCGATTCATACCGAGAATATCTTTCCAATTATTAAGAAATTTCTGTATTCTGACCACGAGATTTTTCTTCGCGAATTAGTTTCCAATGCCGTTGATGCTACTCAAAAAATCAAACGTCTGGCTTCGCTGGGCGAATACGGTGGAGAATTAGGCGACCTGGCGATCAAAGTTTCTATCGATAAAGAAGCGAAAACACTAACCATCAGCGACAAAGGTATTGGAATGACTGCTGATGAGATTAAAAAATACATTAATCAGATTGCCTTTTCAGGAGCTCTCGAATTCGTAGAGAAGTACAAAGATCAGGGCGTTGAGCGGGGTGCCATCATTGGCCAGTTTGGTCTGGGCTTCTATTCTGCTTTTATGGTAGCTTCTCAGGTGGAAATTATTACGAAGTCTTATCAGGATGCTCCCGCTGCTCGCTGGATCTGTGATGGTTCGACTGAGTTTGAAATTACTGCTGCGGAGAAAGCAGAGCGTGGAACGGACATTATTCTTCACATTACGGAAGATTCTCAGGAGTTCTTAGAGCCGGCCCGTGTGAACTCTATTCTGGAAAAATACGGTAAATTCCTGCCCATTCCGGTTTCATTCGAAGATAAGGTTATCAACGAAACGGAACCTATCTGGACGAAAAATCCAAACGAACTGGCGGATGAAGATTACCTGAAGTTCTACGAAACGCTCTATCCTTTCTCAGAGAAACCGCTCTTCTGGATTCACCTGAATGTTGATTATCCCTTTAATCTGACGGGTATTCTGTACTTCCCTAAAATTAAGAATGAGCTACAACTGAGCCGCGAAAAAATTCAGTTATATAGCCGTCAGGTATTCATTACGGATGAAGTTAAGGACGTAGTGCCCGACTTCCTGATGTTACTTCACGGGGTTATCGACTCCCCCGACATTCCGCTGAACGTAAGCCGTAGCTTCCTCCAGGCCGATTCAAATGTGAAGAAAATCAATGGGTATATTACTCGTAAGGTAGCCGACAAATTGTCTGAGTTATTCCATAATGACCGTCACGGTTATGAAGAGAAGTTCGGAGATATTGGCGTATTCGTAAAATACGGCATGATCTCTGAGGATAAATTCTACGATAAGGCTAAAGACATTGTTCTGCTCGAAAGCACGCGAGACACCTTCTATACGCTCGAAGAGTATAAGGAAAAGACGGAAGAGACGCAGAAAGATAAGGATGATAACCTGGTGTGGTTATATACAACGGACACGGGCAAACAGGATTCATACATTCAAACTGCCATGGCCCGCGGCTATAATGTTCTGAAACTGGACGGCGTGATTGATCCACACTTCATTGGTAAAATGGAGCAGAAGTTGGACAAAACGACCTTCAAACGCGTAGATGCTGATAGTCTCGACAAACTCATTGACAAAGGCGTTACTATCGAAAGTATCCTGACGGAAGAAGAAAAGGGAACTTTAAAAACAACATTTGAAGGCGTAGCTGGTGCAGGTTACAGCGTAGAAATTCAGCCTTTAAGTACGGATGAATTACCCGTAGTAATCACCCAAAATGAATTCATGCGTCGAATGAATGACATGTCGAAAGCAGGCGGCCAACCCGCTTTCTTCGGCTCGATGCCTGTAACGTATAACCTATTAATCAATGCCAATCACCCGGCTATTTCCCGCGTGAAGGATTCGAACGACCAAGCTCTGGCCAAGCAGCTGGTGGATTTGGCTCAGCTATCTCAGGGCTTGTTAAGCGGTCCTGCTTTGACAGAATTCATCAAACGGACGGTGAATAGCTTGTAATCGTTATTCTGAATAAAGAACAGGCCTTCCCTTGTAGACAGGGGAAGGCCTGTTCTTCACTATGAGCATCTTACTCGAACATGAAATAACCAAGACCTTTCATGTTTCAGGATCGGAGCCCAAACGCTCAGCCTGCGACCAACGTACTTCCCTACTAACAGGGTTTCTTATTGGTATGTATCTCTAACTTTTACTACCTGATTTACTAGAAGTTTTCTTCTGACTTTTCTTTGCTGGTTGCGACTTTTCTATCAGCGGTGGCGGTGGTGCAACTACTGTCGATTTTTCTACCAGCGGTGGCGGCGGTGGCGGTGGTGCAACTACCGTCGATTTTTCTAGCAGCGGTGGTGGCGGCGGCGGCGGCGGTGCAACTACCGTCGATTTTTCTAGCGGTGGTGGTGGTGGCGGCGGCGGTGCCACTACTCTAGATTTTGGTGGTAGCGGTGGTGGCGGTGCCGGTGCCACTACTGTAGATTTTTCTAGCAGCGGTGGTGGCGGCGGCGGCTTCGGAACCTCCTGAGCAAACAAAGTCATACTAATGGCCGTAAGTGGCAATGTGAGCAGAAACAGCGTTTTTTTCATAGATGTACTTGGAGTTTGGAAAAGCGTTTCGATACGGTTTTTAATGGGATGGCGGGCGAAAGAATGCGTGAGCGTTCCTTGTTGTGATACGGCGAGTGTGAGCAAAACCTGAGCATACGGTTTGGCTCCGTATTGATGAACCAGCGACGCATCTACTTCGTATTCATGAATCTGGGTCAACGAGCGACGTAACCAGTATACGACCGGGTGAAACCACAAGAAGCAGCGAACGATCTCCACCAACAGCAAATCCAGCGAATGCAAGCGACGGAAGTGTTCGTATTCATGCGTGAGTACAATTTCCTTTTCTTTAGGCGATAATATAGAGTCATCCATAAACACCCAATGAAAGAAAGAAGCCGTCGTATGCCCGATCGGCAGTACGTGTAGTTGCTTCCAGCGAATGGCCGATGCGTTGCGTATTCGCAGGGATACGCGGATGATTCCTCCCAGCAACTGTAACAGAAACAGGCCTACTCCTACTCCGTAGGCATAACCCAAAGCTTTGAGCCAGTCGGCGGTAGTGAATCCCAGAAAAGTTTCAGGTTCAACTTCTTCCACTGGTAACAGGAACGAATGGTTGACTACGCTGGTAGCCGGAATGCCGGGCATGACCGGAATCAGTACACTGGCGACCAGGGCAAACAGCAGATACCAACGGTTGAGCGTATGAAATGTGAGCGTTCGTAAACAGAACCAGTACACCGCATAAAAACCAATCAGTATGATGGAGGAATACAGCAGATGAGTCATGGCCTTAGTGATTAGTTTTCGTCGATTAGTTTCCGTAACTGCTCGATTTGTTCGGGCGTGATCTGCTCCTCTTTCGCCATAAACGATAATAACCCCATGGCCGATCCATCGAAATAGTTGCTCAGCAATTTCTGAAAACCGCTTTTTCGGTAGTCAGCTTTCGCGATTTTTGGAAAATATTCGTACGTCCGTCCATAGGCCTTGTACCCTAGAAACCCCTTCGTTTCCAGGATACGTACCACCGAAGCGATGGTATTATAGGGCGGTTTTTCAGGCATCCGTTCCACCAGATCTTTTACAAAAAAAGGCTTCTCCAGCTCCCAGATTACCTGCATCACGCGTTCTTCAGTTCGGGTTAATTCTTCCATTGGTTTCGTATCAATATGTTCATTTCCCTGATTTCTCAATAAAGATTAAACGTATTTTTCAATTATACAACTGATTAATACATTTTATAACTAATTTTTTAATTTTCATTTTAATACAGGAGTCAGAAACCGTGAAAAAGAATGTAGAAATGGATTAGTAATGAAAAGAAAAAGCCCGTCTGCGATGCAAACGAGCATTTTTCTTTCTCAATTTTCCCAAGCGAAAAAGAGACCTTTCCTTTCGGTTGGAACGGAGTCTGCATTTGCAGGCGAGATTCCTTTCTGCGTTCGAAATGGACATAGGAAGTGATTGTCTTACTTCCCTATGAACCAGTAACTAAAAACTGCCAACCAAAAGAAAGCCCCGGCTGGAAGTTTCCAGCCGGGGCTTTCTTATCTAGTTCTATTACTTACCAGCTTCCCAAACGTTATCCTTGCGGTTTACGTCAGGAATCATTAGACCGCTCAGAGTAATCTTCTGTACGGGTTTGCTGAATTTCTTTTCTACCTCAAACGTTTTTGCTCCGTCTTTCCAGTAACGAGCCGTTTCGTTGATTTCTTCCGTCGTATTATCGTTAAATAGAACGATCAGACGAATCGGGATGGGTAATGAACCCTTCTGTGTAACAACAATTTTGGTCTTCCCTTTTTTATCAGAAACGACTTGTGATAAGGCTAAATCAGGGTAGCCTTTTTCAAAGAACCAGGGCTTCCAGTACCAGGATAAATCTTCTTTCAGAGCATCATTGAACGAAAAGAAGAAGTCATAAGGCATGGGGTGCTTGCCATTCCAGCGAGCCATGTATTCCTGTAAAGTCGCTTTGAATTTCTCCTGACCTAACATATCCCGCAGGAAGGTATACGCCTGCGAAGGACGCATATAGGTGGCAAAAGTGTACGCCGTTCCATTCAACAGGTTGGTAGGAACCATCATGGGTTGCTCCTGCTCTTTTCCGGCAAACTGATCGAAGTAAGCCGCGTTGGTTTGCTGAGGCATAAATTTCTTCGGCATCCCATCAATCTGAAATTCCATCCAGTTGGGTAAAGTCTGAGCCCAGCCTTCATCCATCCACGCGTATTTACGCTCGTTAATACCCATATAGAAAGGAAAATACGTGTGAGCGATTTCGTGAGCCGTTACCTCTGCCGCAAAAGCTGGAGGATACGAACCATCGTTCACAAACATCGGAAATTCCATTCCACCCGAGCCGTTGAAAACGGTTTCGTTGGGATAAGGAAAAGGCACGCCAGGCAGATACGTCGAGAAGTACTCTACGCATTGTTTAGCATACCGGCACACATCATAAAAATCTTTGCTGCTGGGGTGATATACCGCAGCTACCGCCGTCCGACGACCCGTTTTGTTATCCGCCACGGCACTGGAACCGTCCCAGAGATAGGTATCCGAAGAAGCAAAAACAAAATCAGGAACGTGTTCGGCTTTGAAATGATACGTGTGTTTGCCCGATTTGGCCACGGTAATACCTCCTTTTGAACGATCCACTTCCGTAACGATTTTCACGACCTGATCGGATGTGCGGGAACCTTTATACCGATCCAGAATTTCGGGAGAAAGAATTTTCTCAGGATTCTGCCATTCACCCGTCGCCCACACCAAATGATTGGAGGGAACGGTGATGTTTACGTCGTAATTATTAAAATCGTTGTAAAATTCCTTTTGTCCGGTATAATCCTGACGATCCCAGCCATCAATATCATCATACACGGCAATTTGCGGATACCAGTACGCCACCATATAGGAAGAATTGAAATACAAGCCTTCACGAATGTGAGTCTTGGCAGGAATCAGATAATTCCATTTAATATCCAGCGTTAACTTCTGTCCCGTCTCCAGACCACTTTTCAGGGTTACGAACATATTTGTTCCGCTGCGTTGGGTCTTTACTTCATTGCCATTGACCGTTACGCTTTCTATTGTTACGCCCTCATCATTCAGGTCGGAAGGATCAATTTCCCGATCATCACGATTCGCATCTTTTTTGAAAATATCGGGGTACAAGCGAATGACGAGACTGGATAAGCGGGTAGTACTGTTATTGGTATATACCACCTGTTCCGTTCCGCTGAGCTGGCGGGTTGCAGGATTAAGCTCTACCTGAATTTTATAGTCGGAATGATTCTGCCAGTATTTCGCACCGGGTTTACCATTGGTCGCCCGGGTTTCGTTTGAATACGCTTTCTGAATTTCCAGGGGTACCGGTAAGTTCTGGATATTCTGACTCATTCCCGCAAAAGAAGCCAGCAATGCCGCCGTCAGCAAGCCGGATTTTTTACTCAATAAACGCATGATGAAGGATTTAATGTGAAAATCTGGTCCTAATGTACGCAAGTAAGTTTACAGTTTACAAGTTTTCCGTTTTCCGTTTTCCGTTTTCAATTTTTGTTACAAATGCTCTCAGGTAGTAGGGTTTTAGGCGGTCTTCTGCTCTCCCTTTTGCCAAAAGACTCCAGGCAACTTAAGGTTCACCACGTAAAAAGAAAAGGCTCTCGGTTTCCCGGAGAGCCTTTCTACTATTCGATACCTATTAACTAGAACTTGTAAGTTAATCCGATTCGTGAGTTACGACCCGGTTCCGCCTGCCAGTAGTAATACGTACCGTAAGCAGCACCTGTGTATAAGTACGTGTTGAGTACGTTGAAAACATTGGCCGTTACGTTAAAACGATTATTTTCCCAGTAAATACCGCCATCTAGTTTGAAGTAGTTTGGTAGCTGGCCGTAGCCCGTCGAGGCCCATGACCAAGTAGTACGATCTCCCTGATAGTTGAAACCGGCTGAGAAACCTGTGCCTTTCAACACACCTTTTTGGATTTTATAGGTTAACCAGGCATTGGCGTTGTGCTTGGCATAACCCGCAATCTTATCACCTACTTTGGCATCCGAAGTTTCCTTCGTCACTTTTGAATCCGTTAAAGCATAGTTGGCAATCAGGCTTAAACCGGGAGCGATTTCGCCACGTAAGTCAAACTCAATACCTTCGGTCTGCGTTTGTCCTAATTGCAAGACAAAGTTCTGACCAGCCGCATTGCTTGGATCGGGCGAAAGCTGGTTGTTTTTCAGGATACGATAAATCGCCAGCGTTGTATTCCACTTACCACCAAACCAATCTCTTTTGAAACCTAACTCAAGGTTATTTCCTGAAATGGGTTTGATGCGGCCTCCACTACGGAGAACACCCGTTTGAGGCAGGAACGTTTGGTCGTATAAGGCATACACGCTTGTATTCTTATCAATAGAGGCACTCAGTCCAAACCGGGGTGTCACTTTATGATCAGATGTAATGGTATTGTACTGATTATCTTTCGCATAAGTAAAGCGACCTGCAATAGTCAAACGTAAGCGATTCTCGAAAAAGCCCAATTCGTCCTGTAAGTACACACCCATATACGTCTGAGCAAGTGTCCCGTAAATTCCCGCCCGTTCAGCCAAAGGTTTGGACCGATCAAAATTGGGATACCCATTCGCAGGCGAACCGTACGTAGGACTGTATATATTGAATGACTTCGAGGTATCCAGATTGTGAGACTGATTCCAGTCTGCCAGGTATTTTTTGTCACCATAATCCAGACCAGCCAGAATGCGGTGGTGAACTTTTCCGGTTTGCTCTTCGCCATTCAGGAAAAACTGTCCGTACTTAGAAACATTGGAAGCGTCCCAGTTACTAACACTACGGATGATATAACCTGCTTCATCTGGCTCTCCACCACCATAGGCGGGCCACATCGAACTACCCGTTTGTTTGTAGTCGAAATACGCTACCTGAGCCGTCAGTTTCCACCGATTATTTAATTGATGCTGGAAGTTTAGGGTCAGGTTATGATCATCAATGTTAGTAGGCTCCAAACCCGGATCCGACAGCGTAAAATTGCGAGGTAACACGGCATAGCCATCTTTTGCAAATACATAATAGCTACCCACATTCGACATTTTGGCGTGCTGATACACGTACTCTGCCGTCAGGGAAGTTTTATCACTAAACTTATACGTAATTACAGGAGCAATGCTGAAACGGTTGTTGTATTCGTAAGGACGGAAGGATTTTTTGCTCTGACCCATGACATTGAAACGGTACAGCAGTTTGTCCGAAAACTTACCGTCCAAATCCACCGAAGCCCGGTAAAAGTCATAACTTCCCAGCAGCATACTTGCCTCTCCTTTAGTTACTCCCGTCGGCCGTTTGGTAACTACGTTGTACATCCCGGCAGGTTCGCCATTTGACATCATGAATCCCGCAGGGCCTTTTACAAACTCAATGTGATCCACGAAGCTCATGTCTTCGGTTAAGGGCCCCCAGGTAGAGGTAATGTTCATGCCATTCCGAAATGCCGAAGCCCGTGAGCCACGCATGTTTACCCGGGCGTAGGCATCACCCCAGTGTTCCAGACGAGTAGCCCCGCTGACGTTGCGAATCAGACCATCACTCAGACTGGTGATTTGCTGAATCGCCATCACTTTTCCGGTAATGACCTGAATGTTCTGAGGAGCTTCCAGAATGGGTTCGCTGATGCGAAGGGTCGAAGAAACCTGATTGCTATGGTAAGGATTCTGAGCTGAACGGACCACTACTTCCTCAAGTTCGTTGGATGATTCCTGAAGCATAAAAGAAACGGTAGTCGTTTCATTTTCCAGTACTTCAATAGCCTGTTCCTGGGATTTTAACCCAACGAAACTAGCCACCAGGGTATATTTCCCAGTCCGTACTTTGGGAATAATGAAATTACCCTGCTCATCGGTCATGGCACCGATAGCCCGACCTTTCAGACTTACCGTTACATTAAAAGCGGGTTTATTATCGGAAGTAAGCACTTGCCCGACAATTTTGCCATTTTGAGCGAAAGCACATACACTTATCAGGAGAAGAAAGTAAGTATAAAAGAATCTCACGACTGCTTTTTTAAGTTCTGGAGAATAAATTCGCCACAAATCTAAACCTATTTAGATCAATTAAAAATAACAGCTTTCTTTTTTTAATCTCGTTTTAATATTTTGTTTTTCTGGTCTTTTGGATCAGGCTATCTACGATCCCGTTAATCTCCGGTGAAATGCGTAACCCTACCACCATGGAAGCAAAGACAACAGTGGTGACCGTACCGCGAAGAGCCATGTTAACGACCTGTGTAAGAAAGGATTCACCAAAGTCTGGGATGGACCAGGTAATGAGATAGGTTACTAAACCAATTCCAAAAGCCCCTAGCGTTTGCTGCGTGAAGGGTAAAATTTTGAATTTCCAATACACAAAAGCCGCCCGCATGGAGCTATAAATCAAGATGGTAATGGTAGTAGCCATAGCTGAACCATTGATACCAAAGCGAGGAATCAGTAAGTGGTTCGTCCAGATGGTTAAGCCCCCAAGAATTAACACAAAAACCGTTGAAACGCGGTAATACTGCGAATAACCCATGATTTCGCTGCTCATCCCTCCTGCCATGTCCAGAAGCCGGGTAATCAGGAACAGAAAAACGACGGTTGTACCCGAGGCAAATTCGGCTCCTTTAGGCAGGATTTTGAAAAGATCATCAATGTTAGACCAGATCCCAATGAACAGAAACAGACCCGCCAGCAACTGGTGCAGAGCCACTTTCTGGTGCATCTGCTGAACCATTTCATAGTTTTTCTCCCGCAACGACTGGGCCACTAATGGAATCGCAATCTGCGTTAATGACTTTTTGGGAATCTCAATGAGCGAAGCAATGAGGGTAGCCGTAGCGAAAATTCCGGCCCAGCTCTGACCTTTATAGGAACCTATTAATAGAATATCCAGATATGTGCACAGCGTAGTTCCGATGGCCCCGATTGAGGCAACAAATCCGAATCTCATCATCTCCCCAATTACCGGATTTACGAGTTTCCAGGAAATCGGAGCGAGATATAGCTTGCCCATGTATCGCAGGTAAATCAGTAAGCCGATCCCTACAAAGGCGTTGGAAAAGACAAATAACTGCACGAACTGATCGAGCGTTACGAGCTTGAATCCATACAGCAGAATCACCGCCATATTGGCCAGTTTCAGTCCCACTTCGCGTAAAAATGCAGGGATGGCAATACGTTGCAGGTTTCGGCAATAGGCTTCTAAAATACCCTGTAACAGGTTAAAGCCCGTTAGCCAGATCAGCAGGTAATAATACTTTACCAACTCTGGAGATTGGTCTTTAAAAAGATCAATAAACCAGGGTTTGGCAACTAAAAACAAGGCAATGAAAACGACGAAGTAAAACGAGGCATATCCCAGCAGAAAGGTTAGAAAACCATTATGCTTTAATTCCTCATTTCGGAAATGACTGAAGAATCGATCCGCGATGGCCGGGCCGCCGAAGGTGAAAATGCCGTAGAGTAATAAACTGAAACTCAATAATGAGCGAGTCAATCCGATTTCCTGGGTTTCCAGAAAATACAGGGCAACTACCATCTGATTGAGCGTTCCGATAACAACGCCGAAGTAGGTAATGCCCGTGGCTTTCAGACTCTGCCGAATAACAATTCCCAAGGTATAATGCTGTTTATTTTTTTATTTGATTATAGGGTGTTTGAGTTTTGTTTGATGTATGAAAGTTTGAGAGTTTGAATGTTTGATTAGCCATCTGCGGGGAATGTATAAAATTTCCGATTTGCTCTTTCGGATTTGTAATCCGAAAGCTATCTGTAAGGGATTTATAATCCCCAATCCACCCTATCCCCCGGATTTCATCCGGGGGATAGGGTGGATTGGGGTATTCATATTCAACCCCTCCGGGGTGGATTTCTTCCTCAAACTTTTCAAACCCTAATCAAACATTCAAACTCTCCATCTACTTCAAACCATCTTTCCCATGCTGAATGCTTTCATCCGAAAAGCCTTTCAGGTACGCCAGGGTTTGTCGGTATTTAATCCACTCTGTTTTTCTCGGATTTTTACTGGAAATCAAGGCCTGCATGAAACGAAATGTTGATTTCACGCCGAAAGCCATTACCCGCCAGTAACCCACCGAAAAAGGCTTTACTCCCATCATCCAGGCCCGGGCAGCTCCGCTGGCGTGACTGCGTTGCATCCGGTACGGTACCTGCCAGTTTCGGGCGGGCGTCCAGTGTTGAATGCGGGCCGCTGGTTCAAACCAGAAAATTCGGTCGGCCTCGGCCTGATGATCTTTATAGATTCGAAAAAACAGATCGGTTTCTTCGCCCATGCGGGGCATGTGTTCGCCGCCGCCGCCTAGCTCCTCCTGAAAACCTTCGTATTTTTCAAGTAAGCTTCTGGCAATTCCCATATTACCCCCGGCAAAACCAAACGGAGCCCGATGAGCCGGAATGTAACCCGCTTTTTCTCCCCAACTCCGTAACTCAAATTCGGGAATGAACCATTCCGGAGGCGTTTCGGCATACCAAGGTTCTACCAAACCACCCACGGCCAAAGGCTGTGGTTGTTGTCGCAAAGCTCCTAACATGGCCGTCGCCCACTGGGGATCTACCCGAATATCATCATCCAGGTAAGCCACAAAGGAGCCTTTGGCTTCCTGCCACCCCCGGTTTCGGGCAATGCTGCGGCCGGGTTTTCCTTCAAAAAAGTAATGAATATGTGAATACTTTTCCGTAAAGGTTCGAACGACTTCGGCGGTAGTATCTTTGGAGTTATTATCAATGACTAGAATCTCAAACTGACTGGTATCCAGTGTCTGTTTTGTTAAATCTTCCAAAGCCAGGCCAATCAGATCGGCCCGGTTATAGGTACAGATGACGACCGAAAGGGGTAACTCATTCATGCAAATCCTTTCGTTTGAGTTTCAGAATACGATACTTTACGAACATGACCAGTTTAATATAACGATGACGCATGCCGTACTTCCAGGAACTTCGGATAACCGCTTCTGTGCCCTTCGGTAATGGACCCGCATAACCCGCTTTCCGAATTTCATTCACGGACTTGACCTTTAACCGCCAAAACCAGTAACCATACGCTCCGGCATAGGGTTCTTGACGGAGGTCAAGACCTAATTTTTCGGCTACCGTAAAATATTCAAACAGTAATAAGTTCTTGTTTTTAGTAACCGAAGCGGTTACCTGCTTCTCATGAATGGCAACTCCCACTAACGCTTCAGGGATATAAGCCGCCACCGGACGGTATCGCAAACAACGCACGTAGAAGTCTACATCAACCAGCCATTTCAGTTGAGAATCAAAGAAAATCCCCGTTGATTTTCGGAACATAACGGTACTGGGTACCCCAACAAAATCTGCCGTAATTAATACTTCCGGCTCGGTTTTAAGTTGCTCTAACTGTTTTTCTGAAGGCCGATTGAGGCGAATTCGTTCATCCGTTTCCAACCGACGAATATCCGTATTAGCGAAAGCAAAAACGGCTTCCGGCTGATCGTCGAGGGCTTTTACGAATAAAGTCAGGCTATCAGGACGTAGCAACCAGTCGTCATGATGATGAACGAGAATATACTTGCCCTTAGCCAACCGCAGCCCCGCATTCCAATTTTCGGGCGTTCCCAGCGAAGGTCGGTGCGACTGGTAAGTAATGGGTAATCGATCCTGCCAGCGTTCCGCCAGTTTCCGAACGGAATCATCGGGGGTATCGTCCGTCAGGATGATTTCAAAATCGCGAAACGTTTGTGTTTCCAGTGCCCGCAGTGCTTTTTCCAGCAAGTCAGGTTCTTTATAGGCAGGAATACAAACCGAAAGTTTCGGCATAACTCAGGGACTTTTTTGACCACGAAGGTAAGGCCCGTTCGGTAGTTTTCAGTTTTCGGTTTTCAGTTTTCAATGGAGCGTTTGCGGGTTAAGGGGTTACGTTTTGAGTTTTGAGTTGAGGCTTGTGAGTTTTCAACCGCATTAATCGTACTTTTATTTACTAATAGTCAGACAGTTATCTACTTCATTTACCTTTCTATTTTCTTCGAGTAATCCTTAACCCTTCATCATTTTAAGGAACGAAATCGAAAGTAATCCTAGCGAAGTGGTTATTTTACATGAATTTTGCAGCCACAGTCTGCTTCATTTTCTGAGTAATCCTCTGAAAACAGAAAACTGTCAACTGTCAACTCAAATCATGGCATTAACCTTTCTATCAAAAGTTGTACCCGAATCCTGGATTCCTTACCTGAAGTTTGTTCGGGCTCCGTGGAATTTTCACCTGCTCCAGAAAGACAAGTTTCACTACGCCACGGACAAGCTTTATACCGAAGTCAATACAGAATTCAAGCAAGACCCGCGTTTCGCCAAAGCCTACCAATGGGTTACCAAACTCGGCGGTTCGCTGGTGCCTAAAAACGGCATGGAATGGCGGATTTATATGCTCTGCTGGGCAGCAGATCAGGTTAAAAACCTCCCCGGCGACTTTGTAGCCTGTGGCGTATTCAGCGGGTTCTGCGACCGGGCTATTATGGACTACATTGATTTCCAGAAAACGGATAAGCGGTATTACCTGATGGATACCTTTCAGGGCCTGGATCCCCGGTATAGTTCTGATTACGAAATCAAGCGGAATCATACGATGGGTTACGAGAAAAGTCAGAATTTATACGAGCAGGTCAAGCAGACTTTTCAGGGTTTCAACGTTCGTATTATTAAAGGAGCCATTCCCGATACCTTACCCCAGGCCGACACCGAGCAAATCTGCTTCCTATCCATTGATATGAATGCCGTCGTTCCCGAAGTCGCAGCCCTGGACTATTTCTGGCCCAAGCTGGTCAAAGGAGCCGTGGTTATCTTCGATGATTACGGATTTCCCACCTGCGAGGCCCAGAAACACGGCCACGACGCTTTCGCTAAAAAGGTAGGTCATACCATTTTCACCTCCCCCACGGGACAGGGTATTTTGATTAAACAATTTTAATACAGTTTTCAGTGGTTAGTTTACAGTTTTCAGTTAGGATAAAATTTAAGCTAACGGCAAACTGAAAACTAACCACTGAAAACTGGAAACTATCATGTTTGCACCGATTGCTTTGTTTTGTTACAATCGTCCGGAACACCTCCGACAAACGGTTCGAAGTCTGCTTCGCTGTCCGGAATCGGAGTTCAGTCCCCTATACATTTTTTCGGACGGTCCCCGATCAGCAGAAGATGAGGAGAACGTACAGGCCGTTCGGGAATTTGCTCAAAACATTCGGGGCTTCGGAAGCATTGAGCTGGATTGTAGTGAAAGTAATCGAGGGTTGGCTGCTTCGATCATTCGCGGCGTGACTCAGGTTTTATCCATTCATGATAAAATTATCGTGATGGAAGATGATCTCCTCTGCACTCGGGACTACCTGCGATTCATGAACGAATCGCTGCATTATTACCGGAATGATGTTCGAGTATTCTCCGTTTCGGGTTATCTCTATCCCATTATTATTCCTGTAATAATGCAGCGATTCGTTCATGAATCGCAGGTAGTCCCGAGTGCAGAGGAGATCATCTTCCATCACGATAATTTTAT
>CAJYHS010000227.1 GCA_913774715.1 uncultured Siphonobacter sp. | reverse complement strand
CGAATCGCAAAAAACCGAAAAAGGAACGAGCAATAAAAGAAAAACCCCGCAGACCTGAGTGGATACGGGGTTTGGTAATGATTTATGTCGCAGAAAACTAGAAGTGACGTTCTCCTTTTTCACGCTTTCCAATGATAATCGCCCCGACCATAGCAATGAAAAACAGGACGGTAACTAATTCAAAAGGAAGCAGATAATCCCTGAAAAGCATTTCTCCGAGCGTTTCTACATAACCCGTCTTGACATTAAACTGGTCGCTCGGCGGCATGGGATATTGGAGGCGACGGATGGAGGCGATAATGGCCCCCAAAATGGCGAAGCCTACAATGAAAGCTCCAATTTTGGTGAAGGTATTTTTCGTTTCTTCTTCATAATTCCGCAGATTTAGGAACATGACTACGAAAAGAAATAAGACCATGATGGCTCCGGCGTAAACAATCATATTTACTACTGCCAGAAACTGAGCATTGAGCAGAAAATAATGAAAGGAAAGCAGGAAAAACGTAAGTACCAGCGAGAGAACGCTATACATCGGATTTCTGACCAGAATGACTGCTAATGCGGAGATTAGCGTCAGAGCCGTCAGAATATACCAGGTTATATCGGCAGTAATAGGCATAAACTAATAAAGGTCAATTTTGAAAAAAGAAGGTTTTCAGTGATTACTTCCAGCCTTCCCGAAGGTAACGTTTATCCATATTTTCAACGAGCTTGTTTTTGCCGTAAATCACCTCGTCACGCGACATGAAAACGGGAACAAATTCGTCATGGCGAAGGTAAATAGCCTGTTTAGGGCAAGCTTCTTCGCATAAACCGCAGAAGATACAACGCAACATATTAATCTCATAAACCGCGGCATATTTCTCCTCCCGATACAGATGCTCTTCACCCGATTGACGTTCGGCTGCTACCATCGAAATAGCTTCGGCGGGGCAGGCTACGGCACAAAGTCCGCAGGCCGTACAGCGTTCCCGACCGGCTTCATCTTTTTTCAGAATATGATGTCCGCGAAAAACGGGGCCCAGGTAACGCTTTTGCTCGGGGTAGTTAATCGTCGGTTTTTTCTTGAAAAAGTGCTTGAGCGTAATCGCCATCCCGCTGGCAATGGCCGGAAGATACATCCGCTCCGCCAGCGACATCTCGCTCTTGTCAATTTTTTTGGATCTATTGGTTAATTGCATTGGAGTTTTGAGTTTGGAGTTTAGGGTTTTGAGTTGGATTTCAGAGTACAAAACTTAAAACCCTAAACCCAAAACGCTAAACTCATCTTATCTTACGGGAGCGGCTTCGAGGATGCCTCGGGCGGCTTTGGGTTTCATGGCAGCCTGAACAAGGGCTACGCCAACAATTAAAATAACGGCTACCCAGCTAAACCAGCGGATTTCGAACATAAGCCCAATGCCGGTAACAACGATGTTTAGAATCGCTAAGGGAATCAAACTCTTCCAGCCCAGATTCATTAACTGATCGTAACGGAAACGGGGCAGGGTCCAGCGAACCCACATGAAGAAGAAAACGAAGAACAGAGCTTTGGCAAAGAACACGCCAAAACCAATGGCCGTGGCAATGTTATGTCCGGTGGCATCAGTACCTAAAGCTTCCGCTACTTTATCCATGAAGGGATAATTAAATCCACCAAAATAGAGAGCTGAAACTACGCAGGAGGATACGAACATGTTGATGTATTCGGCGAAAAGATAGAACCCCAGCTTCATCGACGAATATTCAGTGTGATAACCACCAATCAATTCGGCCTCGCATTCGGGTAAGTCGAAGGGCGTACGGTTACATTCCGCAAAGGCACAGGTCAGGAAAATGATGAAGCCTAAGGGCTGATACAACAAGTTCCAGGAACCACCGTGCTGGGTATTGATAATGTCCCGCACCGACAGACTGCCCGTCATCATAATGACCGCAATGAGGGATAACCCCATGGCTAACTCGTAGCTAATATTTTGAGAAGCCGCACGAATGGCTCCAAGCAGGGAGAATTTGTTATTGGATGCCCAGCCTCCGACCATTACGCCGTAAACGCCCAGCGAAACAATTCCAAAAACCCAGAGAATCCCAATATTGACCTCAATGCCCTGAACCTGCACTTCGTCCGAACCCACGATGATAGTATCGCCAAAGGGAACTACGGCAGAGGATAATAAAGCCGTAAGCATGGCCAGACAGGGCCCAGCGATGAAAAGCCATTTATTGGCCTGAGCGGGAATGAAGTCTTCTTTGAAAAACATTTTTCCGGCATCGGCCAAGGGTTGTAATAAACCACCCCAACCAGCCCGGTTCGGTCCGGGTCGATCCTGCATATACCCGGCTACTTTCCGTTCGGCCCAGGTAGAATACATCGCCACCACGAGCGAAAGCCCAAAGATGACCAGAACAATAATTGCTTTAATCCAGAATATGTCCATCTTTTTTATGTTCTGAGTTTGGGGTTTAGGGTTTTGAGTTTGCTCTAACCTGAACTCAAAACCCTAAACTCAAAACGTTATTACTTATCCTCCGCCCAGTTTTGGATTGAACGGATGCCTGCTACGGCTGATTCTCCCGCGGGTGGAATGAGTTGCTTGAACCGTTCTTCGGGTAACTGTTTGATGTTTAATTGAGACGTATCTCTGCCTTCGTGTACGTCTTTATACTGCGAAGCGGCCAGTCGGCGGGCAAACTCGGGAACAATTTTGTTGGCTCCGTATTTATTCGCCGAAATCACCGAATGCCGGGCTACTTTGGTAGGACCTTCAATGGTCCAGTCGGAAGTATTTTTACGCTCAAAACGACAGGTATTGCAGATGAATTCCAATACTTCACCCCACTGATTTTTACGAGCCGTTACCCGGATTACTTCATCGCCGCGATACCAGAGCGTGACTTTACCCGAACATTTCTCGCAATCGCAGTGAGCATCTACAGGCTTCGTAAACCAGACCCGGTTTTTGAAACGATATGTTTTATCGGTTAAGGCACCTACCGGACAAACGTCAATGACATTCCCTGAAAAATCATTATCAATGGCTTTCTCAATGTAGGTCGAAATCTCCGCGTGATCGCCCCGGTTTAGTACGCCATGAACGCGTTTGCCCGTAATCTGATCGGCCGTAAACACACAACGGTAACAAAGGATGCACCGGGTCATGTGTAACTGAATATTCGGACCTAGATCCTGTTTTTCGAACGTGCGGCGTTCCTCTTCGTAACGGGTTTGCTGTACCCCATGCTGGAAGGAAAAATCCTGCAAATGGCATTCGCCCGCCTGATCGCAAATGGGGCAATCGAGCGGGTGGTTAAGCAACAGGAACTCAACAATTCCTTTACGGGTCTCCAGCACCTGTTCGTTAACCGTATTTTCAACGATCATGCCATCCTGAACCTGCGTGATGCAGGAGGGAACCAGCTTAGGCATCGGACGAGGGTCTTTCTCAGAACCCGCCGTGACCTTTACCAGACAGGCACGGCATTTACCACCCGAAGCTTTCAAGGGCTCGTAATAACACATGGCAGGTGGGGCTACTTCCGGGCCAATTTTACGAGCCGCCTGAAGAATGGTAGTTCCAGGTTCAACCTCAATCGTAATATTATCAATCGTAACTTTCATCGCTATTACAATTTTGAATGAGTGAATGATAGAAGGAGTGAATTCAAATAGACAATCACGTTCTATGTATTCATCATTATTAGATTGAGATAGAATGAGTTATTCAATCATTCTATCATTCAAAATTCACTCATTAAACCAGTTCCATGTGTCCTTTAAAGATGGCTCCGGGGCGAGTGGCTTCCTGTGGATGGGTAATGTGCCATTCGAACTCATCCCGGAAATGGCGAATCGCCGAGGCTACTGGCCAGGCTGCCGCATCGCCTAAAGGACAAATGGTATTTCCTTCTATTTTTTTAGCGACGTCAACCAGTAAGTCAATGTCGTGCATGGAGCCGTGACCGTGTTCGATGCGATGTAATACTTTCTCCATCCAGCCCGTTCCTTCACGGCAGGGAGAACATTGTCCGCAGGATTCATGGTGATAGAAGCGGGAGAAATTCCAGGTATTTTTTACGACGCAGGCCGTTTCGTCCATGGCAATGAATCCGCCCGAACCCATCATGGTGCCGGTGGCAAACCCGCCGTCTGAAAGCGATTCATAAGACATGAGTCGATCTTCGCCGTTGGCCGTTTTTAGTAACATCGCCGCTGGAAGAATAGGGACCGAAGAACCTCCGGCTACGACGGCTTTCAAATGATGACCATCCCGAATGCCGCCACACCATTCGTCCGAGTAGATAAATTCCTGAACGGGTAAGCCCAAAGGAATTTCATAAACGCCCGGCTTTTTCAGGTGACCGGATGCCGAAATTAGTTTCGTTCCAGTCGATCGGCCAATACCGATAGCCGCATACGCATCGCCGCCGTTATTAACAATCCAAGAAGTCGTTGCAATGGATTCTACGTTATTCACTACCGTTGGGCATTGGTATAGACCCTTGACAGCAGGGAAAGGAGGCTTGTTACGAGGATTACCACGTTTGCCCTCCAGCGATTCCAGTAAAGCGGTTTCTTCGCCACAGATATACGCTCCGCCGCCGGGTTGTACGTACAACTCCAGATCATACCCGGAACCCAGAATATTTTTACCCAGAAAACCGGCTGCTTTTGCTTCCGCAATGGCTTTTTCTAAAATACGAACTACGTACATTAACTCCCCACGAACGTAGATGTAACTCGTATTGGCACCCAAGGCATAACTGGAAACGATCATTCCTTCAATTAACAAGTGAGGAATGGTTTTCATCAACCAGTGATCCTTGAACGTGCCGGGCTCGGATTCGTCGCCGTTACAAACCAGGTAACGGGGAACGCCTTCGGGTTTGGCCAGGAATGACCACTTCATCCCCATCGGGAACCCTGCTCCTCCACGACCGCGAACGCCCGATTTTTTCACCTCTTCCACCACTTCGTCGGGGGTCATGGTTTTCAGGGCTTTCTCCACAGCGGAATACCCACCGTTTTTGCGGTAGACGTCAAAGGTCTCAATTCCCGGAATATGGGTTTTATCCGTAAGTATTTTAGGACGCTCGGTAGTCATATTTCATAGTTTCCAGTTTTCGGTTTTCAGTTGTTAGTTATAGCAGTATGCACTGAAAACAGACAACTGAAGACTGAAAACTACTTTCTGAGTTCATCAATGATTTCGTCTACTTTTTCGATGGTCAGGTGCGTGTAATATTTTTCACGAATCTGAAAGCAGGGGCCCCAGCCGCAAGCCGCCAAACATTCGACGGGCTTAATGGTGAAAAGTTGATCCGCTGAAGTTTCGCCATCCTGAGCACCAATTTTCTGTTTGAGGTGAGCGTAGACTTCTTCACCTCCCATAATCATGCAAGGACCCGTCCGGCAGTATTCAATGACGTGCTTACCGACAGGTTCGAGGTGATACATGGTATAAAACGTGGCTACTTCGTATACTTCAATGGGTTGAATACCCAGAAATTCAGCGATGTAGTCCATGCCCTCAGTGGGTGTCCAGCCTTCTTGCTCCTGTAACAAATGGAGTAGGGGAAGTAAGGCCGATTTCTGACGACCTTCAGGGTAATGCGTAAGTATTTCCTTCGCCCGTTCCAGACGCTCGGGGGTAAATTCTATGCGAGGTTTATCGGAGGTTTCAATCATAATCTTACGCGTCTAATTCACCAGCAATAACGTTCATACTACTCATGATGATAATGGCATCGGAAAGGGTTACTCCCTTACACATCTCTGGGTAGGCCTGATAAAAAATGAAACAGGGACGTCTCATTTTCAGTCGATACGGGCTACGGCCGCCGTCCGAAATCAGGTGAAAACCTAACTCACCATTACCGCCTTCTACCGCATGGTATACCTCGCCGACCGGAATCGGGATTTCACCCATCACAATTTTGAAGTGATAAATGAGGGCTTCCATGTTTCGATATACTTCCTGCTTGGGAGGTAAGTAAAACTCGGGAGCATCAGCGTGGAAGGGGCCTTCGGGTAAATTCTCAACGGCCTGTTGTATAATTTTGAAGCTCTCCCAGATTTCACCGTTACGCACCATGAAACGGTCATATGTATCGCCGGTATAACCTACGGGAATATCAAACTCAAAATCCTGATACGAAGAGTAGGGGTTCATGACCCGAACGTCATAATCAATACCGGCAGCCCGAAGATTGGGGCCACTGAAGCCGTATTGCAAAGCCATTTCCTGCGAAACAGGACCAACGCCTACGGTACGATCAATGAAAATCCGGTTCCGGTTCAGCATTTTTTCAAACTCCTGCATAACCGGAGGGAAGGACTTTATAAACTCCCGGATTTTGCGAATAGCTTCTTTCGAAAGATCACGTTCCATACCGCCGAAACGGCCCATGTTCGTGGTCAGACGGGCTCCGCACATTTCTTCGTAGATCTCGTAAATCTCCTCGCGTTTCTGCATGACGTAAAGGAAACCCGTAAAGGCCCCGGAATCTACGCCCAGAATGGAGTTACAGATCAGGTGGTCAGAAATACGGGCGAGTTCCATCATAATTACCCGGATGTACTGAGCCCGTTTGGGTACTTCAATGCCGAGTAATTTCTCAACCGTCATGTGCCAGCCCATGTTGTTAATCGGGCTGGAGCAGTAATTCATCCGGTCCGTCAGCGTGGTGATCTGATACAGCGGACGGCGTTCGGCAATTTTTTCAAAAGCCCGGTGGATATACCCAATCGTGGGCACGCCCGAAACGATCTTTTCTCCATCCATGGTCAGGATGTTCTGGAAAATTCCGTGGGTAGAGGGGTGCGTCGGGCCTAGGTTCAGCGTCGTTAATTCGCGACCATCTTCCGAAACAATGGGTACTCCGCCTTTCAGGGCCAGGTTACCGACCTGAGGTCCCATCACAGCCGTCTGGTTACGTTGGGTAAGCGTATTTTGAGTGGTGATATCTTCGCTCATCTGTCTCTGAACATTATCTGCCGAAAAGGGCATCGATTTTATCCTGCCGGGTAGCATCTTCCAGCGGGTATTCTTTACGCATCGGGAAATAATCCATTTCCTCAATGTTCAAAATCCGAATCAGGTTAGGGTGACCCACGAAATTGATTCCAAAGAAATCATAGGCTTCGCGTTCCATCCAGTTAGCTGATTTATACACGTCAACGAGGGTTGGTACGTTAGGAGCATCGATAGGAACGAAGATCCGAACCATCAGGCGGTGGTTATTCGTCCAGCTATGAACGTGATACACCACACTTAATTCGCCGCCCTTGTTATCGGGGTAATGAATGCCCGCCAAATCCGTCAGGTACTGAAACTGAAAGGTCGGGTGTTTATAAAGATACTCAATCATGGGTTTGGCCGTCTCTACTGTGGTAAAGACACTCATGATTTCGTGGTGCTCTTCAAATCCAGCAATCTTATCTCCAAACTGCGAAAGCAGATCGTCGGCTATTTCCTGATTAGTCAGCATATCAAAAAGGATGAAAGAAAGAGGAAAGGATTCCTGCCTTTCGTTTACTTGATAATTCCGTAAGATTCCAGCAACTCCTGGTATTCAGGTGAATCCCTTCGACGCAGGGGCTCGTTTTTCACGATTTCCTGTAGCTGCATCACGCCATCCAGAATCTGCTCGGGGCGGGGCGGGCAACCCGGCACGTATACGTCCACGGGAACCACCCGGTCAATACCCTGAAGTACGGAATAGGTATCAAAAATGCCGCCGGAAGAAGCACAGGCTCCTACCGCAATGACCCAGCGAGGCTCAGCCATCTGAATGTACGTTTGCCGAACAATAGGAGCCATTTTCTTGGCGATGGTACCCATCACCAGTAGCATATCCGACTGACGGGGTGAAAAACTGGGACGTTCTGAACCGAAACGGGCCAGATCGTACGTCGCTCCCATCGTTGCCATGAACTCGATTCCGCAGCAGGAAGTAGCAAAGGGAAGCGGCCAGAGTGAGTTACTACGGGCCAGGGCAATTACTTTTTCAAAAGAGGTGGCAAAAAAACCCGATCCGCCGTAGCCGTCAGGAGCATCCACCAGTTTAATATTATTCGGTCTTTCGCTCATGATTTTCAATGTGGATTAAAGTACGTCAGGGATGCCGGGTTAGTCCTGATCCCACTTTAATACCCCTTTTTTGATTACGTAATAAAAACCCGCCAGGAGTAACAGCATGAATACGATCATCTCCCCAAATACCAGCATGCCCAATCCCTGGGATTTGAATTTGAGGAAATTCACTGCCCACGGATACATGAAAATGATCTCTACATCAAAAAGAACAAAGAGAATGGCGGTAAGAAAATATTTTACAGAAATAGGAGTACGGGCATCACCATAAACCGGTATACCGCACTCCCAAGGATCTTCTTTTCGAGCCGTACTGGTAGTCTTCCGACGCCCCGTCAGGAGGTGCGTAGCTACCATCGTCATGCCAATAAAACCGGCTGCAGCGAGGAATTGCACCAAAACCGGTGCGAAGTCTGAGGGTAGGGAAGCCAATAACATAAGTAAATTAAATACGAGGTTAATACATCATGTTAGTTAACGAACATGATATTAGAATTGTACTTTCTTTACTTACAAAAATCGCATTTTTGCCTACTCCACCAAAAAATCAAGCTATTTTAGAATTATTCTAATTAATATAGGAATATTACCTCATGGCTTCCTTTATTTTATACTAAATCACAGTTTATTTAAAATTTTTCGACCCGTTTCTACGAAGTAACTGCCGGTATTAGGACCGAACCAATTCATGGCTACGCTTTCGTAGGTGTCACGAGTCCAATATTGGTCAGGGGTTACGTAACCGATGTAGTTACCATTAAAACTGGTAACGACCACGTGAAGATTTTT
Organism: uncultured Siphonobacter sp.; assembly: GCA_913774715.1. Lineage (GTDB taxonomy): Bacteria > Bacteroidota > Bacteroidia > Cytophagales > Spirosomataceae > Siphonobacter. Next base: position 7,134 of record CAJYHS010000227.1, on the reverse strand, counting down.
AGTTAATCCGGCGGATTCAAGTTCGGGAACCAGTTCACCTGAGAAATCACAGGGCATTCCTAAAAAGGCGATATTACCTACTCGCAGGGCTTTAATATCAGCATCTGCCAGTCCGAAAAGCATATCCCAGGCCCATTGTCGCACTTTCCAGCCTTTAGCAATCTGAAGCTGGGGTTTCCGTAAGCTCACCGGGACAGTCACAAACTCCAGCGTTTGTTCAGGTTTGGTAACGATGGCATTGTATTCTTTCTGAATATCATGATGAAGAGCCAATGCCTGGTTATTCAGCTCTGCGTCGTCGTCTTTCCCTTCAGCTACGGGTCGCATAGAACCGACCGCTCCCGCCATATATGCTGCGAAGTTGACTGTATTTTTTTCCAGAGAATCGACGAGTACACCTGGATAATCCCGCGAAACGACCATGTTATCCCCATTTAGAAGCGTTGCGTGTGCTGCATAGGTTACCAGTAAAGCCGTTTCGCCCGTTTGTTTTTTCAGTTTCATCAAACGAATGAAAGGATCGACTGTGCCTTCTTTACCTACCAGCCGGTTCTCAATCCGGGTAGGTTCGTTGATCTGAGCATAGCCAATCTCGGTAGGGGACAGACCCTGAGTTGCATTGGTAATGGCCGTAATGATCTGTTTGGCAATAAACTGCACTACCTCTGGATCGTATTTTCCGGCAATTAATTCGCTCCCTACACCTTCCTGCCAGCCGCCTTCGCTATTGTGACTATGAATGGCCCCGTAGTAAATGTGATCAGCGTGAAAACCCAGATTTTGGGGCCAGTTCGCTTTTACGGCGGCAACGATAGTGGGAGGAATGATTAACAAATCTGAAGCAATCATCGCCATGCGGGAAGTGCCATTGTCAAAAACAAAGGCCCGCACCCAAAGCGAATCACGAACGCCCGTCGAAACTTTTCCCCGCCGATTGCCATACCCTGCTAACGGCGTGGCATGATCAAGAGTAATGTTAGTTTTTGCCCAGCCTACCTGCATTGACTTTGGCTGAGTACTCGAATCCTGCCGTTGCAGAGCCAATTGCTGATCAACCTGCTCGAGTGATTTCTGCGTTTGCTGGTAAGCCTCGGTCTGCGTATAGGGAGTTTCGTCAACCGTGGTTAACGTAGCCAAGAGAAGTATTAAAATCAGTATAATGAGAGCGAGCGAAACTTTGGTAATGATGCGTAAAAACTTCATAAATCCTGAGTTATGACCAAAAGAAAACCCCACCGAAGGAGGTGGGGTAAAGATACTAAGGAATGCATTGGATTATTCGCCCTGATAAATCTCGGCGTTGTCCAGAATATAGTTAAGCTCGTAAATGTCGCTGGCATTCAGCTTTAATGTTCCTTTAAACGTCTGCACTTCATCCACTTTGAAACGACGGTTTTTCTTCATTTTCAGAGCCATAATCGTTTCGGGACCCGTACCTGTGCAGAAAAAGCACATCGAGTTTGGATAAGCCGAAAGTACAAAGGTATTCGAAGTAATATCTACTGGAACGAGGTATCCCTTGATGATGACTTCTTTGTTACTCAGCTTTTGTACGCCAGGGCCGAAGTTGGGATAGAGAATATACATTTTCTCTTCGGGATACCACTTTTTCTGAAACTTCACGTCCTTGAGATTATCCCAGGTAATCTTTGAAGGATCCGCTGCAGGGGCAACCGTCTTATCGGTAGTTGCCGCTACGAAGAGTCCGACAGCGACAAATAGAGAGAAAATCTTTAAAATATTCATGATATGGAAATGGTTTTCAGCTTCTTGACTCGTAACGTAAAATCTTCAAACAAAGTTACCCGAAAGAATAAATTTTTCAACACTGTTGCAACAGGAACTGCAAAAAGCTACTCCTCGGCTAGTGTTCTTGACAAATTCAGTCGGTAAACGTTTAATGAAGGTAGGGCGGCCGCTAATAATCCGAGTACCAGAACTCCTCCTAACAGAATACCTTCCAGCGGCGAAATAGCCAATACTTCAAAACTATAATGGAAGCTTTGATCGGCTCCGGCAGAAAGGACCGCTAGTCCTACGCGGCTCATGATAATGCCAAAAACATAGCCTAAGATGCTAATAATCATACCTTCCAATAATAGCATCAGGAATAACTTGCTTCGGGTAGCACCCATAGCCAGCATCAGGGCCATCTCGTATTTTCGTTCCTTCAGAGAGTTGTATAAAGACACGAAAACGCTGATACCCGCAATCACAATAATCACCAGAGCCATCCAGCGAATCGTATCTACGCCGACGCCGAGTAGATCCAGCATTCGAGTAATTTCCAACGCTGGCGAAGCCGCCTGAAGTTTACTGTTTTCATTGATGATTCGGGGAAGAATCACATTACCCATCGGATTACGGAATTTGATCAGTAACGACGTGATTTCTTGACTAGGCTCATCGCTGGTTGTTGAATCGCTACTTGGGCTGCTAATCATCTCACTGATCACTTCGTTACCCTGGCTACCTTCCTGACCTTCATGCACTTTCCAGATACTTTCATAAGGAGTCAGAATAATATTATCAACCACCGAATTATTAGGAGCCGCAATGCCAACTACTTTATATTTGGCATCCCCGTGGACGTGTCCTTCTTCATCAAAACCATGAGCACCCGCAAACGTATCGCCCAGCTTTAGGCCTGTTTGGCGAGCTACCTTTGATCCAATCACGGCTTCCAAGGGCTTCTGAAATAGACGCCCTTCGGTAAGACTTGCTTCAAAATGTGAAAAATAGGAGGAATCCGTTCCAACAATTCGGAAGAGTTTGTAGTTATCACCCATAGCCAGAGGAATGGCTTCCTTAACCATGGGGTTACGGCCCAGCATCATAGCATCCGAAAGGGGAATGTTACCCGTCGGTGAATCAATCTGATAAATAGAAGAAAGAATAATCTGAAGTGGGCTGCCCTTTGCACCCACTACTAAGTCGATGCCTTTTAGGTTACGGGTGAATTTATCTTCTAATTGCTGACTAATCAGAAGAAGTAAAGAAATCAGGCCTACGCCGAGGGCCATCAGAAGAGTACTCAGAAACGTACTTAGCGGTTTGTCCCGCAAATTAGCCAGTGAAATCTTGATTACGTTCATGCTACAAAGTTGCAAAAAAAGAGATACAGTACTTAACGGGATTTTGTTTTTATCATATGTTAATCCACACAAAAAGAAAGGCAGTAGGATTATTGTTGCCGTTTATCTATAAAATTTAATACTTTGTAGATATTCATTAAAATGTTAATAATATTGCTAAATATATTTAAGGTGCGTAAGTACTTTTTTACGGAAAACGATTTTTGAGAATATTAGGATAAAATCTTCACTTTGAACATTAGATTGAAAATATCAAAGTGAGCTTAATAATTTTAAGTAATAATTTCAGAAAACCTAAGAGGGTTAGTTATACTGAGTAATGATATTAAGTGGGATTATTTAATAAATTTTTCTAATACCTACGATACAGATTATGAAAGAAAAAGCCAGTCTACCAGGTTCACGTATTCGGAATGATGCTTTACTGGAAGGACAGGAGGAAGAAAGAAAAAGATTGGCTCAAGAACTTCACGATGGCGTGGGCCAATTATTAACAGGAATACGCCTACAAATAGAGCTATTACAGAACGCTCATTTTAATGAAAAAGAAAAGAGTAGTTATGTGTTGCTTAAAGAACTAGTTTCAGAAACTATTGAAACTGTTCGTCAGGTTTCGTTCGACTTGATGCCTAGTGTTTTAACGGACTTCGGATTAGTACCGGCTTTACGTTTACTAAGCGAAAAAAGTACGAAAATTAGTGGTATAACTGTCAGATTTGAATCGGGAGAATGGTCGCAGCGGTTGTCTTCATTAATTGAGATAAATCTTTACCGCATGGTTCAGGAGACAATAAATAATAGTTTAAAATATGCGAAGGCAGGTAGAATTGACATTGTTCTTACGGAAAATGCTGGAAAAATTGTTTTACGTATACTAGATGACGGCATTGGTTTCAATCCCGATAAATTGCAAGAAAAGAAATTCGTTCATTCTGGTTTGAGTAATCTGAAACTAAGAGCTGAATCTATAGGAGCAGCTCTGGAAATTAAATCTATAAAAGACAAAGGCACTGAAATTAGTATCAGGTTAAATGCTTAATTTCTAACTATTTTGAAATAAAAAAAGTAGATAATACTATTCAGAGTAAACTCTTTTGTTACTTTGGGGTATAATCCACAATCAGTCCACCCACGAGACAACTAAGGTGTTCGTTCCATATAACCGTAAATTAAACTAATGGCAAAAATAAGGGTACTTGTAGCAGACGATCATACGGTAGTTCGGAAAGGCTTAATTATGCTTCTAGCAGATGAAGATTCAGTTGAAATTGTTGGAGAAGCATCTGATGGGCAGGAAGTTTTAGATAAAATTTCCGAAACCAAACCCGATGTCGTTATTCTGGATATTAGTATGCCCAAAATATCTGGTATTGAAGCTGCGAAAGCCATAGCTCAGCAATATTCAATGGTAAAATCTCTGATGTTTAGCATGCATAATAATCAAGATTACATCTTGAAATCAGTAGAAAGCGGAGCGTCCGGGTATCTTCTTAAAGACACCGATAAGGATGAAATTATGCTGGCTTTGCAGAAGGTTTCTCAAGGAGATAAATATTTTCCACCCACGATTTCATCTGTATTTGTTGATGCGTTGTTAGGTAGAAGCCGAGGAAGAGCATCCAGCCGAGGGAATGATGATACTCCATTGAGTAAGCTTTCACGGAAAGAAAGACAAATTCTGACGATGATTGCTGAAGGTCTGAATAGCCGCGAGATCGCGGATAAATTAGGACTGAGTATTCGTACCGTAACCAACCACCGGGCAAATATGCTTCGCAAAACCAAGGTGAAAAATACCGTAGAACTGGTAAGAATTGCAGTTGAGGAGAAAAAGTCTTAAGCTAATTCTTGTTACTTCCCGAAAGTTCTCGGACTTTCGGGAAGTTTTTTAAAGAAGAATAGCTATGATTCAGACGCAGAATTTGACTTTTGCCTATAGTCCATCCAAGCAATTCAGCTTTCCGGATATTAATTGTCCCGACCAGGATACTCTATTAATTCTGGGACGCTCAGGCCGAGGCAAAACTACCCTTCTTCACTTGCTGGCGTTACTATTGTCACCCGAGGGAGGACAAATTCGTATTGGAAATCAGAATATTTCAAATTTGTCAGCTTCTGAAGCCGCTACGTTTCGGGCTAAACACGTGGGGCTGATCTATCAGCGTCCTCACTTCGTTCGTTCCCTTTCCGTTCTGGATAACTTATTATTAGCTAACTATCTAGCGGGCGAAAAAAGTAATCCTGCCAAAGCCAAAGAGCTGGCAGAGCGTTTAGGTTTTGCCGAACATTTGTCGAAGAAAACCAATCAGTTGAGTCTAGGTGAATTGCAGCGGGTGGGTATCGCTAGGGCACTGATGAACGAGCCTCAGGTAATTTTAGCCGACGAACCAACTTCTAGTTTGGATGATGAGAATTGTTACCTCGTAGTGGAGTTACTAAAAAAGCAATCGGCTCAGCTAGGAGCAAGTTTGGTCGTAGTTACCCACGATGGGCGTTTGAAAGACATTTTTCCCAAACGGGTGGAATTATAAGAACTTCACTACTAAAAGAGCCTGATTGTCAAGACAATCAGGCTCTTTTAGTAGTGAATAATTCGATGAATAGTAGTCTTTAATTCAGGAACGATAGCCTGCTCAAACCAAGGATTTTTTCGAAGCCAGAATTGATTTCTGGGTGAAGGATGAGGTAAAGGCCAGAATTTCGGTAGGTATAACTCTGGCGTTCGAACTTGCTCAGTCAGGGTTTTGTAACTGCCAGGCAAGTAATACTGTTGAGCATACTGGCCAATGAGTAGGGTTAGTTGTAACTTTGGTAGTTGATTCAAAAGCATTGAGTGCCAATGGGGAGCACACTCCGGGCGTGGAGGCAAATCGCCAGAAGTGCCTTTACCAGGATAACAAAATCCCATGGGAATAATGGCCATTACCGAAGGATCATAGAATGTGCTCGAATCAACACCCAGCCAATTTCGCAATCGATTTCCACTGGCATCGTTCCAGGGTATTCCAGAGTCATGAGCTTTCTTTCCCGGAGCCTGACCGATGATAAGTATCCGGGCGTCAGCGTGGGCCTGAATGATCGGTTTTGGGTAGTAGGGAAGAAAAGACTCACATAATGTACAGCTTTGAACCTGGGCAATCAACTCTTCCATGTTTCTTCAACACCGGGTCGTGTTAATTAATTCAGGGAGCCGAAGGATCATCGTTGTTCACTAGTCCTTCAGTAATTTTATTAAGCTGCGTTATTTTCGATTGAAAATCGCCTTTCATCCGGTCCCGAATGACAACTAGATTATCCAATAGAGACTGGATATCATTGGGAATAACTTCAGTGAGTAGTTCCCGAAGCCTCTTCGCTAAGGTAGGTGATTTTCCATTGGTAGAAATTCCAATTTTCAGGTCGCCTTTCTGTACGATGCTTCCCAGATAAAAATCACATAAATCGGGGGTGTCGGCTACGTTGGTCAGGATTCTACGCTGGCGGGTTTTTTCTTTAATCGAGACGTGCAGGTCAGGTCTATCCGTCGCCAGAATGACTATATCTTTTGCATCAAGATCCTCCTCCTGAAAAGGTCTTTCCAGAAGCAGCACTTTACTATGGGTTTGAGCCAGTACCCGAAGTTCTTCTCGAATGTAAGTAGCCACAACCGTTACTGAACATTCTGGACTGTTAACTAAAATAGCACTTAGTTTTTCCAGCCCTACATTTCCGCCCCCTACTAGCAATACATCTAGTTTTTCTAACTTCAAAAAGACGGGAAAAAGATGATTCATACGTTTTTATCCAAGTGTTGAGTAAAGTAAATAGTTCTATCGCAAATAACCACCAGCTTCGCAAGGGTATAACAAGCAAACGCCCCTCATTTCAAGAAAAATGAGGGGCGTTTGCTTGTTGATATGTTTAGTTTACTAGGGCAGAGCGACTTTAACAGCTTGAGTTTTGGCTTCGTTTTCCAGTCGGATGAGATAGAGTCCAGAGCTGAGAGCCGAGGTCTGGAATTCCACGGGATTCTGACCATTTTCGAGTTCCATCTGCTTGC
>CAJYHS010000226.1 GCA_913774715.1 uncultured Siphonobacter sp. | reverse complement strand
AGATTATGCACATTGGGGGAGTGAACTTTCAGAATGGCAGACAGCGGGGAGACGGATCGTATTACTTTACGAAGATCTGTCACGTGTGGGGCTGGGCTAGCTGGCGGAGAGCTTGGCAATTGTATGATGCTGAAATGGAAACGTTCTCAGAGTTTAGAGAAACCAATGCTATCAATAATCTTTTTCTCAAGGAAAAAGATAGAAAATACTGGATAGATAACTTTGAAAAGGTCTGTAAACAGGAAATAAATTCATGGGCTTTTCCATGGGTTTATAGCATCTGGATTAATAACGGACTTTGCATCTTACCTAATTTTAACCTGATCGAAAATATTGGATTTGATAGTAGAGCAACTCATACTCGAAGCGTAGATTATGTTCACAATGAAATCAAGCTAGAGCGGCTCTCAGAAATAATACATCCAGCGTTTGTTATTGAATGTAAAGAGGCTACAGAATATTCTTTAGAAAATCAGTTCACAAACCCTAATATCTGGTCTTTAAGATACCGTAGATTGAAAAGTATAGTTAAAGAATTTTTAAATTGAAATAATCAGCTATGAGGATTCTCTTTGATCATCAGATTTATAATAATCAAAAGTTTGGTGGTATCTCCAGATATTTTTATGAATTATCAAATGGGTTGAAAAGAATAGGACATGAGGTTGAGAACACTATTAAATATTCAGAAAATGTATTTACTGATGATAAGAGTGTTTATAATTCAACGGAAATGCCCTTCTATAAATATAAAGGTAAAGGAAGGATACAAACTTTTTTAAATACAAGATATAGCTTAAATCGAGTCAAGAAGAATCAGTTTGATGTATTTCATCCGACGTATTACGATACATATTTTATTAAAAAACATATATTAACAAAGCCCTTTGTTCTTACTTTTTATGATTTGATCCATGAAAAATTTGGACATGAATATCCTGAGTATTTAACGGCCGTAGATTCTCTGATTAATAATAATAAGCTATTACTAGAACGAGCATCTAAAGTTATAGCCATTTCAGAATCAACTAAAAATGATATTATAGAATATTATAAAGTTGATCCAGGTAAAATTGAAGTTACTTACTTAGCTAGCTCACTAAACTACGATAATGGGACAGATGATCATTTAGCTACATTATCTTATATACTATTTGTCGGAAATCGTGGAGGATATAAAAACTTTTCAGGATTTATAGAATCAGTTTCTGAGTTGCTCAGAGTAGATAAAAACTTACAAGTAATCTGTGCGGGTGGAGGTAATTTTACCCCTACAGAACTAGAGCTATTCAAACAGATAGGTATAGATCAACAGACCCTTTATAAACCTATTACCAATGATAGTGTATTAGCAGGTCTATACGCAAATGCCTTGATGTTCGTATTCCCAAGTAAGTATGAGGGATTTGGAATACCGACTCTGGAAGCATTCAACTGTGGTTGCCCGACCGTACTAAGTAACACGAGTTCCATGCCTGAGGTGGCAGGAGATGCTGCACTATACATAAATCCCCAAGATTCCCAAAGTATATATAAGGCAATGAAAACGTTTCTAGATGATTCAGAATTACGAAACAAATACAAAAAACTTGGAATAGAACAGGCAAAAAGATTTAGCTGGGAAAGTACTGTGAATCAAACTGTCAAAATTTACAAATCATTAGTATGAAAGTTGCAGTTATAACAGGAATTTCTGGCCAGGATGGAGCATACCTTGCACAATTGTTACTTTCTAAAAATTACAAAGTTGTTGGAATCGTAAGAAATTTAAATCAAAGATTACATGGGTTAGAGTATTTGAATATACATGATCAGATAACTCTGGAGCTATGTGATTTGTGGGAACAGGCTTCTATTTTAAGATTATTGTCAAAATACAATCCAGATGAAATCTACAATCTAGCGGCTCAAAGTTCGGTAGGGTTGTCTTTTGAGTATCCTGTTGAAACGCTTAAGTTTAATATAACTTCCGTTCTTAATTTTTTAGAGGTAATACGATTATTTAATAAGAATATAAAATTTTATCAGGCTTCCAGTAGTGAAATGTATGGAGTAGTTAAAGAACTCCCTATTAAGATAACGACGCCTATGCACCCTTTAAGTCCCTATGCCATATCTAAAGCATCAGGATTTTGGACAGGGATCAATTATAGAGAGGCTTATGGAATGCACTGCTGTAGCGGGATCTTGTTTAATCATGAATCCTATCTTCGATCACATAATTTTTTCGTAAAAAAAGTAGTTTCGCAAGCTGTAAAGATGTTAAAGGATTCGTCTTTATTAATGTACTTAGGTAATTTGGATGTGAATAGGGATTTTGGGTATGCTCCAAAATATGTTGAAGCAATGTGGTTAATGCTGAACACAGATATGCCCAAAGATTATATTATCTGTTCAGGTAAAAGCATATCTCTAAGATCGATAGTAGAATATGTTTTTGATAAATTAAATTTAAACACGTCCAATATTAGAATAAGTTCAGATTTAATAAGGCCGACCGATATCTTGGATATTTATGGAGATAATACAGAGTCTGTTAAAGTCTTAGGTTGGAATTATGATCTGGATTTTTATAAAGTATTAGATCTATTGATAGAAGAAGAACTAATGAATAATTCATTAATGAACTAGAATGAGTCATTCAAAAATAACTATAGTTACCGTTGTGTACAACGCTGTAGAAACCCTTGAAGCTACTATAGCTAGTGTTTTGGAGCAAAGTTATCAATATATAGAATACATAATCATCGATGGATTATCTACGGATGGAACCATCGAAATAATAAATAGATATAAAAATAAATTAGCTAACTACATAAGTGAGCCAGATAAAGGGATATATGATGCTATGAATAAAGCATTAAGTTTAGCTACTGGAGACTGGTTACTTTTTTTGGGAGCTGACGATATTTTGTATAATGCAAATACTATAGAAAATATGGTATCTGTATGTATCGATAAGGATAATTTATACTACGGAAATGTATATTTAAAACAGTCAAAGATTATATATAATGGTAAAACTAATAAGTGGCGTTTAGCCTATGGAAATATATCGCATCAGGCTATTTTTTATCCTAAATGCTTTTATAAAAAGTATAAATATGAATTAAAATATCCAATTTTTGCCGATCATATATATAATATAAAATTGTACGCAAATTATGCCAGGAGATTCGTGTATGTGAATGAGATTATTACTATCTATAATGAAAACGGCTTTAGTTCAACTAGTAATGATAAAATGTACTTTACTGATATTAATATAATTATTGGTAAGTGCTTAGGTATCGGCCCTAGGATATATGCTCAGTTTAGAAAGTCCATTGCTAAATTTAGATAGTTCTACACATGGATCATTATTCATTTTCATTGCGACTGCTTGATAAATTTAATTACTATGTACTAGTGCATATTATTATTACCATTGCTTACCTGTTTTTGTACAGAAAGATATACTGGGGCGTTTTTGACCCTTTGTTTTTTTCTATATTAAATATGGTAAGTAGTGCAGTATGTGTGTATTTTTTATATAATGAAGATTACCTGGATGCTAAATATAAATGGTCATTTATTACCACTGAAGTTGCTTTTTTTATAGGGATATATACATCTATGTATGTTCCTAAAATAAAAGTAATCAAAGAAAATACTGTTGATGTAATAGCTGAAGATAGATCACTATTTGATATTTTTTCAAACCTGGTATGCGGTATATATATAGTTTCAGAAGCTATTAATATCAAATCATTAGGATTAGCCTTGTTTAGTAATGACGAAACGATTAATCACGTTAATATTTATGAAGGGCACGGTATATTGATGGCTTTTGTGACTTCTTATAGATTAATCTTAGGATTCACTATCTTTTATAAAGTCTTTCTATTGAAAAACTCTTTGAATTGGATTAATATACTAGCAGTCTCTCTTTTAACGATAGCAACCCTGGCGAATGGTTCTAAAAGTGCAATATTTGGTATATTTTTTCAGTATTTTATTATAGTATATCCGGCTTTTCTAAGAGGAGATGCCAAGCAAATTAAGCTTTCTATTTTTAATTTAATTCTTTTTGTGTCTTTTCCTGTGATGATTATTATGATCCTGGCAGGTACGGACTTTAATTCTGCAGTAGGACTTCTCTATCTAAGAGTTTTAATTAGTGGCGATATCTTTTTATTAGGATATAATGATAATGTTCTAGCTAGTATTAATGAGAAATCATTTATCCATTATGCCTTCTATCCAGGTTGGGGAACCGTACTGAAATATATGGGCTTCAGTATAAAACCACCAGAAATTATTGGAGTAGATGTCTTCGATTATTATTATAATGTGCGAGATAATGGAACTAATACCGGAGCTAATGCTCGCTATAATTATATTTCATTGCATTTCTTTGGATTCTATGGAGCTATTATTTACTCACTCATCATAGGTTTCATCGTAGGCTATATGAGAGAAATATATAAAATTATTAATTTTAAAAAAATCAAGTTTATCTATTACTTTATTATGGCTATAGGAGCTTTCTTTTCACATTTATTAATAGACGATATTATTATGTTTTCCAATTATATGTTTTGGAGAATTTTCTTTTTACTCATAACCTATACTTTATCCCTAATTATTTATAAGCTTCTTAGCATATCTCCCTATTATAGTTTTGATTACAATCTTGTAAAAAAAAGTAACTTATGAATGTTTGTTTCTATATAGATACGTTGAATGGTACAGGCGGTACGGAACGCATTACAGCAACCTTAAGCAATTATTTAGTGAATAATGGCGTTAATGTCACCATATTGTCAAAGAGAGGAGGAAAAAAAAGTTTTTATCAAATAGATAGTAAAATAAAGGTTTATGCTATATACGATAGAATGGATGTTAATATATATAAGAATTATCTGCAGACTATAAGAATATATAGATCTATTCTTAGTGATATTAAGCCTGATGTTATTATAAATATTGGCGTAAATCTAAGCTTGGAAACTATTCCAGCTACTTTAGGTAATAAGTGCAAAATAATTTCATGGGAGCATTTTAATGCTAAAGTGTATCATAACTTTTATATTAATTATATTTCTAAATTATTAGCAGCGAAGTTTTCAGAAAGAATTGTTGTCTTAACTGCAGAAGACAAAGAAGTATATCAACGTAAATTTTACGCAAAGAATGTATCTGTTATACCATATCCAGTATCTATTGATGTAACTGGATATGCTTACAATTCTGAATCTAAATACGTGCTGAACGTTGGAAGACTAACCAAGCAGAAGGGAACCGATTTATTACTTGAATCATGGGCTCTTGTGAATAAATGTTATCCTGACTGGAAATTAAGAATCGTTGGTGAAGGTGAATGGAAAGAACAACTATATAGTCAAGCACAGAGGCTTAATATACAGAAATCTGTAGAGTTTGTTGCTCCTACTTTGAATGTTATCACTCATTTTAAAGAGGCTTCTATTTTTGTAATGTCTTCACGTTACGAAGGATTACCTCTGGTAATGATTGAGGCTAAATGTTTTGGATTGCCAATGGTAAGTTTTGATTGCGATACGGGACCCCGACAGATTATTCGTAATAAAATAGATGGTTTACTAGTCGAACCGGAAAATTATGAACTGTTAGCTCAAGGTATAATTGAATTGATTGAAAGTAAAGATTCAAGAATTAACTATAGTCAGGAAGCTAAAGAAGATGGTAATAGATTTGCACCCAGTGTATTTTATAGCCATTGGAACAAGGTATTAAATATGGTAAATTAATTATGAGCGGTTTAAATAAAATCTGGACTGAAAATACATTGTGGGGTTTATTAAGGCTATTCCATAATCTACTATTGACAAAACTTTTTTATCCCAATGCTCGTATCATAAGATTTCCTATTTATATCAAAGGTAAAAAGAGAATACTTATTGGAAAGGGATTTACCTCAGGTGTTGGCTTGAGGTTAGACTGTGAACATATAACAGGCTTTGAAGAACCTAAACTAACAATTGGCGAGAATGTAGAAATTAATGATTATGTGCATATTGGTTGTGTGCATGGTATTACTATCGAGGATCATGTCCTTATTGCTAGTAAAGTTTTTATAACCGATCATAATCATGGAATTTATTCAGGGAGCGAAGACCATAGTAATCCATGGTCCATACCTAAAAATAGAACCGTTACTGGTAATAAAGTACACATTGGGAAGAATGTATGGATTGGTGAGCTAGTGACTATTTTACCGGGAGTTACCATAGGTGAAGGTTCGATTATTGGAGCTAATTCAGTGGTGAGTAAAGATATTCCTTCTCATAGTATTGCGGTTGGAAATCCAGCTAAAGTAGTAAAGACGTTTAACCCAACATCTTCAAAATGGGAGAAATAACTAAACCTGTCATTATTATTTCGGCCATAAATATATTTGAAGGTGGACCAATGACCATTCTCCAGGAATGCTTACAAACATTAGATAATCATTTTACTGAACAATTTAGGGTAATCGCGTATGTACACAAAAAAGATTGCTTTTTAAATTATACAACGATTGATTTTATAGAGTTGCCCTCTTCCAGGAAAAGTTGGCTACATCGAATATATTATGAATATGTTTTTTTCAAAAAGGAGTCTCAAAGATTAAAACCTTATTTATGGTTTTCTTTACATGATACTTCCCCTTTATTAAGTCATACTTCTAAGCAAGCAGTTTATTGCCATAATCCTTCTATTTTCTATAAACCTTCATTTAAAGAAGTTAAGTATGATTATAAACACTTTTTGTTCTCAGTGTTTTACTCTTATTTATACAGCTTTAATATCAGAAATAATAGTTACGTAGTGGTTCAGCAGCAATGGATACGGGAATCATTTTCCAGAAAATTTGCATTGGAACTTGATAAAATAGTGGTAGCGTATCCTACTGATCTTAATCATAGCTTTACTACTACTGATTCGGCTACACGCGAGGGCAAAGTGACTTTTATATACCCTGCGTTTCCGCGGGTATTTAAAAACTATGAAGTTATTGTCGAAGCTGTCAGGTTATTGAACTCCAGAAGCATTACTAAATTTGAAGTGAAGTTTACTTTATCAGGTTCTGAGAACACTTATGCACAATCCATCTTACAGCTATCGGAAGGAGTTGAAAATATTTCATTTATAGGATTGTTATCCAGAGAGAAATTATTTGATGAATATCAACAGGTGGATATGTTGCTTTTCCCATCTAGATTAGAAACCTGGGGCTTACCATTAACTGAATGTAAAGCTTTAAGTAAACCTATTATTGCCGCAGATCTTGATTATGCTCATGAAACTATAGGTGAGTATGACAAGGTGGCGTTTTTTAACCCTAATTCTTCCACAGAGTTAGCGGATATCATGGAGAAAGCTATTACAAATCAGGTCAGTGTGTGGCAAGGAAATCAAAAACCTTTGATAAACAATCCTTTTACGACTAGCTGGAAAGAGCTATTTGACCTTCTACTTGAAAAATAGATAATTGAATGCAAGTAACTGCTACAATCGTAACTTATAATAATAATTTGGAAGTTCTGAAGGAAGCTATAACTAGTTTTCTAAATACATCTTTGAACGTTAAATTATTTTTAATAGATAATTCACCCTCAGATACTCTTAGATCTCTTGCAACGGATCATCGTATCCAATATATTTTCAATAATAAAAACTTAGGTTTTGGTAGAGCCCACAATCTAGGAATTGAACTATCACACCAGTGTGAATCTGAATATCATTTAGTACTAAATCCTGATGTTTATTTTAATCAAGGAACATTAGAAAAAATATACACGTTCCTTTCAAAGAATAAGCAATATGGACTTTTAATGCCTCGGGTGATTTATCCCAATGGAGAGATTCAATATTTGTGCAAAACGCCCCCTTCTATTTCTATTCTAATTTTACGTAGGTTTATGCCTCAGGCAGTAAGACGATTATTTAAGAAAAAGATGGATAAATTCGAATATAGAGATCACGATTATAACCAGATCATAGAAAATGTACCTTATTTATCTGGCTGTTTTATGTTTTTTAGAAATGAGGTGTTGAAACAGGTAGGAGGCTTTGATGAACGTATTTTTATGTATATGGAAGATGCTGATATAACCTACCGTACGCTTGAATATTCTAAAACAGTGTATTACCCAGAGGCTACCATTACTCACCATTTTGCTAAAGGGTCGTATAAGAACCTTAAACTCATGTATTATAACATTGAAGGTGCCTTTGTGTATTTTAAAAAATGGGGTTTAAAACTATAGTGATCATAACCGTCCACTTACCATATTTTTATCAAGAACTGATTTGACATCGTAAATAATAGTGGTAGTATTAGAGATAACGTCCCAATTCATCAGGAGAAATGCCTGGTGAGCTACGGCTAATACGATAGCATCGTAATGCTGAGTAGGTTCAGAAATCATTTCTATCCCAAATTCTGCACGTACTTTTTCGGTTGATGCGACGGGATCCCAGACATCTACCTGCAAGCCAAATTCTTCAAGTTCCTGAACTACGTCTATTACTTTGCTATTTCGAATATCAGAGCAATTCTCTTTATATGTAATCCCTAGAATAAGAGCACGGCTACCCTCTATCTTATGCCCTTTCCGAATCATCAGTTTGACGACTTTGTTGGCAACATAAATTCCCATCTGATCATTAATTCTTCGACCCGATAGTAAAACCTGCGGATGGTACCCTACACTTTCTGCTTTATGGAGCAGGTAGTAGGGATCTACGCCAATGCAATGACCACCCACCAGGCCGGGTTTGAAATTCAGAAAATTCCACTTGGTTGATGCGGCTTCTAACACTTCATGCGTATCGATATCAAGCTTGTCAAACAATAGAGCTAACTCATTCATGAACGAGATATTTACGTCCCGCTGAGCATTTTCTATGGCTTTGCTGGCTTCAGCTACCCGAATGGAGCTGGCTTTGAAAGTTCCTGCAGAGATAATGCTCTGGTAAAGTTGATCAATGTATTCCGCAATTTCCGGGGTGGATCCCGAAGTTACCTTTTTGATAGACGTGATGGGGCGGGAGGGGTCACCCGGGTTGATGCGTTCCGGCGAGTATCCGCAGAAAAAATCCTGATTGTATGACAACCTACTTTCTTTCTCAAGTACAGGAATACAGTCTTCTTCTGTACAGCCTGGATACACCGTAGATTCGTAAATAATTATGTCATTTTTTTTGAGTATTTTTCCTACTTCTGACGTAGATATTAACAAATGTTGGAGGTCCGGGCGTTTTGAATGGTCTACTGGTGTCGGTACGGCAATAATATAAACATTTGCATATTTAATATCATTAACGTCATTAGTATACGTAATAGAAGAGGCTTGGTGTAACTGTTCAGTACTGATCTCTTGCGTATAGTCATATCCTTCGGATAGCTGTTTGATTCTCAAATTATTAATGTCGTAACCTATAGTTTTATATTTGCTTGAAAAAGCAATAGCGAGAGGAAGTCCAACATACCCTAATCCAAGAACGGCAATGGTAATATTCTGCGATATTTTCTCTATATTTTTTTCGGTTGCCGTTTCTCGGTTAGTATTCATGATTAATTTTTTAAGAATTGTTAAGAAATACATTGGATGTCTGATAGTTGTCTTCTACATTAGCACTACCAATCCCTCGTAACACAGTTCCCTTTATTCAAATGTTAAGCTATTATTTGAAATCAGTACTTCCTTTTAGGGGACGAAATTAATTTATTTATGGCTACACGTTTATATTCAACCTATCAACAGTTTATACACCATCTCAAAAGTAAGCATACATCTAAAAGCAGGGTTATTTTGTTTACAGGGTATGACTACTTTTTGCAAAAGCAGGATTTGAAATGGCTGTTGTCTCAGTATAAGGAAGTAGTACTGATCCCCAGGCATGTAGATGAAACTTATTTAATTCAAGAATCTATTGCTCCTCTTTTTGATGAATACGAGGATGTCCATCTGGTGGCTAATCCAGAATATGACGAACGTTATCGTATTATCTACGAGTTTGCGGCGAGTAATAATAAGACGATCAAGATTACGACCGTTTATGATTTCTGTGAAAAATATTTGAAGAAAGTCTACATTCCGGAGTCTTATGCTGAGTATAACCCGAAGTTGAGCCAGCTTCGTTCGAAGAATCGCTTTCAGAACATTTGCAAAAATGTGATTGATTTGTCGGTATCTTCTCTTTTACTCGCTATTTCCAGCCCTTTATGGTTAGTGAGTCGAATCAAAATCGCTCAGGAGTCTCCCGGTCCTATTTTTTACCGACAGAGTCGGGTCGGGTTAAATCAGAAAGAATTCTACTGCATCAAGTTCCGTTCCATGCGTTTAGACGCGGAAGCTACCGGAGCTCAGTTTTCCAGTAAAAAAGATAAGCGGGTTTTTAGATACGGTGCCTTTATGCGGGCCACGCGTATTGATGAGTTACCGCAATTATTAAGCGTATTTCGCGGTGAAATTTCATTGGTAGGGCCTCGTCCTGAACGCCGTATTTTTACGGATAGTTTTGAAGAACTGATCCCGCATTATTCAACGCGGCATTTGATTAAACCCGGGATTACGGGGTATGCTCAGGTGATGTATCCTTATGGAGTTGGAGCAAAAGATGCCCGTCATAAGCTGATGTATGATCTGTATTACGTAAAAAACTGGACAGTAGGCTTGGAAATCAAGATTATATGGAAAACCGTCGTAACGGTACTTGATTATCGGGGTTATTAATAGATCAAGCTTAGCACAAGTGTATGGAAGCATCATTTTACTACATGTATGAATGATAAATAAAAAGGGAACTGAAGACTAAAGTCAGTTCCCTTTTTATTTACTTAATGCCAGCGGTTTATTCAGGCGTATTTCCCATTAATTCCTGCCAGTAATCAGACTCTTTAATTAGAATCAGGGCAATTCCAGCGACTGCTCCCGACAGCACCAGTTTCCAATCGTGTTTTTTTACCTTCAACACAGAAACCAGAACCCAGGAAATGGTCAGAATGATCAAGACAATGAGTAACTGCCCCAATTCTAAGCCTACGTTAAAAGCGAGCAGGGGTTTAAAAATAGACGCTTCTTTTCCTAAAAGACTTCTCAAGTAATTCGAAAAACCCATACCGTGAATCAAACCAAAAAACAAAGCCATGAAGTAGCGGGGTACGGAGGTTTGAGGGATGTCTTCCGTAAATAAACTCTCAGGTTGTGATTTCTGGAAGATATTAGTAAAAGCGGTTAGCAGGATCGTTACGGGAATAAGAAACTCAATAACTTCGGTTCGATACTGGATATAATTCAGCGTTGCCAAGGCCAGCGTGATACTGTGTCCTATCGTAAAAGCAGTAATCAGAATTAGTACTTTTCGCCAGTCTTTTAACTGATAAATGGCACAAAGAGCCGTGATGAAAATAATGTGATCATACCCATTGGGATCAGTGATATGATCGAAACCCAGCTGCAGATAGATAGAAAACTCACTCATTGGCCTTTAGGTAAGGTTAAAAAATAAACGAGGTTTGAAAATGAATTCAAACCTCGTCCACTCCGAAGGAATTACTTAGTACTGCTCGGTTTGAGCAAAAAAGAAATTTGACTCAATTTCTGCGTTCTCGTCTGAATCAGAACCATGAATAGCATTCGCTTCCATCGACTTTGCGAACAACTTACGAATGGTACCTTCCGCCGCATTAGCAGGGTTTGTGGCTCCAATCAATGTACGGAAATCAGCAACTGCGTTCTCTTTTTCAAGAATGATGGGAACGATAGGGCCAGAAGACATATACGTACACAAATCATTGTAGAAAGGACGCTCGGCATGCACGGCATAGAACTTGCCCGCCAGTTCTTTCGTCAATAGTGTTTTTTTCAAAGCAACAATACGAAATCCAGCTTCTTCAATTATTTTGATGATTGCTCCCGTGTGGCCATCGGCTGTTGCGTCAGGTTTAATCATCGTAAATGTGCGGTTCTGTGCCATACTATGTAGAAGGGTTAAAAGAATTCAATTTAAAGTGGTGATGAAATGAGTCATAAAAGCGGGCTGTATTAGCCTTAAATTTTGCCTTTATGGTCGCAATTTAGGGATACATTTTTACCAGAAGGCTAACGTACAGAGAAATGCAAAGGTTTTTGAACTGTTTTTCAATAACTTTGCCCGCCCAATAGACGTAAGACTTAGCAACATACGTTTGGTAATAACTTGATTCACAGAAAATTGGTGGGTCAAACCGGTTCTTTCCTACGGTATGGGGATTCACGAAAAGTAATCTTTGGAAGCTCGAAACAGGCTTGTTTCTGATTTCAGCAAAGACTACGACTAAAAAATGAACGAATTGAGTATGAATCAGGATGCGTTGCAGGCCTTAAAGACATTGGTCGACACGCCACAACGGGTAGTCATCACCACTCATTATAATCCCGATGCCGATGCCCTGGGCTCTTCGCTAGGATGGGCCGGTTATCTGAAAAAGAAAGGGCATACCGTTAAAGTAATTACTCCATCCGAATCGCCGCGGTTTCTTTCCTGGATGTCGGGTAATGAAGATGTTATTGAATTCAGCCATCGGAATGCCGCACTGGCCGCTCAGACGGTAGCAGCAGCGGATGTTATTTTCTGTCTGGATTTTAACTCTCTAGCTCGTCTGCACGATCTGGAGCCAATAATTCGTAATGCGACGGCTCCTAAAATAATGATCGATCATCATTACCATCCTGATGATTTTGCGGTTATTGCCATTTCAGAACCTACTGCTGCGGCAACGGCTCAAATGATTTATCAGATCATTGGCGAACTGGAAGGGAAAGATCTGCTGGACATTGGGATTGGCGAGTGTTTATACGCCGGTCTGATGACTGATACGGGGTCGTTTCGTCACCCCAGTACCAATCCAGCGGTGCACCGTATGGCTGCTGAATTAATCGAACTGGGCGTGAATACCAACCGCATTCACCGTCTGATTTTCGACAATAATTCCCTGACTCGGATGCAGTTTCTGGGATATGTTTTATCGCAGAAGCTGATCGTATTGCCTGAATACAAAGCCGCTTACGTAGCTTTAACGAACGAAGAACTCAAGCGTTTTAATTCTCAAACGGGCGATACGGAAGGCGTGGTGAACTACATTCTTTCGATTGAAAACGTAGTCATGGCCGTGTTACTCATCGAACGGGACCGGGAAGTGAAGCTGTCGTTCCGTTCCGTAGGAGATGTGTTTGTTAATGAATTTGCTCGCAAACACTTTAATGGTGGTGGCCATCGAAACGCCGCTGGTGGACGTAGCCAGGATTCACTAGAGGGAACGGTTACTCGTCTCGTTTCTTTATTACCTGAAATAAAAGATCAGTTAGATCGTGAGATCTAGCTAATCTGCCCCTGGCGGAGTTGATGCTTTTTTTCTCCATTGTCGTCAATTCCGTACTTTTGTTTTTAAACTCTGAAATAGAATTAATTCTCATGCAAAAAAAACTCTGGATGCTGCCGGTTCTGGCTGCCACCACCCTGTGGTCCTGTAACCAATTTAAGGTTAGCGTCGCTGAAAATGGAGTAAAATACCAATTTCACGAACACGATGAAAAAGGTAAAGTAGCGAAAGATGGTGAAGTAATGACGTTCAACATGGTTGTGAAAACAGCTGGTGACTCCATCCTCCGTGATTCTCAAAAAGAAGGTCAACCCTTAGTGATGCTGGCTCAGAAAGGCCCTTATAAAGGCAGTTTTGAAGATGGTATGAAAATGCTTGCCGCTGGCGACAGTGCTACGTTCTATATCAGTGTTGATTCACTTTTCCGAGGTGCAAGCATGCAGGCTCCTCCGCCATTTGCAAAACCCGGAACGGATTTTAAATTTCAGGTTAAGCTGCTGAAAATCGAAACGCAGGAAGCTTTCCAGAAGCGGGCAGAAGCCGAACGTACGGCTCGTCCGAAGAAAGAAGAAGCAGATATCGCGGCTTATCTGGCGAAAAATAATCTCAAGAATACCGTGAAGTTACCTTCAGGTGTTCAGTATGCGGTAACCACTCCCGGAACGGGCGTAGTTCCTGCTAAAGGAGATACGGTGAAAGTATTCTATGCAGGTAAGTTGCTGAGTGGTAAAATCTTTGATGAAAACCACAAAGAAGGCTTAACTTTCCCCGTAGGTGTTGGTCAGATGATCCCCGGTTTTGATGAAGCGGTTCAAAACATGAAAAAAGGCGAAAAAGGTACTATCCTGATTCCTTCGGCCTTAGGGTATGGCGAACAGGGTTCTCCCGGAGCTATTCCTCCGAACTCGATCCTCGTATTTGACGTAGAATTGATTGATATCAAAAAAGGTAAGTTGCCGGTTTAGTCACTGAATTTCGGTTTTTTGACGAAACTTTTTAGGAATCTTCCAACCGAAAGACACCGCTTTGGTGTCTTTCATCGTTTACTAACAAAAATTTTGTCGCAATGAAGTTTTATCTCCCTTTAGTACTGGCAGGAGCAAGTTTATTAGCGGGCTGTAAAAGCCTTAATAATGAAATGAGTGAAAAGGCAGAGGAAAATGATCGTCAGATTCAATCATATATCACTGCCAATAACTTAACGCCAACGAAAACGCCTGAGGGCATTTATTATCAGATTAATAACGCCATCCCCACTGGTCGCCAACCGCAGGTGGGTGAACAGCTACGGTTTAACTTTACGCTCAGTAACTTAAGTAATCAAGTAGTTGACTCTACCTATAAAACCAGAGTTGCGAAGCTTACCTGGGGTTTAAATACCGGGTATGACGGTGGAGCTTTATTGAGAGGATTATCTTTCGTGAAAGAAGGAGAGTCCGCAATCGTATTGAGTCCGCATACGTATGGCTTTGGCAACCAGCCTGCCAAGGATACAAACAGCCGCGAAGTATTACCTGCTTATTCTGCCATTCGTTATGATCTTAAACTGGTGGACATTCTAAGCGAGCGGGAAGTGATTCAGGAGTACGTTACCGAAAAGAAATTAGCCGTAACCGAAACAACGAGCAGCGGGTTAACCTATATCCGTTTGAAAGAAGGAACGGGAGCCACTATTACCACCGGTAAAAACGTAACGGTTAAATATACTGGAATGCTGCTCAGCGGCTCCAAGTTTGACGAAAGTTCGGCTGCTGGAGTTTCCTGGACGGTAGGTGTATCAAGCCTTATCTCCGGCTTTACAGAAGGCTTACAGAAAATGAAGTTAGGAGAAAGAGCTATCCTGATTCTTCCATATGCCATAGCTTACGGAACACAAGGAGCAACCAATGGCAGTAGTTACGTAGTGCCGCCTTATACGCCAATTTTATTTGAAGTAGAAATTCTTTCGGTTAACTAAGTGCTAGCCACTTTAAAAGAAAACCCGACCTGTGAAGGCCGGGTTTTCTTTTGCTAATTAAATTTTCTACGAACGATCTCGTAAAAATCGTCGGCTTCGTCGGCTACGTCCCGCCATTTGTATTGCGGAGCGTACACCCGGTTCATTAAATCTTTAGCCTGGTCAAAACTTTGGGCTTGTTCCAGTTCGTCAATCGCCTGATGGTAAGCAGTGGCATCGCCTTTAAAAAGCTGATTGATGAAAATGAATTTATGATTTAACGAAATATAGCTGTGAATGCTTGAAATAGGCCGGTGTTGATATTGGCTGCTTACGGTTTCGGCTGGTTTTTCTTCCTTCAGTTTTTCGTTGAGCATCGTTGGCTGCATGGAAAACTGATCATTGACGCTGGCCGTTACATCTTCCGCCGGAGTGATGGCAGGAGAAGTCGGAATGGCTGCGTAGTCAGGAGCCGGTAGGGCCGCTTCTGAGGCTGTACTGATGCTGGATGCTATAGACTCCGGACTGGATTCCGTACGGCTGATACCTGAGTTGGCTACGTAAAATGCATCTTTTGAAGGAGACGAACCCGCTGGGGTTACTTCTACCTGATCAAAGAAGTTTTGAGTAGACTCGGCCTGAATTTCTTTTTTGTATAACGTTTGCTCATCAACGGGCAGCGTAGTCGAAAAAGTATCCAGCAGACCTGCCTTTGAATCGAGACGGCCGGAGTCTTTAACCAATTCCTGCACCCACTCGACGGCTCGGTTAATATACACGGTTTCGTTACCCAGACGCTCGCTTAATCCCTCTACGATTCCTTTATGGATGCGATTGTATTTTTTCAGCGACTTTAAATCATCCGGGGTTAATCGAAAATCGGGTAGTTCGCGTAACCAGCCTTCGAAGTATTCCTGCGGAGCTAACAATAACTCCAGACTTTCGTGAGTAGATTGGGCTACCAAGGATTCCAGATCTTTCCGTTCTACGGAAATGTGTTTGGAAACCGTATTGAGAAAACTTTGTAGAGCCGTTTTAACCTCTTCGTGTTCGAAATTGAAGTAAGGACTTCGGAAGGCTGTCGCCGTTTCTTTCCAGAAGTCATATAAATTCCGAATAACAAAAAGATTAACCTGAGAAACGGGACTGAACTGAAGCAGAGCCTCCCCATTAATCCGATCCCGCTGAGCGTATTGCTCATTACAAAGCTGGGCCGCATACGCTTTGGCGTAGGTTTCAATGGCGGCAACGTCTAACTTCGGCATAAGGCTTTTACTGTTTTCTCTTCAAAGAAAAATGAAGTCTCAAATTTAAAATAAGTATCGAAGGCAAATGAGTACGGAAAGTAATATTTAGAATTCTATAGAAACAAAAAATCCCCGTCAAATGACGAGGATTTTTTTCTTTTTTATGATCGATTAGCGTAAAGTGCCATCAATCCGGTACTGTTGTCCACTGGAAGGGTCGATACCAATGATCCGTACGCGACCTCGGCGGTTCGCCAGCAGGTCTCCGGCTTGTTTTGCATCCTTCACGGCCGTATCATCAATTTTCGTGATAATAAAGCCAACCGGAACTTCCTGGTACTCCATCCATCCGTCTGGTAACACCTCTACGACTTTCGCACCTCCGTTGATCCGGAATTTTGCTTTTTCGTTGGTGTTCACATTATCCAGTTTCGCACCGATAGATTCTACCTGCACTAAAGACGTAACCGGGGATTTCACAATACCAGTGTTACCTTCCATGTTTTTCAGGGTAACGTTGAAGTCTTTCAACTGGCCGTCACGGTTAACCGTTACCACTACCACATCACCGGGTTTGTGCTGAGCACCGACCAGTTCAACGAGGCGAGGCAGGTCACGTACTTCTTTGCCGTCGATTTTGACAATCACGTCACCAATTTTCAGCCCCGCAGCTTTGGCGGCACTGGCATTGGCATTTTCACCGAAGCTACCGAAGTAAATACCGGAAGTGGCTTTCAGATCTTTCTGAGCGGCGAATTTTTCATCTACAGGCTGCATCTGGGAAATACCCAGGAAGCCACGCTGTACATTACCGTATTTCAGTAAGTCACTGGCTACTCGTTTTACCAGATTCGAAGGAACGGCGAAAGAGTAACCTACGTAAGTTCCCGACTGGCCACCAGCGATAGCGGTGTTAATACCAATCAGATCGCCTTTTGAGTTCACTAAAGCACCACCTGAGTTACCAGGGTTTACGGCTGCATCCGTCTGGATGAAGGCTTCAATTGGGCTTTGAGCTTTGTCACGGTCACCGATGATACCAATCGAACGACCTTTCGCACTTACAATACCTGCGGTTACCGTTGATTCCAGATCAAAGGGGTTACCTACAGCCAGTACCCATTCTCCAACTTTAATTTCATCGGAATTGGCGAAGGGTAAGTAAGGTAAATTGTTAGGAATTTTATCACCCTGTAACTGAATAACGGCGATGTCCGTGTTAGGGTCCGTACCGATCAGTTTTGCTTTGTAGGTGCGTTTATCACTTAGTACAACTTCCAGTTCGGAAGCGTCTGCTACCACGTGATTGTTCGTAACAATGTATCCGTCAGGGCTGATGATTACTCCTGAACCCGAAGAAATGCCTTCCTGACGCTGGGGACGACGGCTGCCTCCGCCGAAATCTTCGTCGCCGAAGAAATCAAAGAAGCTAGGCATCTGCCGCTGGCTTACCTGTCGAACGACTTTTGATTTAATATGCACTACTGCGGGCGTTGATTTATCCGCAGCTGAAACGAAATCACCGGGGATACCGGCCATGTTCGTTGTGAACTTCGCGTTTGATCCTGAAGAGTTCGCTTCTGTAAAAACTACATCGCGGTTCGATCCTAATCCTAATAAATGGGCTCCCCCAAGGGTAAGGCCACTACTCAAAACCCCAACCAGGGCCAGAGATTTCCAATTGCTGTTATTCATAGCTGTTAAACGTTGTTTGGAGAGGGAAATTCAAAAAATTTAGTTGAGTAACAGTGCTCCAAATCGATTCAACAAAAGTTTATACCAAAGTTTTGTAAGTACATAGACTTGCTAACCTTAACGCAGTTTAGAGAAAATCTGTTGCGAAATTAAAGGCTTTAAGCTTTTTTAACAACAGAATGTGATGATAGGGGAATTGCAGGGCTGAAAGTTAAAAAAGCAGAGAGAATTATCAAACTCTCTCTGCTTTTCTTCACGATCCAACGGCACTAATTAAGGTTAGGCAATGGAAATTTCGCGGGGCTGAACTTTTGCTTCTTCTTTTTTAGGAAGCGTAATGTTCAGAATCCCATCGGTATAGGCAGCTTCGATTTTTTCGCCGTCTACCGTTTTAGGTAACATAAACGAACGCTGGAAGCTGCTATAGCTGAATTCCTTGCGGCTGTATTTTTCAGTGTTTTCTTCGTTAGCATTTTCTTTCTTCACTGAAATCGACAGACGATTTTCGTGTACGCTAATTTTGAAATCCTCTTTTTTCAGACCGGGGGCAGCCAGTTCAATCTGGAAAGATCCTTCTACTTCTTTTACGTTGACAGCAGGTAGCGAATGAAATTCATCCTTCGTTGCTACACCATTATAGGTCTTGAAAAAGTCGTCGTTGAATAAACGATTTACTAACGAAGGAAAAGCAGGTTGATTGAATTTAACGAGTGTCATGGCTATAATACGTTTTATTGTTTTCGATGTAAACCGACTTACAAACTATGTCGTCGGACGATCTACTTATTTAAACACTTATGCCGAACCCGAAAAACTTATCTTTAATGACAAAATGTCTTAAAATTCGAAAAATTTAAATTTATGAAATGACAAATTGTCTTAATGTATATTTAAAATGTCATTTTATTGCAGAATAGCCCGGACTACCTCCCGTTTATAACCCGGTCCGGGGTGCTTTTCGATGCGAAAACCAGCTGCTTTCAAAGCTCGACGCACTTCTCCTTTGGAACAGTAAGTCGTTAGTACGCTTCCCGTGTGTAACATTTTAGCCAGACCTGCAAAAATCTCAGGCGTCCAGAGTTCGGGCTGTGAGCTGGGAGCAAAGGCATCATAGTACACCAAATCATAAGGCTCCTGCGAAATGCCTTGCTGAATGAAATCCTGAATGGTCGTATGTAATTTCTGAAGGGTAAAATCCGGTAGAATCGCTATCGATTCATTCCAGGGAGCCTGGTGCAGCCTTTGTAAAACTGCCGAATGCAGGATGGAATCATAATTCAGCTTTTCGTAAGCTTCAGCCCTCACTGGATACGCTTCCAGACTGGTATAATGCACCGGAATTTGTTCTTCTTGGCTCTTCAATAATGTGAGTAATGTATTAGATCCTGTTCCGAAACCCATTTCCAGAATGCGAAGCGGTTTTTTGCCGGAATCTTTTACATAATCGAAACCTAACTCCATAAAAATGCGTCGGGATTCCTGAAAGGCTCCCGAAAGGGAATGATACCATTGATTAAAACGAGCGGAGTATAAGGTATGACTGCCATCCTTAGTCACGACTAATTCACTGGAAAATGCTGGATTTTCCTTAGTCGGCTCTTCATTCTTCCAAGTTCCTTCGTTCATCATTTCTTTTTATTCAGGGTGTTCTACACTTTCGCCCGTCCTTACGATAATCGATCGACGTTTAACAGCTACTTTTTGAATGGGTTAAAAGCAGGACAGCAGACAGGATGGATTTTCCCAAACTGCTTCAAGGTCTGGCTTTCAACCAAAACTTATCATACTAACTCAGTCATGTTGCTCTCCCGCGAAAATTTGTCTCAAATTTCGGCATCTGTGCCGGTTCAATTACCAGATCCTTCCGTTTTTGAATTACCCGAACGCATTTTACAATTCGGCACTGGCGTGTTACTACGCGGCCTATGCGATTATTTCGTGGATAAGGCGAACCGTCAGGGGGTATTTAATGGACGCATTGTCGTAGTTAAATCAACGGGAACGGATACCTCCGAGTTCGATCGGCAGGATCAGTTATTCACGCAAGCCATTCGCGGGTTAGATGAAAAGGGTCAGCCCATTGAAGAATACATCGTTAACGCCAGCATATCCCGGACGCTGGCCGCTCCCAGCCAGTGGGACGCGATTATGGCCTGTGCGTCTAATCCGGATATGCAGATTGTGATTTCCAATACGACGGAAATAGGCATTCAACTCGACGAAAACGAGAACCTTCAGGCCACGCCGCCACAATCCTTCCCCGGAAAATTAACAGCCTTTTTATACGCTCGCTGGAAAGCCTTCGAAGGAGCCGCCGACAAAGGAATGGTGATTGTTCCAACGGAATTAGTACCTGATAATGGTACCAACCTTCGCAAAATCGTGCTCGAACTGGCGAAACGTGGTCAGTTGGAAGCAGCGTTTATCCAGTGGCTGGAAACAGCGAACTCGTTCTGTAATTCGCTGGTAGACCGCATCGTTCCTGGGAAGCCTAACGCGGCCGATCAGGCCGATTACGAGCAAAAACTGGGTTATCAGGATGGCTTACTTTGTGTGTCGGAAGTATATCGTCTCTGGGCCATTGAAGGCGATGAGAAAGTAAAAAGCGTGCTGAGCTTCGACGAGGCTGATTGTGATGAGAGCAATGCTCTGGGCGTAATCATCAAGCCAGACATCGACCGGTATCGGGAATTAAAACTTCGCTTATTGAATGGGTCACACTCGCTAACCTGCGGTCTGAACTTCCTTTCGGGTAAAAACGCCGTTCGTGAAAGCATGGCTGATCCCGTTTCGGCCCGTTACGTGAAAGAACTGATGTTCGAGGAGCTGGCTCCTGCCATTCCGTATGACATTGATCTGGAAACAGCCCGTACCTACGGAGCCGGCTTATTAAATCGCTTTGCGAACCCATTCCTGGAACATAAGCTACTCAGCATTACGTTGTACTATACCTCGAAGATGAAAACGCGTAATGTACCTCTGTTGCTGAAACATTACCAGCAGGTGGGTACGGCTCCCGAGCGTTTTGCTCTGGGCTTTGCAGCGTACGTGTTATTCATGAAAGCAGTAAAAGAAGAAAATGGCAAGTACTTCGGCGAACGTAACGGTGAATCGTACCTCATTCAGGACGAGCCCGCAGGCTGGTATTTCGAATGGTGGGGCCGCAACGGTGACCTGTCGGAAGTATTGAGCAACCAGGATTTCTGGGGCACGGATCTGAATGTCTTACCCGGTTTTAACGAACGCGTTTCGTATTACATCGGTAAGCTTCAGGAAAGTCCCCAAGCTGCCTTTGCAGAGGCTTTGTCGTAAGTGATAAACATCCGTTCTTTTTTGGGATAATTTCGGGTAGCAATTCCTGAGATTCGTCTTTTGAAGGAAAGAATCTTTTTACCTCCATGCAGCAACGAGTATTAAAAGTCCACCCCGCAGATAACGTTATTGTAGCCCTCACTGATTTGAAGAAGGGCGAAGTCATTACGTTCGAAGGCGTTGAGTATGAGCTGGTCGATGATATCGCGGCCAAACATAAATTTCTTACAGAAGACCGGGCCGTAGATGAAGACATTACCATGTACGGCGTACTGGTTGGTAAAGCCAAACAGTTTATTCCCCGGGGCGGTTTGATGCATACCTTCAACACGCGTCACGCGTCCGAAGACTTTGGTCTGGGCTCGCGGAAGCTGGACTGGCAGCAACCGGATACGTCTAAATTCAATCAGCGGACCTTTATGGGTTACCCGCGTCAGGACGGCAGCGTCGGGACGGGTAACTACTGGATTGTCCTGCCGATGGTATTCTGCGAAACGCGGAACCTGGAAGTGATGCGGGAAGCTCTCGTGGATTCGCTGGGTTACGGTAAAAATCAAACCTGGAAAGATCAGACCGAGCAGTTGATCAGCCTGTATCGTTCGGGTAAGTCCGTAGCTGAAATTCTGGAAGCGGATTTAGCCATTGAAGAAGAAGTAGGAGCACCGACCCGGCTATTTCCGAATGTAGACGGTGTGAAATTCCTCAACCACGAAATGGGTTGCGGCGGCACGCGTTCCGATGCTCAGGCTTTGTGTGGATTGCTGGCGGGTTATGCCACGCACCCGAACGTAGCCGGAGTGACGGTGCTGAGTCTGGGTTGCCAAAATGCTCAGGTATCCATTCTGAAGGAAGAAATCGCTAAACGTGACCCCAATTTTGCCAAACCGCTTTACGTATTTGAGCAGCAGGAAATTGGTTCTGAAGAAAAACTCGTGGCCGGAGCCATCAAGCAAACCTTCGCGGGTTTGATTGAAGCTAATAAAATTGAACGTCAGCCGACGCCTCTTTCCAAACTAGTCATCGGACTGGAATGCGGTGGCTCGGATGGATTCTCAGGAATTTCAGCGAACCCTGCTATCGGTCATACGTCCGATATTCTGGTATCACTAGGCGGAACCGTTATTCTGGCGGAATTCCCCGAGTTATGCGGCGTGGAGCAGGAGTTATCCGACCGTTGCGTAGACGAAGAAACAGCCAAGCGTTTCAATTCTCTGATGAAAGTCTATAACTCCCGGGCTGAAGCCGTGGGTTCTGGTTTCTACATGAACCCTTCGCCGGGTAATATCAAAGATGGATTGATCACCGATGCCATTAAGTCAGCCGGAGCTGCTAAAAAAGGCGGAAATTCTCCCGTAGTAGACGTACTGGATTACCCCGAAAAGGTAACCAAGCCCGGTCTGAATCTGGTCTGTACGCCGGGTAACGACGTGGAAAGTACGACGGCCGAAGTTGCTTCGGGTGCAACCGTAGTATTATTTACGACGGGATTAGGTACGCCTACGGGTAACCCGATTACTCCAGTAATCAAGCTTTCGACGAACACGAAGCTGTACAACAAAATGAACGACATCATCGACATTAACTGTGGTACGATCATTGACGGCGAAGAGGGCATTGAAGAAGCAGGCGAACGCATCCTGGATTACGTGATTCAGGTAGCGAGCGGAACCGTTACTCCTCATTCGGTGCGGCTGGGTCAGGATGATTTCATCCCCTGGAAACGCGGCGTTTCGTTGTAATTGATTTTCTGAATTACCAAAGATTCCTAAAGAATGGATGTTTCACCGACGCATGTTGATTCAATCGGTAACCTTCCATTCTTTAGGAATTTTTTAAGTTTTGGGGAAAGCCATTACTGACAAGTTAGTAGGTTTGATCCCAATAAAATGCTCCTATCCTTACTTCAAATCGTTTAGAGATTGATTCGTAACTCAAAACTCTAAACCGAAAACTCTAAACGCATTATGCCATTATTACAATCGTTCCGTTGGTTCGGACCAAAAGATCCGGTGAAGTTATCGGACATCCGGCAGGCCGGAGCTACCGGAATCGTATCGGCTTTACACGATATTCCCAACGGAAAAGTCTGGACTTCTGAAGCCATCGAATCCCGCAAAACCATCATTGAAGCCGCTGGATTAACCTGGGCCGTGGTGGAAAGCGTTCCCGTACACGAGCATATCAAACGGGGGATGCCCGATCGCGATCAGCTCATTGCCAATTACCAGCAAACGCTGCGAAATCTGGCTGAGCATGGTATTAAAACCGTTTGTTACAACTTCATGCCGGTTCTGGACTGGACCCGTACTGATCTGGCCTACGTCGTAGAAGACGGTTCGGAGGCCCTGCGTTTTGATGCGGTGGCTTTTGCCGCTTTTGAATTATTTATCCTGAAACGGGCGGCGGCAGAAGCGGAATATTCGGAGTCGTTCCAAGCACGGGCGAAAGCTTATTATCAGGCCATGAGCGAAGGAGCGAAGGAGAAACTGATTCGCAATATCATTGCCGGGTTACCGGGTTCGGAGGAAAGCTTTACCGTTGAGCAATTCCAGAAAGTACTGGACTACTACGCGGAAGTTGGGGATTTCGAGTTACGTCAAAACCTGTATTACTTCCTGCGGGCAGTGGTGCCAGTAGCGGAAGAAGTAGGCATTAATCTCTGCATTCACCCCGATGATCCCCCACGGCCTATTCTGGGCTTACCCCGGGTATTAAGCACGGCAGCTGACGTACGGGAAATGTTTGCCGCGGTTGACTCTCCAGCCAATGGTTTAACGTTCTGTACGGGCAGTTTCGGCGTTCGGGCGGATAATGATATGCCCGCCATGCTCCGGGAATTCGGTCCCCGGATTCACTTCTTTCACTTCAGAAGTGTGCACCGCGAGATTGATGAAGTACCGGAAACGTTTCACGAAGCCAATCACCTCGAAGGACATGCCGATATGTACGAGGTGATGAAAGCGGCTGTGGAAGAAATGCAACGTCGGGAAAAAGAAGGCCGACCTGACGTAAATATTCCGATGCGTCCTGATCACGGTCACCGGATGCTGGACGATCTGAATCCTGAAAAACGCACAAATCCGGGGTATACGGCTATTGGCCGTTTGCGGGGTTTAGCTGAGTTACGTGGTCTGGAATTAGGTATTAGTCAGAATCTTTGAGCGTTCAGTTGAGTTTTCCGCTGACAGCTATACCATAAGAAAAGCCGCTTCGAATCCTCGGAGCGGCTTTTTCGTGGGAATGCTATTTAAAACGGACAGTCGTAAATCCAAACAAACTATTAGTTGCTTGACTTTGGCTTCGACTTCACATCTTTTCGATTATTGGAATTATTGTTCCGTTCTTCCTTGACCCGACTATCCAGGTTATCCTTGTTTTCGGGTTTACTGATATGGCTTTGGCCTCTGGGTGCTGTGTTCATTTTCATAGTATTACTTGGGTTGATTTAAGAACTAGAATAAAAACAGTGTACCAAAGCAGGGCATTCACTGGATTTTTATGAATTTCTGTAAAGCGACATTCACTTCATTTTCCTACCTCTGAGCTTTAATCACTACACTCAAAAAGTTCCAATTTTAAAAAAACTCAAAACCCATCAATCAAAACCCTAAACTCTTTGAGTAACTTGCGTACCATTTAGCACCGATTGGCATCACAAACACATGAACTTTCCCGAAGAACTTCGCTACACCGCTGAACACGAATGGATTAAGCTCGTAGACGGCAACGTAGCATTGATTGGTATCACCGATTATGCTCAAGATCAATTGGGCGACGTAGTTTTCGTTGAGGTGAATTCACTGAACGAAGAGTTGGCTGCTAACGAAGTATTTGGCTCCGTAGA
The DNA here is from genome assembly GCA_913774715.1 of uncultured Siphonobacter sp. GTDB lineage: Bacteria > Bacteroidota > Bacteroidia > Cytophagales > Spirosomataceae > Siphonobacter. Next base: position 46,703 of record CAJYHS010000226.1, on the reverse strand, counting down.
AGCTGTGAAAACGGTTTCTGATCTGTTTTTGCCCGTAGCTGGTAAAGTTCTGGAAGTGAACGAATCACTGAACGATAATCCGGATACGCTGAACTCTGATCCTTACGGTGAAGGCTGGATCATCAAGCTGGAAGTTAGCAACCCCGCTGATCTGGACGATCTGATGGATGCGGCAACGTATCAGCAGTCTGTACATTAATAGAAGCGAGTACGTATGAAAGCAAGCCTTTCATACCATCGTTTTCTTCATTAAAGATCCTGAGCAAGGAACAAAGTAAATCGAGCCATCGGTCTGCTTTGTTCCTTGTTCAACATACGACCCTTCAGAAATGAATCTTCTCTTTCGTTCCGCCCGAATTCTTGATCCTCATTCGCCGCTGCATGGTCAACTGGCCGACGTATGGATTGAAGACGGGGTTATTCGGAAAATTGGTCAAAATCTTTCGGCTGCTTCGGTAGGGCAGGAAATCAACATCCCCGGCTTGTGTTTATCCCCCGGTTGGTGCGATTTACGCGTGCACGCCAAAGATCCCGGGTATGAGTCTAAGGAAGATTTATATAGCCTGAAACGGGCGGCAGCTGCGGGTGGTTTCACCGAAATCGTTCTGTTGCCTAACACGAAGCCCGTGATTCAAAGTAAGGAAAGCCTGAATTATATCCGTCGCTTTTCGGAGCAACAGGCGGTACAATTCCTACCTGCCGCTGCTTTAACGCTAGGTTGTGATGGGAAGGATTTTACCGAAATGCTCGACTTGCATCACGCAGGAGCCGTAGCATATACCGATGGTGAACATCCCATCTGGAATCCTGATATTCTGCTTAAATCGCTTCAGTACCTGGCCCAGGTGAATGGGCTTTTGATTCAGCGTCCGGAAGAACTTTCCCTAACGGTTCACGGTCAAATGCACGAAGGTAATGTCAGCACTCTGTTAGGTATGCGGGGTATCCCGACCATGGCAGAGGAACTGATGATTCAGCGGGATTTACGATTGCTGGAATACGCCGTTGAAACCTTTGATTTACGCCCAAGACTACATTTCTCTCTGGTATCAACCGCTCGTGCGGTAGAGTTAATTCGTCAGGCGAAAGCTCAGGGGTTACCCGTTACCTGCGATACGGCGGCTCATTACCTGGCCTTCACGGATGCGGATCTGGTGAGTTTCGATACAAACCTGAAAGTAATGCCTCCTTTCCGACCTGCGGAAGAGGTAGCTGCTCTGAAAGCAGGCTTGGCTGATGGTACCATCGATGCCCTGGTTTCCGATCATTACCCTCAGGATGCGGAATCTAAAAATCTGGAATTCGATCTGGCTGATTTTGGGATTAGTAGCCTCGAAACGGCTTTTGCCACTGCAATGACTTACGGTGACTTAGAGCTGGATAAGGTCTTAGCCTTATTTACCTCGCATCCTCGTTCCATTTTGAAACGCAGCCCCGTTACCATCGCCGAAGGACAAATCGCCCAGTTAACGGCATTCAACCCTGAGGAAGAATGGACGGTATCAGCAGCGGAGTGGAAATCGAAAGGAAAAAATACGCCTTTCCTGGGAAAAACTCTTCGAGGAAAAGTATACGGTATTGTGAATCAGGGTAAAAGCACTTTTCATAGTCAGTCCCTGAGTTTTAAAGTATAATAGCAATGGCTGATTTTTGTCGAACAAAAATCAGCCATCCCCCATGCCATGAATAGTAATGTTTTCCTCCGATTGTCAGTTATTTTCGGCATTGTGGCCGGACTGGCGTGTTTTATCTTTTTTTATATCCTAAAAGTCAGCGACGCCATGCCGCTGGGCACCCGCCGGAATATCGGTATGGTATTCATGTGGATTGCTATGGCTGCCGGAGCGTATCGCTACTGGAAAACGGTTAATCGGACGGTTAATTTTCTGGAAATCTTTGGCTTCTGCATGGTCGTGGTACTAATTGCCAGTGCGGTGGATGGTGGTCTGGTAGCTTATTACACCTCTTCAGTTGAACCTTCACTGATTCCCGAATTTATTACAGAACTGAAAAAGTTGGCTTTACAGGATCGTGCTTCCATGCAGGAGCAATTTGGTGGAGATCAAGAAGGCGGACCGATTGATTTTAAAACCTTTCTTCAACAGATTGAACAGATTTCTCCTAGTTCTATCTTCTGGAGTAACTTCGGAATTCTTCGTATGCTTCTCCATTTTCTGTATGCCGCATTAGTGGGAATTTATGTTCGAAAAACTAGTCTGAGTACCTATTACTAGAATCACCTAACGGAAAACTCTAAACAGAAAACGAAGTAATGGAACCAACACCTTCAACCGCCCGGATTGCTTTAAAGTGGGGAATTATCTCCGGAATTGTGACTGGTATTATATCCATTGGGTATCAGGCTCTAAATCTCATGCCGGATGATCCCATGAAAGCTAATATGGGAATGGGTTTACTAGCTAATTTTCTGCAAATTGGGTTTACGGTGTTAATACTAATACTGGCTACCCGCGAATTTAGAAGCTTAAATCAAGGCTATATTACCTACGGACAAGGCGTAGGAGTAACTGCGTTGACAGGTGCCGTTTGGGGCGTTACTTCGGCGGGTATCATTTTAATTTATACCCAGTTTATTGATAGTTCAGCTCAGGATAGAACCTTGCGTTCGTTGCGAAATGCCTATGAAGAAAGAGGTATGAGCGATGAACAAATTGATACAGCCATGCGATTTGTAACGATGATGACCAATCCTGGTTTCAGCTTTGTAATGACGATTTTTACGGGAGTAGTAGTCGGAACACTCTTGGGTTTAATCGTGGCGGCAGTCGTGAGAAAAGATCGTCCAGTGTTTAGTTAATATTAATTTTTGCATTCCTGACGTTACTCCTAAGAGCATCCCCTATATCATCCATGTTTACCATTTTCAAGAAAGAAGTTCATTCCTTTTTAAGCTCGCTGGTCGGTTATGTGGTGATGGCGGTATTTTTAATGGCGATGGGCTTGCTGGTTTGGGTCTTTCCTGATACGAGTGTGCTGGAAGGTGGATATGCCGATATGGCTTCGTTCTTTAATCTCGCCCCCTACGTTTTTCTATTTCTGATTCCAGCGATTACCATGCGGTCCATTGCCGAAGAACGAAAAATTGGGACACTGGAGTTGTTATTTACCAAGCCTGTAACGGAATGGCAAGTAGTGGGAGGGAAGTTTCTGGCCGCCTGTTTTCTACTTTTATTAACCCTGCTCCCTACGCTGATTTATTATTTCTCGGTGTATCAGCTAGGTAACCCTGCGGGGAACATTGATACTGCCAGCGTGCAGGGTTCCTATCTGGGACTTTTTCTCTTAGGCTGCGTCTTTGCGGCTATTGGTTTATTTACTTCATCCCTAACGGATAATCAGATTGTAGCTTTCTTACTGGGCGTATTTATCAGCTTTATTCTATACGTAGGCTTCAGTTCGATTGCCGGACTGGAGTTATGGAACGGAGCCGCTTACTGGCTCGGTTGGCTGGGTCTGGATACACAATATAACGCTCTGGGACGAGGCTTGATCGACTCCCGGAATGTGATTTATTTCCTCTCTTTAATGTTTCTGGCCCTTTCTGCTACGCGTTGGAAATTGACGCAACGGAATTAATACCCTCCCTATCAGGTAAAGACGTCCATTTATGGCGTCTGGGTACAGGCGATTTTTATTACGACTACAATTGCTCTTCCGCTGAAATTGCTGTTTCGGATTGGCAATTCGAAACCTGACTATTGTGGATATGTGATCCGCTTATAAAAATTACAAATCCGCAAGAGTAGCGTAAAAATTGCCTCTACCCAGACGCGATGAAGTCGCGTCTCTACCTTCAGTGGTATAACACGAAAGCCGGATCAGCATTTCCTGATCCGGCTTTCGTAATTCATAGGATACCTATTATTGCTTCACAATCACGCCATCCGCTACGAAAACCAAAGCTTTCTCCGGTTCGGTGATTTTAGCTACTTCTTCTTTAGATTTACCAGCGTCTTCAGCGTAGTGTTTGAGTTCTTTCACTGGCGTTACGCGGGAAAAAGCCTTACCTTCAAACACTACCGTTTTTCCTTCAATGTCTTTTGGCACGAAGAAATCATAATCCTTGAAGCTTACCCGCATGGTTTTTCCTTCGGGTAATTTTACTTTCATCCAGCAGCCTTTCATCTTACAAACGGATTCTACCGTACCCGTTACTTTCGTATCCAGCGTGTCGGTCGAATGCATTTTCTCCACGAGCTGATTCGTAGATAGGGCTTTATCCGCTGTGATTTTTGCCCCGTGGTAAGAGTCCTGAGCCTGAGCGGTAACTATGGAAAGGCCTAGAGCCAGAAAAAAGGCGAGTGCTTTCATTGAGATTTGAATGATAGTATGAAACAAATATAATAGATCGATTCTAAATAAATTCAACTAACTGACTACTAATTAATTAACAATCTGTACCCAGCTTTTGCATTGCTTGCCATCCGGAAAAGTAATGAGGTAATAGTAGGTTCCAGAGGCCAGCGAAGGACTCCAGTCATTCTGATAACTCACCTGCTGAAAAACGGCCTTACCCCAGCGGTTAAATACATCCAGCTTCAGTCCATTCGTGCCAATGACAAACCGGTCATTTTTACCGTCACCGTTTGGTGTAATGACGTTAGGGACATCGAGTGGGGGGGCAACCGTAATAGGTAAGGTAGCGGATAAGGTGCAGGAACCACGTTTGGCCGAGCCCGTGATCTGGTACGTTCCGGGATTAAGATAGGTATAAGGGTCAGGTTTCTGAATGCTTAGGGAATCTCCATTACCCATGTTCCAGGAATACTGATCCCCACCGGAATTGGCCAGGTTAATCTGAACCTGTGTAGGTCGTGTGCAATCAAAAATGCGATCAACCGTAAACTCTGGTCGGAAGGATTCATCAATAGTAACCGTTGCCGTAGCCTGGCCTCGGCAGCCTTTCGAATCTCGTACCGTAACCGTATAAGAGGTCGTCTGGGTTGGCGAAACCTTGATGCTTGGCTGGGTAACATTACTAACTCCATCGCCAGTCCACTGGTAACTCGAACCACCGCTGGCATTGATCTGCACGCTTTGGCCTTTGCAGATCGTCGGTTCCGAAACTCGAACTGTTACGGGTAAAGGCTGAATAGTAACCGTAACCGACTTTTCTCCCCGGCAACCCTTAGCATCGGTGGCCTTAACGGTATACGTCGTGGTTTGATTCGGGGTAGCCGTAGGATTGGCCTGTGTCGTGCTAGAGAGACTAGGGTCTGCGTTCCACTGGTAATTTGTTCCTCCGGTAACGGACAGCTGCACGGTACCGCCCAGACACATTGTGGTATCTTTACTAATCTGAAAGGCAGGCTCAGAAATACGGATGGTTCGCTGATAAACGGCTTCTTTTTTACAGCTCAATGGATTTTTTCCGACCAGTGAAATAACGTAAACTCCCGGCCGGGTAAAGGTATATTCCATCATTAAAGGATTCGTGGAGCGATCCAGATTTCCAATGGTCCATTCGTAACTTTTGCCTCCGGTACTCGTGTTCACAAACTGAAGTTTCAGCGGAGCACAGGCATCAATGGTATCCTGCTTTTTTCCATCCAGCATGATGTCGAACTTGACATCAAGATTATCAATATCAAACTTAAAAACCGCATTATTACAGTTGGAAGAACGATTTGTACTCGACCAGGCTCCCGGCGTGGTAGGAAACGAAGAAGGCTGACAGGAACAAACGGATTGATATACATACCCCCGTTTATCAAAGCGGGAAGTACCGCCATCTACGTGATCACCCCGGATTTGAGCGGAAGTAGCCGTATTGCCGAAATAAGTAGCGTATAGCAGCGATTTGGCTCCGCTTTCCAGTAAGGCTAAATAGAAGTTATTGCCATCGGTAGCTCGTTGAAAGGTATCATTGGTAACGGGTAAGTTACGGGTGCTACTGGCGTTAGCAATAGGTGTATTCAGGGTATGATTTACGGCCCCGCCCCAACCTGCGAGGTAGATATTTCCGCATTCATTCACCAGAAATGCCGTTGGAGCAATGTCGGGACGGCCACGACCACTCCCAATGACGGTAGAGAATAACGTACGGTCAAGTGTCTGGTCGAAGGCGTGGATAAACTGCCCGCTGGAACGATTGGAATACGTGCCTGAAGTAACGGGGTATTGTCCGCCGTCACTTAATCCCAGAATATAAACGTTTTCGTTCTGATCAATATCAAGTAACATCGCTACATCCGCATTACTGGTTCCAACGCGTTTCGTCTTTAACACATTTCCATTACCATCCAGTTTGACGATCCAGCCATCTTCAGGGATTTGAAGGTTATCACGAACGGCTCCACATACATAAATAGTACCCGAGGCCGCCGAGCGAATGCCATAAGCTCCACTGAAACCACCCATAAGTCGGGGCTTTTCCCAGACCAGCGTGGATAAATCCGCAGAAAGTTTAACCACAGTCGCCGCTAGTCGATCGGGCCGGGTTAAAGGTACTTCAGAGGGGGTTGTGGTCGCGATGATTACGTTATCCTGAGCGTCGGTGACCACTTCACCTCGATAAGCGTCCCCATAATATCGAATATTGAGAATGGAATTCAGGTTTAAACCATCGTTAGCGGCGGTGCCGTAATAAGTAGCTCCCAGCAAATTCTTACCATCGGCACTAAGTTTAGCGACGAAAATATCACTGCCAAAATTATAATCCATTCCACTCAGGGGAGCATTACTACCGGTCAGTGCTGTACCCCCAGTAAAGCTACGTTTATAGGCTTTCTCATGCGTGGGAAAATTCTGAGAAGAAGTAGTGCCGAAAATCAGTAACTCGCCTTTGCTATTCACAATCAGGCTGTGCGGAATATCGGTTTGCGTTCCGCCGATATAGGTAGCATAGAGTAGGCGGGCTCCGGTGGAGTTATATTTCAAAATTGCCACATCCCAGACATTACCGCCACTATTCCCCATATAATTAATCTGGTAAGCTCCGGCGGTAACGGGAAATCCAGAAGCATTGGCCGAGCCCCCTGAAATCAGATTACCTTCTGCATCGTAAGTAGCGGTGTGGCCCCAGTTATCGGCATAAGAACCGGAAAACGTAGCAAAGATTAACTCCGGGTCAATAACCAGTGGATGTTTGGGGTCGTAGCCATTGGGTAACCTAAACCCGACCGTATTTTGATTCTGGAGGGAAAAATGCCCTTTCACTTCCTTGGTTTTTCCACCAATTTCCTGATAATTATACGGATTCAGTTCCCGAAACCAGCCTACCGAAGTTTTCACTTCGAGGTTACCATGTTCCGAAACGGACATTTGTTCGGAGCCTTCATACCGCATTTTAATCAGCTCAGGATTGGCTCCGCTGTGAACGATGAATTCGTATTTAATAGTGGCATGATGAGCATAAAGCCGAAGATCAATACCGGGATATAACTCTTTGTAAATAATTTCTCCGAATCCCGTTACGCCCGTTGCCCAGTGGCTCTGGTTGTTGCCTAGAAAGTAATTACGGGAAATGCCATCGGAAAGATCACTTTGTAGAGTAGGGTGAGCATTAGAGCCGTCGAAGTAGACCCGAACGCCGTGGAGTCGCAGAGGTGTGTTGGAATCCAGTTGCTGATCATGCAGTTTCCGGAAATAATCCGTGTCGTAAAAGACGTAATCAATGCCGTCCCGACGAAGGTCCATCTGACCACCGGGAATCTGGACACGATAAAGTACGCTGGTATCCCACTGACCTTTATTCGGAACAAAGGTAACTGGCTGATTTTCTGCCTGAACAAAGGTGCTGAAAAAAAGAAATAGACAGGTAAACAGGTATCGCATATCTTCATGGGAGGTTAGAAAACGAAGATACTACGAATGCCAGTAACCCTGATTAATCAAGTCACTGAAAATTATTTATACGCCTGAATATCAACGGTTTTTTCACAGAAGCTATATTCAGCCGGAACATTTGAACCAATGATAACCAGCTGTGAATCATCGAGTTGCTGCACTTCCCGGTAATACCATTCACTGTTGCGAGCATCAAGATTCGAAGTAGGCTCGTCTAAAATGACGACGGGTACCTGACTGTGAAAAGCCAAACCGAGCTTCAGACGCTGTTTCATTCCCGAAGAAAAATTGCGAATGAACTTATCGCTGGAAGCTTTCAGGTCCAGCCTCTCAATGAATTCAGGCGTTTGAAGATTGTGCTTGAAGGGCTTGAATTTCTGATGAAAATCAACCAGTTCCGTCAGGGTGAATTCTTCAATTAATTCAAGGTAAGGGGCCGCAATGGCAACTTGCCGGAACAGGTCATCTGTCGGAATGTCCTGATTGTCCTTACGGTAAATAAGCTTTCCTTCACTGGCAGCTAAAGCTCCCGCTACCACCTGAAGCAACGTAGATTTGCCCGAGCCGTTGGGGCCAGTAATGGCAATTCGCTGGCCGGAAGAAAGTTCAAGGGTTAATCGGCGGAAAATCCATTCCCGAATAAACCGTTTACCCAGCTGTTCGAGAATTAATTGCATGGGAATTAAAAAAGGAAAAGGTCAGGAAGAGATGAGCGTTCCTGACCTTTTTTAATTATTCAGAAGAAGAACCCTTGCTGGGGCCTTTCATAATACCTCGTTCGGAAGAGCGGATAAAATTGAGAATTTCATCACGTTCAGCCGAGGCTGGTAATTCAATTTCAATACGATGTAAGGCTTCGGCGTTGTTATATCCTTTCTGGAAAACGTAACGATAGATTTCCTGAATTTCAGCAATTTTCTCGTTACTATACCCACGACGACGAAGACCGATAGAGTTCAAACCTACGTACGCAATCGGCTCGCGACCGGCTTTGGTGTAAGGAGGAATATCTTTCAAAACGTGAGAGCCGCCACCGATCATGCTGTGAGCACCGATCTTAGAAAACTGATGAATAGCAGTAGTACCTCCCACGAAGGCCCAATCTCCTAATTCAACGTGCCCTGCCATTTGAACTCCATTGGCCATAATGCAATGATCACCAATAATACAGTCGTGAGCAATGTGTGAGTATGCCATAATAAGGCAATGCTTGCCTACTACGGTTTTGCCCGCTGCTTTCGTACCTTTATTGATCGTCACGCATTCCCGGATGGTGGTATGATCGCCAATAACGGTTAGCGTTTCTTCCCCTTCAAATTTCAAATCCTGAGGAACGGCTGAGATGCTGGCAGAAGGAAATATCTGAACGTTTTTTCCGATGCGAGCACCTTCAAAAATGGTAACGTTAGAGCCAATCCAGCTGCCTTCGCCAATTTCAACATTTTTATGAATAACCGCAAAGGGCTCAATAACCACATTGGGGGCGATCTTGGCGTCAGGGTGAACGTATGCTAAGGGCTGTATCATTCTTTCATTTACGGATTACGGCGGAGTATGGGAAGCTGTCCGTCGTAACGTTCTGGCTTATTTTTTACGAACTAAACTCGCGGTCATGTCACTCTCCATTACCAGCTGACCGGCGACCCAAGCCTGTCCGTGCATTTTGGCAATGCCGCGTTTCATGGGAGCCATGAATTCGCATTTAAAGATGACGGTGTCACCGGGAACGACGTTGCGACGGAAACGGCAGTTTTCAATAGCTGCGAGGTACGCCCAGTAATTTTCAGGATCGGGCACCGTGCTCATCACGAGGATACCGCCCGTCTGAGCCATGGCTTCAATCTGTAAAACGCCGGGCATGACCGGGTTTTCAGGAAAGTGGCCGGTAAAGAACGGCTCATTAATCGTTACATTCTTAACACCCACTACGCTCGTCTCGTCCATGTAGATGATTTTGTCAATCAACTGGAAAGGGTAGCGGTGTGCCAGCAGATTAGAGATCTGCTTAATATCCATCACCGGGGGGACCTTGGGGTCATATACGGGGATACTGGGTTTTTGAGTTTCCCGCATCAGTTTTTTAATTTTTTTAGCCATTTCAACGTTCGCCGCATGACCAGGACGGGCCGCCAGAATCTGAGCTTTCAGAGGGCGTCCGACCAGAGCCAGATCTCCTACAACATCGAGGAGTTTGTGACGAGCCGGTTCGTTAGCGTAGTGTAGATCAATATTATTAAGAATTCCTTTTCCGGGGACAACACTTACTTTAGGCTTGCCTAAAAGTGAAGAAAGGTGATCCAGCTCTCCATCTTCAAACTCACGATCCACAATTACAATGGCATTCGAAAGGTCACCTCCTTTAATCAGGTTGGCTTTAAACAGAGCTTCCAGTTCATGTAAGAAACAGAAGGTGCGGCTTTTCGCAATTTCCTGTTTGAAAAGCGTAATATCATTCAGCGACGCGTGCTGGCTGCTAAGCACCTTGGAGTTATAATCCACCATTACCGTTACCCGGTAATCATCGAGTGGTAAAGCAGCAATTTCAACGTCGCGGTCTTTATCACGGAAGCGAACTTCCGAAGGAACTTCAAAGTAATTTCGAAGAGCATTCTGCTCTTCGATGCCTGCATCGTCCAGAGCTTCAATAAATTTAATGGAAGAACCATCCATAATGGGGGGCTCGGGTCCATCAAGCTGAATGAGACAGTTATCGATTTGAAGGCCGACGAGAGCGGCTAAGGTATGTTCTACGGTATGTACGCGTGCACCGCTTTGTTCGAGCGTAGTGCCGCGAGAAACATCCACTACGTTATCTACATCAGCATCAATAATGGGTTGGCCGGGTAAGTCAATCCGTTGAAACTTGTAACCGTGGTTCGCTGGAGCCGGTAAAAACGTCATGGAGGCGACGACACCGGTATGTAACCCAACACCAGATACGGTGACAGGTTTTTGAATAGTATGCTGTTTAAGATTCATTTTAGACGAATGAGCAGCTATCGACTAGTGAATTTCGATGGGCTTTATACACAAAAGGCCTCTTCAAAAAGAAGCCTCCTGCCAGCTTTGATCGACTCGCTGCTGAACTATTGGATGCTACTAGCTGGCAAAGATAGTTCTTTCAGGAGTTTTTCTAGTTCTCTTACACGCTTTTCCAGCTCGGGAAGTCGACGAAACACGGCTTGTGATTTGAGGTTCTCCCGGTTTTCATAGGCAGGAGACCCAGTTAAAACGACTCCTTCTTTGGTAATGGTTTTTGAAATTCCAGACTGAGCGGTAATGATCGTACGATTAGGAAGCTGCAGGTGACCGGAAATGCCTACCTGACCACCAATCATACAATAATCGCCGATTTTGACAGAACCAGAAACGCCACTTTGAGCCGCCATAACCGTATGACGACCAATTTCTACGTTGTGAGCCACCTGAATCAGGTTATCCAGCTTGGCTCCTTCACGGATAATGGTTGAAGCCTCGGGCATAGTGGCACAGTCAATCGTTGTATTGGAACCAATAGAGACGTTATCTTCCAGAATTACATTACCTAACTGTGGAATGCTCTTATAAGAACCATCCTCCTGCGGAGCAAAACCAAACCCATCCGCACCAATAACGGCATTTGCGTGGATGGTACAATTAGCCCCAATTTTACAATTGTCGTAAATTTTAGCCCCGGCGTAAATAACAGTATTATCACCAATAACTACCTGATCACCAACAAATGCCTGCGGATATATCTTGACATTTTTACCAATGCGGCAGTTATCACCAATGTATGAAAAGGCTCCCTGATAAAAGCCTTCGCCAATTTCGGTATTCTTTCCGCGAGCACTGGGTTCTTCCACTCCTGACTTACGAAAAGTAATAGCGTTATGATACATCTCCAGCAACTGGGTAAAGGCTGTATAGGCGTTATCAACAAGAATCAGGGTAGGAGTATAAGCCTTTTTAGGCTCAAAGCCTTTATCGACGATTACTGCCGAAGCAGAAGTCGTATAAAGGAAATGTTCGTATTTGAGGTTAGAAAGAAAGCTGATAGATCCCTCAGTTCCTTCTTCAATTTTGGCCAAACGACTTACTTTCTGATCGGCTGGACCTTTAATTTCACCGCCCAATAACTGGGCTACCTGTGCAATAGTAAACTCCATGGAGAATATAGAAAACGACGGTTAGGAATGCGTTTCTCGGTAGCTCGTTTACTAAGCCTCAGACTTAGTAAAATACAATAAAATAGCCTATAAACCGGGTTTTTTGTGGCAAAGATACAAGACTTTTGAAATGAAAAAGTATGCAGTAGTTTTCAGCGGAAAAAAATGAATACTTTTTTGTAACACTGGTGTTTTCAGATGGTTAGGTTTTGAAACTCTAGTTTTAAAGTAGACTATATTTTACATCATCCTATTTCAGGAAAACGCTACCTGCTCATAACTTGTTTTAACATTTGGCAGATAATATAAAAAAACCTTCGTTTTCCCTTAGGTGAACGAAGGTTTTTTAAAGCATTGATCTGAAAAAGAGAGACTTATACTTTAGGGTGTGTCCATTTTAAAACAGGGCGGCGTCGAATTGGAATAACCAGATTAGTAAAGGCAATTAGCACTACGGAAATCGCAAGCACCAGGATGCAAATTTCGCTGACGTATATAATCGTCATGTTCGGTTCCGTTGCCTGATAGCGTTGCAGGATAATACCAATCAAGGCCCAGATTACGACCAGTCCATACGCTACACTTCGATACGTAAAAAGGACAATCTGAGCCATAATGGTACCAACAATAATCATAAGAACCGTCCATAATTCCTGAGAAAGCCCAAACTGATTCCAGTTAATATCAACCAGCCAGGCGGTGACGTTTGCAATGGTAGCAATGGAAATCCAGCCAGAGTAAAGTCCAAAGGGTGTACGAACGACAAAGCGTTGCCACCACGTCGTTTCGACAGAAGATACTTCGTACATTTTTCTAAGCAAGACTAACAGACTTACCAACAAGGCCAGCATGATTAGCACTGAAACCGCTACGTACTCATAGTGCCAGGTAATAATCCAGCTGGCATTGAGAAGGTTAACTGCAATGAGCCATCCTTTCATGCGACTCACTACCTGTTGCACATAAGGATAGGGTTCCTGGCTAAAAAGTCCTTTCAGCTGGTAAACTATGAAAAGAGCCAGACTTAGGTAGATAACACTCCAAACCGAGAATGTTAATCCTGCCGGGGTGAACAAATTAGGATATTGATCCGAAAGCTGTTTAGTGGATTTGCCATTCAATGGAATACTGACGGCAGCCCAGTTAATAGCAATAGTAACCAGGAAAGTCAACAGATTTAATACCTGCAAACTTTTGATTGCAAAAGAATTGGGTTTTTCATAAGTCGTATTCATAACTATGGATGGGTTGATTGTGGGTAATACATCAGCGGTGGCCGTAATATCCACGCAGGTTGTCTACATTGACATGACCAAGCTGACCTTTCTGTAATTGACTAGGTTCGATTTCCTGTTCGTAAACAATAACGGTTTCATTTTTAGGGACAATACCCCGGCCATAACGTTTGACGTAAACCTTCGTAAACTCCGCACCGAAGTAAAGAATAGCCGCCGAGTAATTTACCCAAAGCAAGACAATGACAATGGATCCCGCTGAACCATAGGTAGATCCTACATTTGATTTGCTCAGGTAAATACCAATCAGAAATTTTCCGATCATGAATAAGATGGCGGTAAATCCAGCTCCTACAAATGAGTCTTTCCAATAGAGTTTTCCGTCTGGTAATACATTAAAAACTAATGCAAACAATAAGGTAATCACCGCAAAAATGACGAGTAGGTTGATGACATAGAAAACAATCACCAGCTGATCATTGAAGATCCGCTCAAGTTGAGCACTGAACACATCTACTAGTGAGTTAAGAACCAAGGACACCAGCAGAACAAACCCCATACTGATAATCATTGAGAAGGAGAGGAGGCGGTTGATCAGTAACTTCAGCCAGCCCTTTTTAGGTTTAGCCCGTAAGGACCAGATTCGATTGATGGAATCCTGCATTTCGCCAAAGACTCCCGTTGCTCCGATGATGAGTGTTACGATACCTACGGTTAAAGCCAAAGGAGAACTATTAGAGAGTTCAGCTTTCTTTATAAGATCCTGAATCTGAATGGCGGCTTCTTTACCAACCAATCCCTGAATTTCGCCGAATACCTGACCCTGTACAGCGTCCTGTCCGTAAAAAATTCCTAATAAAGAAATGATGACCAAAAGCATGGGAGCCATCGAAAAGATGGTGTAGTAAGAGAGTGATGCACTCATCTTTAAAGCATTATCACTCGAGAACTCATTATAGACTTCCAGAAAGAAATTACCAATAGACTTAAGACGATTCATAGAAGTGAAGGGCCAATACGTGTTACCTGTAGAGTAGTTACCATTATAATGCCACTTCCGTTCCCCGTTGTACCTCAGGGGTATTTCCCCGGCGTGGGGAATTTTGTACTCGTTTTTCTTTTATTCAAACGTATATACATATAATAAAGGCTTCTGGCACTGCTGGCAAACTGTTTTTATCTACCTAGTCAACATCCAATTCACGAAAAAAACTTTAACCGTCATGAGAAGTCTATTGTATATCATCGCCGTTATTTTAATTATTGGCTGGCTTATTGGAGTAGTAGGATACAGTGCAGGAGGCCTTATCCACATCTTGTTAGTAATCGCCGTAGTATCATTCCTATTAACCTTTATTCGCAGAGGTAGTATTTAGGGCAGTTCGATAAAATATAAGACCAATCTATAAGTACTTATGTCATTAGCTCTGATCATGTTGTTAACCCTGGGAGTGGGGGCAGCAATTGCCGCAATACTGGACGCTTTTGGATCAAAAAAGGACCTGGGGTATTACCGTCCACAAAACAGATTAGAGCGTACTGAGTTTAATAACTTCATGCGAAACATCCGTAATAAATCGGCTCGCGTGTAATTATAAAGAGTCTTACCCGAAAGGGTTTGTTAGGTTAGGTAAAACAATGGGGGAAAAGGAAAGTCCAGAAGTCGTTCTTCTGGACTTTTTTGTGTTTTCACGAGTCTGGTATTTTGTGTTTTGCGTTTAGAGTTAATGCTATAAGCCTGTACAATGGTTTAGGGAAATAACAACTCAAAACATCAAACTCTAAACCCATAAACTCATTTTTCGCCGTTTATCCTAAAACTATTCGTCACTCTGCTTGGGCTTGTGTATCATTGATGAACAATAGTTTGGAAAGATAATGACAAGCCTCAAAGTCTGGTTTATTGGCATAAGTCTGGCAGTGGCCTTACCCGCCCTTGGGCAGACGGTTGCTCCGAAAAAATCACTTCAGGATTGCGTGGATATTGCCTGGAAGAATAACCTTCAGGTCAAACAGAGCGAAGTACAGGTAGAAGTGAACCGCAACACCCTGGAGCAATCTAAATATACCCGCTTGCCTACGCTGAATAGTGCAATTACGCAAGGGCTGAATCTGGGGCGTAACATTGATCCTTTCACTAACTCTTACGTTACCCAGACGCTTAATTACAATAATTTAAATCTTACGTCTTCGGAGATCATTTACAATGGAGGAATCGTTACTAACACAATTAAGCAAAATCAGCAATTGCTGGATGCCAGTAAGTTAGACGTGCAGGCTACTCGCGATCAGGTCGCTCTGAATGTGGTTTTAGCCTATCTGCAGGTATTGAATAATGAAGACATCCTGGCGGTATCCCGAACGCAGGTAGACATTACAGGTCAGCAGGTGTCCCGTACGGAGAAGCTGGTAAATGCCGGAGCCTTACCTCAAGCCAACTTACTGGATTTGCAAGCTCAGTTCGCTAATGATGAATTATCCGTAGTAACGGCTGAAAACAATCTGGTAATCTCAAAATTACAGTTGCTTCAACTAATGAATGATCCTGAAATTCAGGAAATTACATTGGATCGGATGAGCGTAAATACACCCGACGATACCTATAATACGCCCATTCAGCAGATTTACGCTTCAGCTCTGAAAACCCAGGCGGCTGTTCAGGCGGCTGACCTCAGAACCTTGAGTGCCCGCACTGGTGTGGCTATTGCTCGGGGCTCTTATTTTCCTTCACTGGCTTTCAACCTTAGCCTTGGGAGTAATTACTCGAGTGCCGCCCGTCGTTCATTGGCAGGTACGCCTACTACCATAACCAATACGGCCTACGTAGATTTTGAAGGCCAGCAGGTGCCTATTACTTTTACTACAACCCAACCGGGTTATACGACTCAAAACATTCCCTGGACTGAACAGCTCACGAATAACCTGAATGGTGGTATTGGTTTAAGTCTTCGTATTCCCATTTTCAATGCGTTTCAGGTTCGCTATCGAACGGCAAATGCTTCGCTCAACGTAAGAAACCAGCAATATCAGGCTGATAATGTCCGGTTACAGCTTCGCCAGAATATCGAGCAGGCGTATGTAAATATGACGGCCGCTGCCAAGCGTTATGCTTCCCTCACTCGTCAGGTAGAGGCTTTGGAGTTAGCTTTCAGAGCATCCGAAAGTCGATTCAATGCTGGAGCTATTAACTCCGTAGACTATAACCTGGCTAAGTCAAACCTGGATCGTTCAAGAATTAATCAGATTCAGGCTAAGTATGATTATGTGTTGAGAATAAAGGTATTAGACTATTATCAGAATAAACCTTTATCTTTTTAGAGTTCAGAAATCAGGGACTATACTATTATTAAAATAAGGGCTAAAAGCCATGGCAAAACGTTCTTCAAATCGGATTTGGTGGATTCTCGGTGGGATTGTACTTGTATTAGTAGCGGGTCTTTTTGTGGCTAAAGCTGCGGGCTGGATTGGTAAGGAAAAAGCCGAAGAAGCTACGTTTAGTACTGTAAGGACGGCTGATATTGTGGAGAGAGTCAGTGCTTCAGGAAAAATTCAACCCGAAGTAGAAGTTAAAATCAGCCCCGACGTATCAGGCGAGATTATCGAGCTGAATATTCACGAAGGCGATTCAGTCGTGAAAGGGCAATTGTTATTACGCATTCGTCCGGATAACTATGAGTCGCTGGTGGCCCGGGCAAAGGCGACGGTTAATCAGGCAAAGGCGAGTTATGAGCAAAGTAAAGCTAGCCTTGGACAGGTGGAAGCCCAGTTGATTCGGGCTCAGGCAGATTATAACCGGAACAAGAAGTTATATGGCGATAAAGTAATATCAGATGCCGATTTTGAAACGGTTGAAGCAAATTTTAAAGTAGCTCGTCAAAATGTGGAATCAACTAAAGCCAACATTGAAGCATCTCGTTATGCCGTTGAAAGTGCAGATGCAGGACTACGGGATGCCGTAGAAACCTTACGGAAAACGACGATTTATGCTCCATCGAATGGGATCATTTCTAAGTTGGATGTGGAGTTAGGGGAACGGGTAGTAGGTACTTCTCAAATGGCAGGAACCGAGTTACTTCGCATTGCCAATCTGAATAATATGGAGGTGCGGGTAAATGTGAATGAAAACGATATTGTGCGGGTAAATGTCGGCGATTCCGTGATTATTGATGTAGATGCCTACACGTATTCAGGACGAAAATTTAAGGGCTTGGTAACCTCCATTGCGAACACAGCTAATGGCTCGGGAAGTTCACTTTCAGCGGCGGCTACTTCTACCGATGCCGTAACGGAATTTGAAGTTAAAATGCGAATTTTGCCCGATTCGTATCGGGATTTAGTGGACCGCAAAAAGAAAAGAAATTTCCCATTCAGACCCGGAATGACAGCGTCCGTTGAAGTAATAACGGAACGAAAAAATGGAGTATTAAGTGTGCCTATCTCAGCAGTAACTACCCGATCAGCTGAAAAGGAGACGGAATCAAAAACGGCTAATAACCAAGGGGTTACTAATGAAAATCAGGTTCGTAAAGAAGCAAAACCGGAAGAAGTTGTATTCGTTACTAAAAATGGAGTAGTCGAACAACGGACGGTTAAAACGGGCATTAGTGATTTCGAAAATATTGAAATCCTGTCAGGGTTAAAGGCGGGAGAAGAAGTCGTATCAGGACCATTCCTGCTGGTTTCTAAGAATTTGAAAGCAGGCGACAAAGTGGCGAAAAAAGTAGAACAAGTGAAAAATAAATAATTAGTTTGTTGGTCGTAGTACGAAAAATCTTCACTTCAATGGGTGGAGATTTTTTTGTTTTCAGACCAGAAAAGGAGTGCGAAATTTCTACGGATTGTTGTCGGATTACAAATTCAAAAAATCGTGAGCATGTATAGACACAACCTCATCGCGTCTGGGTAAGAGGCATTGTTTGTTACGCAACAGGTATGACGTAAAACTATTGAAGTATAAGTAAAACAACCCCGGAAGCCCTACGAAACAGACCCCCAATTACATCCGGAGCTAGCCATAGTTAACCCATGTGAGGCTTGATTGACAAAAGTTCTTTCTACTGCTCAGCAACGATCAGGTTTTAAGTCGTTCGAATCATATTCGCCGTAATACCAGAAGCCTCCAGAAGCGACTGCGTGCGTTCGGGGCGGGCATCCGTTAGAAAAACCTGACCGAACGTCCCATCCTGCATCATTTGGATGAGTTTGGCAATGCGACGATCATCCAGCTTATCAAAAATGTCATCGAGTAGCAAAATGGGTTGATGGCCTTTTTCCTGAGTTAATAAATGAAACTGAGCTAGTTTTAAAGCGACGACAAAGGACTTTTGCTGTCCCTGAGAGCCAAACTTCTTCAAAGGATACGAATCAATCTCAAAGGCGTAATCGTCCCGATGAATACCAAGCGTGGTGCGTTGAGCCGCAACGTCCCGATGACGGTTGAGCCAGAACTGCTTTCGAAAATCTTCCGTTTCTACTTCAGATTCATAACGGATTTCTACCGTTTCGCGGCTTTCACTTAATTGAGCATAATGCTCTTGAAAAACCGGCAGAAATTCCTGTAAAAAGCTTTTTCGGGTCTCATGGAGTCGCAAAGCCAAATCGACTAGCGGCTGGGAATAAGCCTCCAGCAGATCTTCATCAGTGTAACGACGTTCGTGAAACTGCTTCAATAAGGTATTTCGCTGATCCAGAATGCGGTTATATTGTAATAAATCACTGAGGTAGTCCGGGCGTTGCTGAGATAGCACACCATCAAAAAATTTCCGTCTTTCTTCCGAACCTTCCCGAACTAAGTCTGTATCATCCGGAGCGATTAGTACCACGGGGAATTTACCAATATGATCCGCCAGCCGTTCGTAAGCTTTACGATCATTCATAACCACTTTTCGCTGGCCGCGGGGTAATGAAATCGTGATTTGAGAAGTTCTAACCGATGAATGCGTCGGTGAATCCTCGGAGCGGTCTGAATGAATCTCTTCAGAAATAGCTTCCTCAGAATGGGTTTCCTCCGAATCATTCGTTATTTTCGCCAGGTTAACGGCAGGCTCTTGAGCCTCGTAACGGGAGAAAACGCCGTCTATCAGCATGAAATCCGCCCCGTGCTGGATGGACGAAGCATCCTGACTGGTAAGAGCACTTTTCGTCAGTGACAAAAAATAAATGGCATCGAGCAGGTTGGTTTTGCCACTGCCATTTTCGCCGACAATGGCATTTACCCGTTCGGAAAAGAGAAAGGCTCCCGATTCGTAGGACTTATAATGAGTTAAATGAAGCCGTTCTAGAAAAAGCATCTTTGTGTTTTGACGATTGCAGGCTAATTTCGCCGAAAGTTTTGTACCAGGTTTTCCAGATTCGTGCCTTTGGCCGGAGAAAAAGTTCGGAAAATCAGACGTTATTTCCACTCTTCTAATCCCGCGTGTAATGGCCACAAAAGAAAAAGCCAAAGCGAAGGTAAAATACCCGAAAGAAACCTACCTCTATTGGTTTGAAAATATGATGCTTCAACGGCGTTTTGAAGAAAAAGCCGGTCAGCTCTATGGACAACAAAAAATCCGTGGTTTTTGCCACTTGTACATCGGTCAGGAAGCTTGTTCTGTAGGTTCAGTATCTGCTCTGACAAAAGATGACAAATGGATTACTGCTTACCGTGATCACGGTTTTCCTTTAGCTTTAGGTACGAGCCCCAATGCTATCATGGCCGAATTATACGGCAAAGCTACGGGTACGACTAAAGGAAAAGGCGGTTCCATGCACATTTTTGACAAAGAAGTAAACTTTGTTGGCGGTCACGGAATCGTGGGTGCTCAGATTCCTCTGGGTGCTGGTATTGCCTTTGCTGAAAAATACCTGAAAACGAAAAACCTGTGTATCTGTTTCTTCGGAGACGGTGCCGTTCGTCAGGGTGCTCTGCACGAAGCCTTTAACATGGCCATGACCTGGAAACTGCCCGTGATCTTCGTGGTAGAAAACAACGGTTATGCGATGGGTACTTCGGTAGCACGTACCTCCAACGTAACGGATCTGTACACCATTGGTGAAGCGTATGATATGCCTTCAGAGCCAGTAGATGGAATGAGCGTTGAAGCTGTTCACGAAGCGGTTAGCCGTGCGGCAGAGCGTGCTCGTGCCGGTGAAGGTCCTACTTTCCTGGAATTCAAGACGTATCGTTACCGTGGTCACTCGATGTCCGATCCTCAGAAATACCGGACGAAAGAAGAAGTAGAAGAATACAAACGCCGTGACCCTATTGAGTGGACCCGGGCAACGATTCTTGAAAACGGTTTCGCAACGGAAGAAGAACTGACGGCGATTGAAGATAAAGTAAAAGAGCAGGTAGCTGAATCCGTGAAATTTGCGGAAGAATCTCCTTATCCAGATCCAAGCGAAGCTTACAAAGACGTGTACGTTCAGGAGGATTACCCATTCATTCAGGAATAGTTATCAGTTGGTAGTTGAAGGTTGTTCGTAATAACTTGCACTCAACTGATTAATAGCAAAACGGGGCAATGACTATCAGTTTTGATAGTCATTGCCCCGTTTCCTTTATCCTAATGTTCAAACAACTAATAACCAACAACTTAAAACTATTCTTCCCAACCAAACGAACGCCGCACGGCTTTTCGCCAGCTTCGGTACATGGAATTTCGTTTAGCCCGGGCCATTTGCGGTTTCCAGGTTTTTTCAATGCCCCAGTTTTGACGTAAATCGTCCAGATCTTTCCAGTAACCCACCGCTAGTCCGGCAGCGTAGGCGGCACCTAAAGCCGTGGTTTCAATCATTTTGGGGCGAACGACGGGTACATTTAATAAGTCCGACTGAAACTGCATGAGTAACTCATTGACCGTCATGCCACCGTCGGCTCGTAACTCAGATAACCGGATTCCGGCATCTTTTTCCATAGCCTCCAGAATTTCCAGGGTTTGAAAAGCAGTAGCTTCCAGAGCGGCCCGCCCTAAATGCCCTTTGGTAACAAATCGGGTCAATCCCGCCACTACGCCTCGGGCATCGCTACGCCAGTAAGGAGCATATAAGCCCGAAAAGGCTGGGACAAAGTAACAACCGCCGTTATCTTCCACGGTTCGGGCCAGGGTTTCGATGTCTGAGCTTTTTTCGATTAAGCCCAGGTTGTCACGTAGCCATTGAACCAAGGCTCCGGCAATGGCCACTGAACCCTCGAGGGCATATTGAACGGGTTGAGTACCTAACTGGTAGGCAACGGTCGTAATAAGCCCGTGCGTCGATTGAGTTAGGGCATCACCCGTATTCAGTAACATAAAACAGCCCGTGCCATAGGTATTCTTGGCTTCACCAGGGCGAAAACAGGTTTGTCCCACCAAAGCTGCCTGTTGATCACCTAAAATTCCGGCTATCGGCACGCCTTCCAGTACACCTTTCGCTTTTGCATACACTTCCGAAGATGAGCGGATTTCGGGTAGCATTTTTTTGGGAATGCCGAAGGTTTCCAGTAGCGAATTATCCCATTTTAGCGTACGTAAATCCATAAGTTGCGTACGGCTCGCGTTAGTTACATCGGTAATGTGTTTAGCATTCTTATTACCTCCCGTGAGTTGCCAGATGACGTAGGTATCCATCGTCCCGAATAATACTTCACCCTTGATCGCGTCTTTTTCAAGCGTAGCTACATGTTTTAATAACCATTTGATTTTCAAACTACTGAAGTAAGTTGCTAAGGGTAATCCCGTCTTTTCCCGAAAACGATCCGGCCCGCCGTCTGCTGCCAGTTCATTCACCAGCGAACTGGTTCGGGTATCCTGCCAGACGATGGCATTGTAGTAAGGTTTCCCCGTAAATTTATTCCAGACGACCGTTGTTTCGCGTTGATTGGTAATGCCGACGGCGGTTAAATGCTTAGTTGTTAATTTAGCTTTTGCCAGTGCTTCTTTAATCACTTCCTGCGTATTCGCCCAGATTTCATCGGGGTTATGCTCCACCCAGCCGGGTTGAGGGTAGTACTGCGTGTGTTCTTTCTGGGCAATCGAAATAATCTCGCCCTTTTTATCGAAAATAATGAAACGAGTACTCGTCGTACCCTGATCTATGGAGCCAATGTACATCTTCAGTTTGCAGTTTTCGGTTTACTGTTTTCAGTGAAAGCTTGGCCGCGTAAGAAGCCGGAAGCTACGCTGAATTAATGAAAGGCCATGAATAACAGACTGCCCGCCACACCACCGAGAAGGGTAGCAACGACGGGAATCCAGGCGTAGGACCAGTCAGAAGAGCCTTTACCGGGAATGGGCAGTAAAGCATGAGCCACCCGTGGAGCCAGATCGCGGGCTGGACTCATGGCATAACCCGTTGTACCACCGAGTGATAAGCCAATGCTCCAGACTAGCAAACCCACCAGGTAAGGCCCTAAACCAATGGCCAGTTCCCCCGCTCCAGAAATAGAGCTGACACCCAGAATTAATAAAGCGGTGGCAATGAATTCTGAAATGAAGTTACCTGCCGGTTTGCGAACGGCTGGGGTAGTTGCAAAAACGGCCAGTTTAAGACCTGGATCGCTAGTTTCAGACCAATGAGGGAGGTAATGCAGCCAGACCAGAACGGCTCCGAGAAAAGCCCCGATCATTTGAGCCGACCAATAGGAAAGTACATTTGAATAATCATGATTGGAAACCGCGAACGCCAGCGTAACCGCCGGGTTCAGATGAGCGTCTGCACTGCCAAAGGCTTTAGCCACGAAGATGCCCAGCATCACCGCGAAGCCCCAACCAGCTGTAATAACAATCCAACCGCTGTTTTCACCTTTGGAATGTTTTAAAAGAACATTTGCCACGACGCCATCGCCCAACAGAATCAGCACGAGTGTACCGACTAATTCACCCCAAAATGGAGAAGGTTGCATAGGTAGACCTAAGAGTAACTATTTAAATATTTTCTTGTACAAATAAAAGTATTTGTAGATACCAGACAAGAACTATACCTAGAAATAACTCCATGATTCTGCTTATGCACGAAAGATTAGTCTTTTTTCTTCTTCTGTTTTTTCTTGTTCTCTTTTTTATCGTCTTTGCTACCAAAGACCTTTTCAAGGAAAGTTTTCTTTTCTTCTTTTTTCGTGTCGACCGTGCCCAGACTGACCTCATTATCCAGAGAGGGCTGAATGGCCCGGACAAAGGCATTTTGCAGGATGTTTCCAATCACAAACCAGACATTCGTCTCGGGTTCTTTAATATCGCCCTCAAAAGGAATCTTGGTAGCTAGCTGATCTTTTCTTTGATTCTTAAAAATCTGAGCTACACCGCCGACAATGCCTTCCCAAAGTTTTTGCAGAATGGTATCATGACGATCCTCCGGTCCTAATACTTTCAGATTAGTGATTAGAGGCTTTACATAGCCATCAAAGCGTCCATCCTTAGCGGCTGCTTCGGAATACAGCCCAAAGCTTCCCCGGTTAATGTCTACACTGGCGTAGGCTTTAAAGAAATCATTCAGTTTTACGAGGTTCGTATTTTTTATCTCAGCATTAACATCAAATGTCGGACGGGGATTCATAGGATTCAAGCGGGCATTTATGATAAGGTTACCTTCATACACGTCAGCCTGAGCCGTAACAGTAGCGGGTAATACGCTCGTGGAATCATAGCTGTTTCGCAGATTAAGGGCCAGCAGATGAGCATTGGTAAGAGCAATGTCTACTTTGGGACTGGAATGTTCATCAAGGTACGCAATACGTCCATTATTAATTTCTACGCGGTTTACATCCAGAGGCATGAAGTCATTGAGCAGCGTGCGAAAATCGCTGGAGTCTTTCTGAACCTGGTTAGGTTCGACTTTGTCTTTCGTAAAACGTAGGGTAGGTGAGTCAAACACTAATTCTCCTACAATTCCCCCTTTGAAAAGAGCCTTCCATTCTACCGACAAATCAATCATTTTTGCTCCAAAAAAGGGGGTTTGCCGTTGGGAAGCCGAATCATACTTATTGAGATATACGCTGTCGATTTTATAGGCTCCGCGAAGTAAGGCTAAATCAATATCCTTGATGTGACCACGGTATCCATTCATGGTAGACAGCGTTCTATTCGCGTAATGAAGAATAACGAAAGGCAGAGCCAACCGAATAACGACCAATAGCGTCAGAACGGCCAGAACAATCCGCCAGGTTTTCTTTTTCCGGGAAGTGGTTTTCATAAAACTAAGGTTGTTGGAAGGTCTTAACTCAGGAAAAATCAATGCCAATCACAGGTAATCCCTACTGACTGCTTCCCATCAGTCCTCTAGCGAATAAAAGTTTCGTTTGATTTTTGTAAGTTTGTTTTATGGAAAAGACGGAAAGTGTTCAGGATTTCTATTATCATAAATTCAATCAGTTACCCGATAATTTTCAGCCTAGTGTAGGGCATTTCAATGTGTTCCGGCTAGAAGATTGTTTTCGGCCCGAAAGTACGCCCATCCATTACAGTCGTCGGGAGTTCTACAAAATTTCACTGATTCGAGGTCGAAATCTCTATCATTATGCGGATAAGAGTATTGAAATTTCTGGTACGACCCTAATGTTTTTCAATCCCCAGGTGCCTTATACTTGGGAGTCACTTTCCGATGAGCGAACGGGGTATTTCTGTATTTTCACGGATTCCTTTTATACGGAAAGATACCGGGGAAATATTGGTGAAATGCCCATGTTTACGCCCGCTGGAAAACCTGCTTATGTGCTTACCCAAGAACAGGATCGTCAAATTTCGGCTTTGTTTGATAAGATGCTGGATGAAATGGCGGGTGATTATCAATATAAATATGATCTCCTGCAAAGCTATACGATGGAGTTAATCCATACGGCTTTGAAGATGCAGCCGACGCAGACGATTTATAAGCATACGGATGCAAATACGCGAATCACGACTGTTTTTACGGAGTTACTGGAACGCCAGTTCCCGATTGAAACGCCCGTGCAACGATTCACCATGCGTTCGGCCAGTGACTTTGCCGATCAGCTTGCCATGCACGTCAATCACCTAAACCGGGCCGTTCGCCAAACAACCGGAATGACCACTTCTTCCGTAATCGCTCAGCGAGTATTGAATGAAGCCAAAGCTTTACTCAGACATACCGACTGGAATATTTCTGAAATCAGCTACAGTCTGGGTTTTGAAGAAGCAACGCATTTCAATAACTTTTTCAAGAAACATACCCAGCAAAGCCCAAGCGTCTATAGAACTGTTTGATTTTTGTAATCATTCGTTTGTTCTACGTAAAGTTTAGCCCATAGCCTGATTCTACCTTTGTGTCAACCCAAAAAGGTAGAAAAGCTATGAAAAAAGTATGGTTCATTACCGGAGCATCCAAAGGCTTAGGGTTGGCTCTGGTTAAAAAATTACTGGCGGAAGGCCATTCAGTCGCTGCGACTTCCCGCTCAATTGACAGCCTGATTCAGGCCGTAGGAGCCTCTTCCTCTTTATTTTTACCCCTCCAGGTGGATCTGACCAGCGAAAGCTCGGTTCAGCAGGCCATTACGCTCACCCATCAAACTTTCGGGAAACTGGATATAATCCTCAACAATGCGGGTTATGGCATTGGGGGTAGCATTGAAGAACTCAGTGATGCCGAGACACGGACAAGTTTTGATGTTAACGTTTTTGCTACGCTGAATGTCATTCGGAAGGCCATGCCCATTCTCCGCCAACAGCGTTTCGGTCACATCATTAATATTGCTTCTATCGCTGGCTTTTCGGCCAATACGGGTTGGGCTATATATGCCGCCAGCAAGTTTGCGGTGGTGGGTCTTTCAGAAGTATTAGCAGAAGACGTGCGGGAGTTGGGTATCAAAGTAACCGTGCTGGAGCCGGGAGCTTTTCGTACCAGTTTTCTTACCGAAGAGTCGCTGGTGTTTGCTCAGGAGCAGATTGCCGATTATCAATCCATCCGGGATTCTCATGATAAATATCGCCACATGAACGGCACCCAGATCGGCGACCCGGATCGGGCGGCGGAGGTTATCCTTTCACTGACTGCTATGGAAAATCCGCCCGTTCGCCTTTTCATGGGAAGTGATGCTTACAAGCGGGCTACGCAAAAAGTGGGTATCCTGCAACAGGAATTAGAAGAGTTTAAAACGATTTCTCAATCAACTGATTTTCAATAAATAAGATGAAAAAAGTATGGTTTGTAACGGGAGCCTCCAAAGGATTGGGACTCTCGCTGGTTAAAAAATTATTGGCTCAGGGATATGCTGTGGCCGCCACTTCGCGTAGCAAGAAATCATTGCAGGACGCCGTAAATGAAACGGACCAGTTTCTGGCTTTGGAAATGGATCTTTCGAATGAAGTTTCGGTACAAGACGCGGTTACCCAGACACTGGAAAAATTCGGTCGTATAGACGTGGTAGTGAATAACGCCGGGTACGGTCAGATTGGAAGTCTGGAGGAACTGAGCGATACGGAGTCCAGAGACAATTTTGAGGTAAACGTCTTTGGTTTACTGAACGTGATTCGAGCTACTATGCCCCATCTGCGAGCACAACAGTCGGGACATTACTATAATATTTCTTCCATTGGGGGTTTTTCAGGAGCCTTTCCGGGTTGGGGGATTTACTGTGCAACCAAGTTTGCCGTACAGGGCCTTTCCGAATCTTTTGCGGCTGAATCCGAAGCGTTTGGCGTGAAGGTAACCATTGTAAGTCCTGGCTATTTCCGCACGGATTTTCTGACGGATAATTCTCTGGGTTTACCCAAACAGCCCATTGAAGCCTATCAGGCCGTTCGGGATTCGCAGCAAATGCACCGGGAACAGATTAATCAGGCCCAGCCCGGTGACCCAGAGAAAGCAGTTCAGGTATTAATTGATTTATCCGAGGTAGAGAATCCTCCTCTGCACCTGTTTTTAGGAGAAGATGCCTATTCGACTGCGGAGACTAAAATTCTAAACGTGCAGAAAGATATGGCAGCATGGAGAAGAGTAGCTACCTCAACTGGATTTTAACATTATTAATTTAGATTTAAAAAGGTTCCGCTTTTAACTAAGCGGAACCTTTTTTGTTACATGAAGTGATGGATTAACATTATTAAAATATAAACCATTTATAGTCAATCTGTTGTGAGAAATAATGGATTTACGGATTCGTTTGATTTTACTTATTCAGTTTATAAACGTCATTCAATTAATAAGTCCTTTGTGGAGAGAAAACAGGCCATTTTAACTCCATTTTAATCTCTATTCAAGATGGATTTTATGTGGCCCGCCTACTTTTGAAAAACAAAAGGAATAAGACTCATTTGTAATGATCTGATTTTCAATAGTATAAGTATTTTTCTTACGACTATTATTAGATAGGTGTCAAATTATCTTCTTTTTGTTCTATACACTCTTTAAAACGCTTTTTAATCTTTGGTATTAAAGGTTGAAAACAAGTTTTAATAACGAGCAGCCTGATTAACTCAGGTTCTTTTTAATCATAGGATGAAGGTGCTGATTCGATTTTTATTATCACTAAGTTTTATCCTGCTTAATGGATACAGCTACTCCTATGCTTTTTCATACGAGTCGGCGGATTGTAATCCACTGATCCAGATTAAAAAGAATGTCGAGGAGATTACGCAGGAACGGGGACCAGTACTTCTAAAAGCCATTGCGACGCCCATAGAGAACGATCAGGATTCCATCGAAGTAGCTGAATCGAAGGACGAAGAAGAGAAACTGAGAGCCTTCAAAAGCGTTGAAGTCAGCCAGTACTTTAGCAGTTTTTATGATGCGTTAACGTCCGTATACTTCTGCCGTTATAGAACTAACTGCTACACTTTTTGCTCCCAGTTTTCCTATACCTCCGCTAATAAATACATCGTACTACGGGTTCTCCGGTTATGATCTGAATTTTGCTGAGCTAGTTAATATTTTGATTATTAGTTAGTTGCGTTACTAGTTTCCGTACCATAGGACAGTCTGGGTCATGGCTTGCCTGACCGTATCGTCTTATCCCTTTTCCCAATACTCATTTAGAAAACCGTATTGCTTTTTAAAAAGCAAATCTGCTCCCGCTATGAAGAGAATTCTCATGCTGATGAGCTTGTGTGGCCTGTTTTACCTAACAAGCTGTGAATCAAAACACGAAGAAAAGGAAGAAGAGACCAAATATCTGGTCACTAGTCCTGCCCAAATGGACACCTTAATTACACAGAATTATGTGTGTCAAATCCACTCCATTAGTCACATCGAATTAAGAGCTCAGGAGCGAGGTTACCTTCAGGACATTTACGTAGACGAAGGTAAGTTCGTGAAGAAAGGCCAGTTGTTGTTCCGTATCATGCCTAACATCTATCAGGCTGAAATGGAAAAAGCTCAGGCTGAAGCAAAAGCAGCTCAGATCGAGGTAGAAAATACTAAACCGTTGGCTGATAAAAATGTCGTTGCCAAAAACGAACTGGCCATGGCTAATGCTAAGCTGGAAAAAGCAAAAGCGGAGTTATCGCTGGCAAAAGTACACCTTCAGTTCACTGAAATTCGGGCTCCATTTGACGGCATTATCGACCGTTTTCAGGTTCGTTTAGGAAGTCTGGTTGACGAGGGACAGTTATTAACCACGCTTTCTGATAACCGTCAGTTGTGGGTTTATTTCAACGTTCCTGAAGCTGAATATCTAAATTTTAAAGCTCATAATCAGACGGATGATAAAATGAAAGTTCATCTGATGATGGCTAACAATGAGCTGTTCCCACACGTAGGCGTGGTTGAAACCATCGAAGCGGATTTCAATAACGAAACGGGTAACATTGCCTTCCGAGCTACTTTTCCTAACCCTAAAGGGCTGTTACGTCACGGTGAAACGGGTAATATTCAGATGACCGTTCCCCTAAAAAATGCCATTATTATTCCACAGAAAGCGACGTTTGAAGTTCTGGAAAAACGCTACGTTTTCGTCGTTGGAAATGATCATAAAGTGCACACGCGGGAAATCAACATCGCCGCAGAAATGCCGGATTTATACATCGTAAGAGATGGACTAAAGGCAGATGAAAAGATTCTGCTGGAAGGCATTCGGAAAGTGAAAGATGGTGATAAAATCGCCTTCGACTATGAAGATCCCAAAGCGGTGATTCCCAAGCTGAAAGTGTATTCCGAGTAGTACAAGCCTTTTAAAGAGCAAGAACATGTTTAAGCAGTTCATTCATAGACCAGTACTTGCTATTGTCATATCGCTCGTTATCGTATTTACGGGTATACTCGCGATCAATAGCTTGCCTATTTCTCAATTCCCTGAAATTTCACCGCCAATGGTTATCGTTCGGGCTTCTTATCCCGGAGCGAGTGCCAAAGTATTAACGGAATCTGTATTGATTCCGATGGAGCAGGCCATTAACGGCGTTCCCGGCATGAAGTATATGACTTCTGATGCCACCAGTGCGGGGGAAGCCAACATACAGATAGTTTTTAACCTGGGAACGAATCCTGATCAGGCGGTAGTGAACATCAACACTCGTATTGCCCAGGTTTTGAACCGTCTGCCCATTCTGGTACAACGGGAAGGGGTTATCGTAAACCGGATCGTTCCGAACATGTTGATGTACGTGAACCTTTACAGTAAGGATCCTCACGCCGACATGAAGTTTCTCTTCAACTTCGCCGGGGTAAACATGATTCCCGAATTACAGCGTCTGAACGGAATTGGTCAGGCAAGTATCCTCGGTAGCCGTCAGTACGCCATGCGTATCTGGTTGAAGCCCGACCGGATGCGTGCCTATAACATCTCGGCGGAAGAAGTAATGGACGCTCTTGATGAACAAAGTGTGATTGGATCCCCCGGTCGTCTGGGCCGAAGTGATGGAAAGCGGGCTGAAGCACTTGAATACGTATTAACCTATCAGGGGCGATTTAACGAAGTGGAGCAATACAAGAACGTAATCGTACGGGCTAATCCCAATGGTGAAATTCTGTATCTGAAAGACGTAGCAAGCGTGGAGTTAGGTAGTGAGTATTACGATATTTATTCTAATCTCAACGGGTATCCCTCTGCCGCTATCGTCCTGAAACAGACCTATGGTAGTAATGCCAGTGATGTGATTAAGGAAGTAAAAGATAAGCTGGACGAACTGAAAAAATCATCCTTCCCTCCGGGAATGGACTATAAAATCAGCTATGACGTTTCGAACTTCCTGGATGCTTCCATCGAAAACGTAATCCATACCCTGAGGGATGCCTTTATTCTGGTAGCTCTGGTGGTGTTCGTTTTCCTCGGCGACTGGCGTTCAACGCTGATCCCAACCATTGCCGTGCCCGTGTCACTGATCGGGGCCTTTATGTTTATGCAGCTCTTCGGGCTTACCATTAACATGATTACCTTATTTGCTCTGGTATTAGCGATTGGTATCGTAGTCGATGATGCGATTGTGGTGGTTGAGGCCGTCCACGCCAAAATGGAAGAAGAGCACTTGTCGCCGTATAAAGCAGTGAAAAAAGTACTTCACGAAATCAGTGGAGCCGTTATTGCCATTACCCTGTTGATGACAGCGGTATTCATTCCCGTAGCTTTCATGTCGGGTCCGGTGGGTATTTTCTATCGCCAGTTCTCGATTACCATGGCGACGTCCATCGTACTTTCCGGTCTGGTAGCCTTAACGCTGACGCCAGTGCTTTGTGCGATGATCCTAAAAAATAACCACGGGAAGCCTCGTAAGAAAACCATCATCAATCGCGGTCTGGACGCCTTTAACCGTGGTTTTGATAAATTGACGGGTAAATACACAAGTCTGTTACGATTGATTGTAAATCGTCGGGTGATCACCTTCGGTATTCTTTTAGCATTCGGTGCCGGTATTTTCGGGATCAGTACAACTCTGCCATCCGGTTTTATTCCGAGTGAAGATCAGGGCATGATCTATGCCATCATTCAAACGCCTCCGGGATCAACGCTGGAACGTACCAATGACATTGGTCGGAAATTGCAGTCGATTGCTGAAAAAGTAGAAGGAATCGAGTCAGTATCGGCTCTGGCGGGTTATGAGGTATTAACGGAAGGTCGCGGTTCTAACGCCGGTACCTGTTTGATTAACCTTAAACCCTGGTCCGAACGTAAGCAGACAGTGAATGAGATCATCTACGAACTCGAAGAAAAGGCCAAGGTAATTCCCGGAGCGACCATCGAGTTCTTCGATCCCCCAGCCGTACCTGGGTATGGTGCTGCGGGCGGGTTCTCACTGCAATTATTAGATAAAACGAACTCAGGTGATTATCAGCAGCTTCAGAAAGTAAGTAACGACTTCATGGCGGAGCTGAAAAAACGCAAGGAGTTAACAGGCCTGTTTACATTCTTCAGTGCGAACTATCCACAGTATGAGCTGGAGATTGATAATAAACTGGCCATGCAGAAAGGCGTTTCGATTGGTAAAGCCATGAACACGCTGTCGATTCTGATTGGTAGTTCGTACGAATTAGGCTTCATCAAGTTCCAGCGTTTCTTCAAAGTGTTCGTGCAGGCTGGGCCAGAATATCGCCGCTTACCCGACGATCTGATGCAGCTCTACGTGAAGAACAACCGTGATGAAATGGTGCCTTTCTCGGCATTCATGAAAATCAAGAAAACGCAGGGAGCTAACGAGATCAACCGTTATAACATGTATACGACGGCGGCCTTCCGGGGTGCTCCGGCCAAAGGATACAGTAGTGGGGAAGCCATCAAGGTTATTCAAGAAGTAGCCAAGAAAACGTTGCCCCGGGGTTACGACATCGACTGGGCTGGTTTGTCTAAGGATGAGGTGGTTCGTGGTAATGAAGCGGTAGTCATCTTCCTGATTGTATTAGCCTTCGTTTACATGGTATTAGCCGCTCAGTACGAAAGCTTTATCCTGCCGCTAGCCGTTATTTTCTCACTGCCCGCCGGGATTTTCGGGTCCTTCCTGTTAATCAAAATGATGGGCCTTGCCAACGACATTTATGCTCAGGTAGGTCTGGTCATGCTGGTCGGTCTGTTAGGGAAAAACGCGGTCTTGATTGTTGAGTTCGCCGTTCAAAGGCATCAGCAGGGAGTCAGCGTCTTTGAATCCGCTATTGAGGGGGCTAAAGAACGTTTCCGGCCCATTTTGATGACCTCCTTCGCTTTCATTGCGGGTTTGATTCCGCTGGTTGTTGCCACCGGCCCCGGTGCCATCGGTAACCGTACCATCGGTTCATCAGCCCTGGGAGGTATGCTATTCGGGACGGTATTCGGTGTAATCATCGTACCCGGCTTGTATTACATCTTCGGCAGTATCGCCGCGAAACGGAAACTCATCAAGCACGAAGCGGAGAATCCTTTAACTGAAGAAATGGAGCACCATGTTTAATAAACGAATCATACAGTACACAGGGATCATGTTACTATCCCTGCTGTACACGGCCTGTAAGGTTCCTTCCCTGGTTCCCAGAACCGAAAACAGAAAAACCCCTGCGAGTTACAACGGCTCGCAGGACAGTACCAATACGGCAAAGCTGAAGTGGAAGGAGTTCTATAACGATCCATACCTGACGGCCCTGATTGATACTGCTTTGCGGAATAACCAGGAACTGAATATCGTTTTACAGGAAATCGAAATTTCCCGAAATGAAATCAGGGTTAGAAAAGGGGAGTACCTGCCTTTCGTTGGGTTGAAAGCTGGAGCGGGCGTAGATAAAGTAGCTCGGTATACCAATATTGGAGCAATGGAAGCTACGACCGAGATCAAGCCCGGTCGTGAAATGCCCGATCCCGTACCTGATTTCCTCGTGGGAGCTTATGCTCGCTGGGAAATTGACATCTGGAATAAGCTGCACAATGCTCAGAAGGCGGCAGTTAATCGGTACTTATCAACGGTGGAGGGTAAAAACTTCGTGATAACTAATTTGATTGCTGAGATTGCGAACTCCTATTATGAGTTATTAGCTCTGGATAGTCAATTAGCTATCGTAAAACAGAATATTGATATTCAAACCAATGCTCTGGAAGTGGTTCGCTTGCAGAAACAGGCCACCCGGGTTACTGAATTAGCGGTACGACGGTTTGAAGCTCAGGTACTGAATACCCAAAGTTTACAGTACAAAATTCAGCAACAGATCACAGAAACGGAAAACCGGATTAATTTCCTGTTGGCTCGTTATCCTCAGCCCATTGCCAGAAATGCAGATAACTTCGAACGCTTAACGCCTCAGGCTATTCAGGCAGGCTTGCCTTCGCAGTTGCTCGACAACCGTCCCGACATCAAGCGTGCCGAACAGGAACTGGCCGCTGCAAAACTGGACGTACAGGTGGCTAAAGCTCAGTTTTACCCATCTTTAGGCATCAGTGCTGCCTTTGGGTATCGGGCGTTTAATCCTGCTTATTTCATCAAAACGCCCGAATCTATTTTGTATTCATTGGCGGGTGAACTGGTAGGTCCCTTAGTAAACCGGAATGCAATTAAAGCGACGTATTCGAATGCAAATGCGAAGCAACTTCAGGCGGTTTACAATTATGAGAAAACCATTTTGAACGCCTACTTCGAAGTAGCGAATCAAATGGCAAAAATTGGTAACCTGGAGAAAAGCTACGGTTTGCAGGAGAAAGAAGTGGAAGCTCTGACGCAATCAACGACTATTTCGAATGACCTGTTTCAGGCAGCTCGGGCCGATTACATGGAAGTCTTACTGACCCAACGCGATGCTCTCGAATCGAAGTTTGAGTTAATCGAAACCAAGAAGCAACAACTGAACGCCATGGTTAATATTTACCAGGCTTTGGGCGGCGGCTGGAATTAGATTTGATTAAGAATAACACGAAAAATGCTCTGCTGCAAAGTGGAGCATTTTTTGTATTTATAAAGGCAATAATACATTAAGTAGTGCTTTACTGAGATTACGCTTATACCGCATGAAACGCGATAGGCAGCATTCAAACCTATTCAAGGAATGAAGAGTTATCTTTGAGTGATTCAACATAAGTCATTACTCGTGAAATTTTTCTGTTTGTTACCTATAGCCTTTATGGCGGCGTTAGTGGCCTGTACGCCAACGAAAGAGCAAGTTTGTTCAAAAATTGATGAAGCCGTTCGATCAAATATTGAAGAGATTGCCGAAACCTATCAGCTTTCGCTGGAGATTTTCGATATAAAAACCGTTGATTATGACACGATTAATGAGAATCAGCTCGATCGCATTCGGTTGTCTGTGAATGAGGGGCCTACTAAAGTATTCTGGGATAAATATCAGAACCAGAAAGAGAAGATTGAAGAGAAACTTAATCAGGTAGAAGTCGGTCAGAAAAAGGGGATCCAGCCTACCGCAGCTAGTAAAGCAGAACTGGAAGCAGCGGCGAAACGAATGATTGTTTTGTACGACTCCGTAAAGCATTACCTCAGTATAGATTCAACCCTTCAGGCACGAATCAAAACCCGCCAGGATACCAGCAAAATCTATTTATATTGTAAGACCTTCAATACATACAGGCTAGGTAGAAAAACTACAAAAGATACGAGCAGGTATATTATTGATCAGAAGTATAAAGTCGTTCGATTGATGGAGTAAGTCAGAATTTAGGAATAGGCAATAACCTGAAGAAGCCCGTTCATTATGAACGGGCTTCTTCAGGTTATTGCAAAATGTGATGATAACTGACCCCTAATACCCCAGGCAAATATATCTCTGTAAAAACAGACAGACCCACTCATTGCTGAGCAGGTCTGTTTTTGTCAAGTCGGGATGGCGGGATTCGAACCCACGACCCCTTGCACCCCATGCAATTGAAACTGTGATTTTTGATAAATATTTTATATAGAATTATTTGTAAGTATTTAAAATACAGGTATTTGTGTAATATTGCATAGAGTCCATTTAGGAAATTTAGTCGCCATATGTTCGACTAATGTTCGACCTAAAACTACACCTAACTATGTCATTATCAGCAAAGTTCATTGTCAAAGTTAAGAATTCTTCTGATGATTCTGAGCACCCCATACATCTTCAGATTATCATTAATAGAAAGAATCAGCTCGTTAGTACTAAAAAGCACACTTCTCTTAAAGATTGGGATAGTAAGACTCAGACAGTAAAAAAAGGTCACCCACAAGCTCAGGCAATCAATGCCTTACTAATAAGTATCCGATCAGAAATCGATTATTTCATACTTTCCGCAGGCAGGCAAAACCAAGCAATTTCGTTTGATGATCTTAAAGCAATTGTTCGAAGGCTAACAGGAGTACAGGAAAAGAAACCAGTTCAAAAGCTACTAGGGTATTTTCAACAGCAAGTCGAAGGCTTGAAGGAGAAGGGACGGTTAGGGTATGCCGAAACCTTCATACACACGCATAACAGTCTAAAAGCATTTTTGAATGGAAAAGATATTGATCTGGCTTCAATAAACTTAGAATTCATCAGAAGATATGAAGAGTATTTAGTTAAAAGAAATTGTGCGGTCACAACCAGAAGTGTCTATCTGCGAACATTTAGAACTTTATGGAGAAATGCCATGAAAGATGGAGTTTGTGCAGAAACCCATTATCCCTTTAAAGATTTTGAGTTTGGGAAATATAATAACCCAAGGACTAAAAAGCGTGCCATATCAAAGGAGCAGATAGACTTGTTAGCCTCCATAAATATTGATCCCGAGAAGGATACCTATATAAATTCACGTAACTATTTTCTTTTCAGTTTTTTCTGTCGGGGTATCAACTTTACGGATTTAGCAAGTTTAAAATGGGAAAATGTTAGAAACAACGTGCTTCAGTATACGAGGGCTAAGACTAAAGAAGAGTTTATATTCTCGCTTCACCCTAAAGCAGTTGAAATAATTGAGTATTATCGAAATATGGAAGGCAATAGCGATGCAGGGTATATCTTCCCAATTTTATATAAAAGACACAAAACACTTCAGTCCATTCGAGATCGCAAGAAGAAGGTACTGGCTAGGGTGAATAAAAACCTGAAAGAGCTAGCTCAACAAGTTGGTATAGAAAAAGACCTTACTACATACGCAGCACGTCATTCATATGCTACTATACTAAGACGTAAAGGCTTTTCGAATGAGGATATAGGTAGATCACTTGGGCATGACAGTATAAAGACCACCAAAATTTACCTTGAGGATATAGGAGATCCATTGTTTGATAATGCTATCAATGAAAGCCTGTAAAACTTTTGAAAAATATATATTCAGTACACCCAATTGTGGATTTTGTTCTGTGTACATCTTTAATTCTCATTAATATTTATTTTAAAATTTAATTGACAATCTGATACAATCATCTTAGTATAATAAATTAAGATGATTGTATCAGATTGTAACTATAGTAAGTAAAGTCTTAGAATTCGCGTTGATAGGCAACAGAAGGAATGACGGGCAATAGTGTAAACTGCCGGAGTTGATGCTTTTGATAATAGACGAAAAAGGGATTAAGCTGATTGTAGGCATTATACAACCCAAACACCCAGCTTCGCTTCCCCTGCTTTTTAAATTTACTGGAACGGTAACTAACGTCGAGTCGGTGGTAGGCCGGTGAGCTAAAGTTGTTGCGATTAGTCATATCACCCAGACTTTCGAAAAAGCTGCTTTCATTATTGTAAAACCCCGGATCATCGACGTTTTCATTGGGCTGCACGCCTTCGTAAGCCGACGTAGGCAGCGTCAGACGATTGCCGCTGTTATAGACAAAATTGATGGAAATGGATTTCCGGGTATTAAAGGCATACGTTCCCACTAAAGCCAGATTATGACGCCGGTCGTATTTGAAGGGAAAAGGCCGTCCCCCATTCAAATCCGGAAACTCTCGATCCGTTTTAGAGAGCGTATAACTTACCCAGCCTTTCAGCCGTCCCGTCGTTTTTTCAAGGGCTAGTTCCAGCCCCTGTGACTGCCCTTTTCCAATGCTTACTTTCTCCTGCCAGGGTGTGCCGGAGTTATTAAGAAAAGAAGAGCCTTCCTTGTATTCGAGCACGCCATCCAGGGTTTTATAATAGGCCTCCGTCGTCAGGCGAAGCTTAGGACTTACCTGATAGGCATACCCCAGCGAATACTGGTGAGCCCGCTCGGGTCCCAGGCGGGGGGTGGCCGGTACCCATAAATCAGTGGGTAAGCCTAAGGAAGCATTCGTTAATAAGTGCAGAAACTGGGCGGTACGATTATACGAAGCCTGAAAGGTGTGGCGGGGGGTAAAAATCCAGTTGACATTCAAACGGGGCTGAAGCTGATGAAAGGTTTTCCCTTCAACGGCCTGGCCGAGGTAGTGAACGCCCGCTTCCAGTTTAAGATTAGGTTTAATATGAAACTGGTCTTCCGCGTAGGCGGACCATTCCAGCGACTCAATGGGAGCAAATCCTGAATTTAAAGCGGGTGCTACTCCCGTTTTGTACTGTTGAAGTTCAGGCGAAAACGTATGATGCACCAGATTAACACCGTAATTCAACGCATGCCGGGCACTCAGGCTTTGTTCCAGCTGCAATCGCAGACCGTAATCCTTAATGCCCGAGCGGGCCTCAGAGCTGAAGTTCTTCTCAGAATCGTATTTCTCACTGAGCTGATAGCGATAGTTGGAATAGTAAGCCGTCAGGTTACTGAATAGGTTCTCATGCCAGACCCGGTTCCAGCGAAGAGCGGTGGTGGTATTACCCCAGTTGAATTGAAAGCGGTAGATGCTGTTATCAAGTTTGAAGTTATTGGCAAAGCGGTCGTTACCCGTATAAAAACTGGCAAAGACGTGGTCTTTCCTGGAGAAGCGGTAGTTCCACTTGGCATTAATATCGTATAAGCCAAACGTGGTATTACTGGAAGAGCCCACCAGGGACGTACCCAGGTTGATGAGTGCATTGATCCAGCTGCTACGGGCGGAAACCAGCAGGGCTGATTTGTCTTTTTTGAGGGGTCCTTCCAGCGTCAGATGTGAGGTCAGCGGACTTACACTGAAATTGCCCGTCCATTTTTCCTGATTGCCTTCCCGTAGAGCAATATCAATGACGGAAGACAGCCGCCCGCCAAAGCGGGAGGGCAGGTGTCCTTTGTGAAAATCGACCTGAGCGACCGCGTCGGGATTCATCACCGAGAAAAAGCCAAAGAGGTGATTGATGTTATAAACGGGCACGCCATCGAGCAAAATCAGGTTCTGATCGGGACTGCCGCCCCGCACGTTAATGCCCACAGTTCCTTCGGTTCCCGCCTGCACGCCGGGTAAAAACTGGATAGTTTTCAATAGGTCCGCTTCCCCCAGCAAGGCCGGAGCTTCTTTCACGATGGATAACGGAATGGTAGACTTTCCTAGGGAGTGTAAGGGGGTGTTTTCGGCGGCGTTGATCACCACCTCTCGGAGCGACTGGCTTTGCGGCTGAAGCTTGATGACTACCGAAGTATCGCTTTGAAGCGGCAGGGACAGGCGTTGGGATTGATAGCCCACAAAGGAAACCTGAAGCTCGACAGGGCCGGTCTGGAGGGGAAGGCTGAAAAAGCCATAGCGGTTCGTGTTTTTGCCCTGCGTTCCGCTGCGAAGCGTAGCCCCAATGAGGCGTTCGCCGGACTGGGCATCTTCCACGTACCCGGAAATGGTCTGGGCCTGAAGGGTGATGATGCACAGAATCTGAAGAAAGAAGGTATAAACAATTCTCATGTAAAGTCTAGCGGGAGATACTGGTACTGTCGAGTTGCAGGCGGATGGATCGGCGGTTACGGGCCCCGAAAATACCCAGGCCGTTTTCTACGTTCGAGTAAGCAGGCGAAGGTTCGGCAAAGGGATTTTGCAGACTGCCGTTAAAGTCGGTAAGTTGGTTGGCCTGCGAAACAAAAGCGGTCTTTAAATAGCGATCAAAGGCGGGCCCGGCAGCAGTCACTTCCAGCAGCGTCTTTTCTCTGGAATCCGCCCCGTCTCGCAGGCCGTAGGCCGTATTGAGCATGGAGAATACAATGTTTTGCTGAGTACCGAGTGGAGCATACTCAGGCAATACCCGAGTCATGGCTCCAAACATAAATACGCCACCAAAGGAATCTACGCTGCCATTAAATTGATCGAATACGGGCGTTCGGGTCGATATAAAATTATAAAGATGTACTACGGTTTCCTCAAATTTACAGCCTGGTTTCAGACCTGACCCGTTGCTGGTATAGCAGGTATCGGGAAAATCTTTACGAACCCGGGAATGATTGATGGCCAGCCAGAAAGAAGCCTGGGGTGTAGGCGTAAAGGATAGCGTAAGATCAGGATTGGAATTGATGTTATCAGGGTTACGTGGACCCGTCTGGACGGTTAACGGTAACAGTTCGGGCAGGTAATCCTGAGCCCGGAGTACTCCGTAGTCCGGTACGTTCACTTCTACGCGGTAGGTGTGATTAACGCTGGGTTTCAGGCCCAGCTGATAAGACCCGTTACGCTGATAACTAGCGATTCCCAGAGACTTATCATCTTCAAAAAAGATAACCTGAGCCGATTCAATGGGCAGATAGGGAGAGCTTTCAGTAAGAGGGCGAGACCAGGTGAGCCGGACGGAAAGCAGGCTATCGGGATGCAGTAGCCCCGTTAGCACGGCTTTCTTTTCAAAGGCTGGCCCTTCCAGCGGTAAGATTTTCGTGCAGGAAGAGAGCAGAAGAGTACTGAATATGAATAGTAATAAAAACTTCATAAATAAACTCTATCGATATAATGAATTTAATTGCCCTTATTGCCAAATCGATAAGCAACTCCTAAATGAACGCTCTGTTGATACAGGTAATAAGGACGTGAATCAAATCCAGGATTATTAATTTCATATGTAGACATCGCTGTTAATCCATGTTGATAGCCTAGGGAAAGGTCTATACGATCAATTTTATACACTACTTCGGCAAGAGCAACGGGTTCAAGTGTACGGGCTTCTCTATCCCAAACGTTTCTTTTATTTACTCCTAAAAGTGTATTAGCTGCTGCTCCCACTCGAACATCCAGTTTTTCTGAAATAGATATCCCAGCCTTTGCAGTTAAAGACAAGTAATGATGCGTAAAGCGAAGAGTTTGTAAACTATTTTCTACTACTGCCTGATGACGAATACCTTTCTGAAGGTAATCAGCAGAATAAGTAAAGTAGAAAACATTACTTAGCGAATGTTGATAGCCTACGCCTACATATCCTCCCCAGAATGGATTAATAATTCCTTTATAAGTGCTACCACTACTATAAGGCAAGCTATTTTGCGTCTTTACGTTCGTAAATGTACTAGTAGCTCCTCCTCTAAGGGACCATTGTCCATAGGAAAAAAATGGAATAAAACAGAGAAATAAAATTCGATAAAGCATATAGATTAAGAGTTCAATGCACTCGAATATATAATCCGAGTGCAGTAATTATTTATTATAATTGTGGTATTGGACAATCACAGTACGAAGTCCAAGTTGCCAAATGGTGACTAGAAGAATGAAACTTTAATCCTCTTTGAATAGGAGAACTTGGATTACATTTAGGACCATAAGCTGAAAATATGATCACTCTCCACATGGAAGAAGAGTTGCCATATTCATTACTCATAAAGTATGAATGATTACTAAGATTCAATACATCTAATGGAGCAACATTTGGTAAAGAGGTATATTTCTGAAGCCCAGAACAATCCATATCATACTTAGTGCCAGTGATAGTAAATGTACCTGAAATCTTTTGTTCGTTTGAATTTCGACGCCCCCAGCTACCAAAAGCACTTCTTCCATAAGTATCAAATTCCATTACTAATTGATAGTCTACCCAAGGACTTCCTGCTCCAGGAACATTGTAAGAATCAATTTCGTAATGTCTTTCGCAAGCAATGAGTCTGAAACGTTGAGTATTACCTTCATACTTATAACCAAAGCATTCTCTTTTTTCATCAAATGCACTCGTACGGCCTCCGGAAAGAGGTGTCAAAATCACCTTTACTTTATTAATGTAGATTTGTTTAGCTTCATCATTTTTAGTAGCGGCTTTTAACAAGGCAATCTCATTAGTTCTATTAGGCAAATCCTCGATCATTTTCATTTGATCTCCCACAAACTGAAAGATTGTATTACCAATTTTAACAACACCGTCTGCATTAAGTACATGAGCATAGTCGGGCGCAGCAATCTTAAGTTTGAAACTTCCAAACTCAGGAAATTCAAACATTGAAAGGTGATTTTTTACTGCAGGCAGATCTTTTGCCTGATAGGGAATCATGTATTTTTCTTCTCTGGTAAAAGCTTCAGTTTCCTCACCTATAGCTTGATTGAAAATATCTTGCATGGAAACAAAAGCATTTCCTTTATTAAACTCTGTAAGGTTTACAGTTTTTGAAGATTCCAATTTGTTTATGGTATTTCGCATTTCTGTAAAGTCCTTGAACGTCAGGTAATCAGAGGGTTGTTCAGGTTCATGACTATCAAGCTCTTTTTGACAACTGGTTAAAAAGCTTGCTCCGAAAAGGCAGAGCATGCTGATTCGTACAAAAGTTTTCATACTTTTGAAATGAGTTTAGTTAAAATATGGATTAGACTCCAAAGCCTCCTATTCCGGGTCCAATCGTGATTAGGGGGCTTTGTTGTTTGCAAATAAGCAGAGATTAAAACGATATTAAAAATTTTATAGATATATAAATTCACAAAAAGCTATATTTTTATATTATTGACTCAAAGTTTTTAATATAAAACAAAAGCGGTATTTAAGAATTATCGAATAATAAATAGTTAGAAGTTATTTGTATTTAAATTATTTTAGAATGCACCCGTTGTGCGATCATTTGCAAATTAGATAATCATATACTAAATTTTTCGAAGGTATTTATGGGATAATGCGTTACAAATCAGTGTAGTGGCTATACTTAAATGGATTAATTATTGCTAATAA
This sequence comes from uncultured Siphonobacter sp., assembly GCA_913774715.1. GTDB lineage: Bacteria > Bacteroidota > Bacteroidia > Cytophagales > Spirosomataceae > Siphonobacter. The sequence continues at coordinate 4,780 of CAJYHS010000226.1, read as the reverse complement.
TAAACCGATTAATCGCATTAAGTATAATTTAGTTCTTAAGTCCATATAACGAGTATATATTATTTTTGTAATAAGTAGGAACAGGTAATTTTAAAGTTTATTATTCAGATTATATTAAAAGCAATATGAAATCATTCGAACTTGGAATATTTTTTCTTGATTTACCCGGATTTCATCCGGTATACGATTTTCCGGGAATATTAGGAAATGATTTTGATAGGTTTGGCTTCGTATCTTACAGAGAGCATCGAATATTTAAAAAGGATAATAGCATTGATTTAAACTACCTAATTAGATTTTGGGGTTTTGATTCCATTGAGGTACGGGGTAAGAAGGTTTGGATTAGTGAACGTAATCTTTACTTTGTACTCACCAGACCTCATGAGGTAAGAGTAAATCATGGGTCTGATTTATCAAATGAGCTTCTTAAGCAGATTGAAGAGCGTTTCTTAAAAGGATACGAAGACGGGGAAGTGTGCTTTACAAAAGAATTAGGGGTTTCTTTTCCAGGCTTAAGTCTGGAAGAGAAGCTCAGACACTTAAAGAATCTAATTGAAGTTAGTGACTACTATTTATTCTTTGATGGATATTTAGCGCCTACTTATCTCTATAGCATAGGCTACATTCAAGCGGTTTTAGTATTAGCCTGCAAAGAGTTTCGTAACTTATTCATGATCAAAAAGCCGGGTATTCACAACTTCTCCTTTAAAGAGATTCAGGTAGAAGAAACAACCCCAGCGCCAGAGATTCAGGTAGACGCTCCTAAAGTTGCTGATAAGATCCCCTTATATCACCCCTTTGATGAGATCTCAACGCTTTGGATGTCGCTACTAGATTTTCATCACGCCCCTTACTTCCAAACGTCCCCTTACTACCATTCAAAATCTCAAATTATTGACCTATTAGGTATGATGTTTCAAGAGGGGCAAAAGGGGAGTCAGGCCCTTTTACCCGATACTGTCCCAGCTCTAGCGCAAGTACCTCCTGGTAATTATAAGTTGATTTTGAATCTTTTGATGCACGCTACCTATAAGTTGAATCAGGCTTCGGGCCAAGGCAAGGTAAAGTTGTCTACCTATGCCCATGTGCTCAAGCGTACCTTTTCCTGCTATTCATCCATCGCCGAAGATAACCTTACCAAAGACTTTACCCGCTATATTCAGGATACGTGTTCAGTTTTAAAGAAGATGCCTGAAGAAACGTATGCTTACAAGTCTCTGAGCATTCTAAAAAACATTAAAGAATATAAGATTTGAGACTGACGACGTAAACGACGTTTAGTTTCGGCACGTTTTTTCCCTTTTGCTTTGACCTGTCAACCAAAAAACAGGCCATCCTATGGGAACTACCTTTTTCACTTCACTCACCGAAGGCGAGCTCTCTTCGCTCATTGAAGCCAGCGTACAGAAAGCGCTAAATGCTAGTCCAGTAAGCAGCGCAGCCGACGAAACGGATACGCTGTTAGACACCAAAGAAGCTGCCCAGCTTATCAAGTACAAAGAGGCCTCGATTTACGGGCTGGTCAAACGCCGCAAGATTCCCTTCTGCAAAGTCGAAGGCAAGCTGCTCTTTTCCAAGAAAAAACTACTCGACTGGATACTCACCAATCCCGAGTAATGCTTTTCTACGCTTTCTTTCCGCCTGGAGATCCCAGGCTTGAATTCATGTCTTCTGATTTTAAACCATTCACGGGATGGAGCTACAACCCGAATACCTTCGCATTGGCACTTCGTATTTTAAAAAAGTGCATAAACCCCTAGCTTCCGGGGATGTCGTCACCACGCTCTTACCCTGGTCTTCTGATTGTATTAAACTCGATCACGGCAGGCAGTATTTAAAAGAGCAGGTGGAGTGCTACGATGGCTTTTGCTTTGTGCCGAGTCATCTTGCCTACCAGGGCCGCATTAAAAACTTTTATAACCGCTATCATCCCTTTCAGCATCAGGCTCAGCCAGGTTCTTATCGAAAAATCACGGCCTTTCTCACGCACGTGTTTGCCGATCAGCTAGAGCTAGCCTACGACTACTTTAAAATTCTTTTAGAGCGGCCCACCCAGATTCTGCCCATTTTGTGTCTGGTTAGCCAGGAACGAAACACAGGTAAAACCACTTTTCTTCATTTCATGAAAGCCATCTTCGGGGAGAACATGGTCATTAATACCAATGAAGACTTTCGCTCCAACTTTAACCTGGAATGGGCGCAAAAACTAATCATTGGCGTGGATGAAACCTTTCTGGATCGGAAAGAAGATTCTGAGCGGATTAAAAACCTTTCCACCGCCCGCTTTTACAAAGTAGAAGCCAAGGGCTTTGACCGGCATGAAGTCGAGTTCTTTGGCAAGTTTATTCTCTGCTCCAACAATGAAGATCATTTCATTGTAGCCGATCCCGGAGAGACCCGCTACTGGATTCGCAAAGTGCCACCACTCAAAGCAGAAAATGAAAACCTGCTTTGTGAGCTAAAAGTGGAGATCCCCTGCTTCATTGATTTTTTAATTAAGAGGTCTTTTGCCAGCACGCATAAAACTAGGATGTGGTTTACGCCGGCTCAGATTGCAACGCCGGCCCTTGGCCGCCTACTTTCCCAGAACCGCAATCGCCTGGAGCAGGAGATGGCTCATTTGCTTTTGAGCATTATTGATGAAAAGGATCTCGATGAGCTCCGCTTTTGTAGCGGGGATATGCAGAACTGGTTAGGCCGGAAACAGGTGCGGCTAAAGGACATTACCCAGATTCGGCGGGTGCTACAAAACCTATGGAAGTTAGAGCCGGCAACAAATTCCCTTGCCTACGTTCAGTACAAATTTTTATCGGACGGCACTATCACTGAGCAACCTGGAAAGGGCCGGTTTTACAGCCTGGACAAGCAGAGTATATACCGGCTTAACAGCCTTTGATATTTTGATGAATTGATGAAATGTCTTGTAACTTGTTGATAGTTAGAAATTTAAGTCGCATCTAATTGTCATCAAAATCATCAAATTGAAAACGCCTTGGCATCAAATCTAAATTTTGATGCGCTAGTGATGCGCGGGTAATAGGCTGCAATAGAGACAGTTAACTCCGTTTCGCATCAAATCATCAATTTTTCACTTCTTTCACGGCCTACTTTATGACTTTTCAAGAAGCCAAAGCCCTGTCCATTGCAGGGTTCTTAGAAAAATACCATCAGGAGCCCAGTAAAATACGCGGCCCCAACTTTTGGTATCACTCGCCCTTACACGCCGAGCGCACGCCTTCCTTCAAGGTGGACATTCGTCTCAATCTCTGGTATGATCACGGCCTGGGTAAAGGGGGCACTTTGATTGATCTGGGCTGCGAGCTCTGGCAGTGCAGTCCTAAAGAAGTACTTGAAAAACTACAAGAGATGCCGGTCTGGAAGGCCCCGCTTTCGCTTCCTACCCAGGCTACTAATCCCCCGCCAGGCATACAGATTGTTTCGGCCGTACCGCTTTGGGATCCCCGACTCTTAGCCTACGCTGAATCGAGAAGAATCGATCCAGCTATTCTAAAGATCTATTGCCAGCAGGTCGCTTATGAGATCAGAGACCAGCGGTATCGAGCCATCGGATTTAAAAATGAGGCTGGGGGCTACGAGCTGCGCAGTGCCTACTTTAAAGGCTCTTCTTCACCCAAAAGCTTTACGCATCTAAGGGCAGGTAAAGCGCAACTGATGGTGCTCGAAGGCTTCATGGATTTTCTTTCCCTAGGAAGTTATCTTCCCGTGCTACCCTTTGATATTCTGGTCTTGAATTCACTGGCCCTGATAGAAAAAGCCCGGCCCGTACTCGAGTCCTATCCTTCCTTGATTCTGCTGCTGGATCAGGATGCAGCGGGCGAGAAGGCCACCAGGCACCTGCTGGCAAGCTACCCATTTGCCCTAGATGCCCGATGCCTTTTAGGCAATGCCAAAGACGTCAATGAAGCCCTGATCAAACTCTCTCTTCTCCACATTTAAACCCTATCTAAAATGGAACCATCCCCACTCAAAACCCAGGAATACTTCGATCAAACCCTACGGCTGATTTACTCCGAATTTGATGAGCTCTGGGCATTAGCCCGGCAGTACCAGGCTAATTATGTAACCCAGGCTCAGTTGCTTGCTGCTGACCCTAGCGTAGCCATTCAGCCCGGATTATTTGCGGAGTTAGATCAGCACAATCAGGAGCTTTTTCAGCTCTATCAGCGCAAGATTCATCTCATGGTTCTGGACCTTGCCGCCTACGATGCCTACTGCGAGCACAACCGTCTTGCCTGGTCTGAATCCTGGGAAAAACTGGCCCAGCAGATCAGACGCTACTCGAGTGGACCTAGTGCTATTCAGTACTATTATGCGTGTCAAAGCTACGGCTGGGGTTCGAGCCCCATGTAAGAAAAGAAGCCCCTAACGGATCCAGTGTCTTTTTGAAAGAAAAGAGCAAGCCGTAATGCCGCTGGTGGCGTCATACAGCTTGCTCTGCGAGGCTTATTTATTGGAAATCAATGATTTAACTTTTAGGAGTAGCCTATAAAAGTTAACCCGGAGTTAAGTAAAGGCGCTTAAGGTCTGATAATCAGACCTGTTGAGTTAATAATTAAGCTCATGGCTAAAGAAAAAATCAAACACGTAACGGTGAGCCAGGCCCGCTTTGCGGACTTTGAGAAGCTGGCCCGCTCCTATGATCTTTCGAACAAAGAGATGCTAGAAACCATGATTCACTTTTTTAAAGTGACCCAGATGGACCCCAGGCACGTAACTTCCACGAGCGCTGCCGATGCCATTAAAGCCCTGGATCGGCGCC
>CAJYHS010000225.1 GCA_913774715.1 uncultured Siphonobacter sp. | reverse complement strand
TTCTCTTCAGTTTCTTCTCTTTTTTGGAATTGTTACTTTAAGTTATTTCAGCCTCAAGTGGAATGGCCGTTGGCTACTGCTACTTCTAGCCAGCTGTTATTTCTATATGGTGTTTGTACCAGAGTACATCATCATTCTTTTTGCGACGATCATCATCGATTACTTGGCGGGCATTTGGATTGAAAACCAAAAGAACCCCGTCAAACGAAAATGGTTACTGACCTTAAGCTTGGTAGCTAACGTTGGGATTCTGGCCTTTTTCAAATACTTCAATTTCATTACCGAAAATATCGAGCATGTGGTCCATCTTATGGGCTCCACTACGCACCTGCCCCGGCTCGGTACGGACATCCTTCCCGGCATCCTGCTTCCTATTGGTCTGTCATTCCATACCTTTCAGGCAATGAGTTATACCATTGAAGTGTATCGGGGAAATCAGAAAGCAGAGCGTCATTTTGGTATTTATGCTCTGTACGTAATGTTTTACCCCCAACTCGTCGCGGGTCCCATTGAGCGGCCGCAGAACGTACTCTGGCAATACCATGAGTACTTCCGGTACGACTGGGAAAATGTAAAAGAAGGGCTCATCCGTATGGCCTGGGGTCTCTTTAAAAAAGTAGTAATCGCTGACCGGCTGGCTATGGTCGTAGATCCAGCTTTTGGTAATATTACAGACCATAACGGAACCAGCTTACTGGTAGCGGCCTGCTTCTATTCCTTCCAGATTTACTGCGATTTTTCGGGTTATTCTGATGTTGCCATTGGAGCTTCCAAAGTAATGGGCTTTACGCTTATGGAAAACTTTAAGTCACCTTATGAAGCAGCTTCTATTTCGGAATTCTGGCGTCGCTGGCATATTTCGCTCTCTACCTGGTTCCGGGATTACATTTATATCCCTTTAGGCGGAAGCCGCGTCTCTCCTTTCCGTCAATACCTGAACCGTTTCATCGTGTTCTTTGTCAGTGGAATCTGGCACGGGGCAAGCTGGAATTTTATTATCTGGGGCGTTCTGCACGGTTTTTACCAGACCATTGCTCAGCTTCGGGATCGCGTTATGGATCGCCAACGGATTACCGTTCCTACCGCAGCCTGGTATCGGGGCCTGCAGGTTCTTTTGACTTTTGGACTAGTAACCTTAACCTGGGTTTTCTTCCGAACCGTTACCTTAAGAGACGCATTGCTCGTATTTAAAGGAATTGCTGCCATTTCAGTTCACGATACGCTGCAAACGCCATTGAATGGAACAGAAATGATATTCTGTCTCGTCTTGATTGGGTTATTACTTTGGAAGGAAAACCGCTTCTTTCAAATTCCTACCCGGAGTAATTCAAAATTCTGGGTCATTTTCAGTTTACTCGTAGTAAGCTGCTATTTATTCGGCGTTTTCACTGCTAACCAGTTCATCTACTTCCAGTTTTAATGAATTCATTAATTAAAATAGGTACGCTAGGAGCCTTAGTGATTTTTGCTATTCTGATTTACTCCACTAACTGGCAACGTAAGTTATCAGAGAAGGGAATCATACCTGATCAGTATCGTTTCGGGGATTTATATAATACCAGTAACCTGACCCGGGTAAAAGAACTGGATTTTTACGAAGCGGATAATGTTCCTCTTTCCCAAAAACCTACGAAGGTTAGAAACACTATGGTATCTATCCTTGGCGATAGTTTCACTGGAATGGGAATTGATACTTCCTTATTAGCGGGAGAAGAAAACTATCGCCGCTGGCTCAATAACGACTCGTTTTTAACGGTTAAAATAGATACCAATAAATACAATGTACTTATATTTGAAATCGTACAACGGAGCCTGATCGAACGTTTAAATCCCCACACTGAACATATTTATTTTAATCAGGGTATTAAGACCTTAGAGCAGCCTGCACCTCATACCCTTAGTACAGTAACCAACTCGCCCTCTCTTGGTTCTTTAGGTCTAAAGTTTTTATCAGCAGAATCTGTAAATCAGCGGATTGAATTCCTTCTTTTCAACCAGAAATGGGCTTTAAAATGGAAAGAATTTAAGGCTGAACTGCATGCTGATTTATTTAATCGTGTCGTCGGTAAAGCCGTCCTAACGGAAGATAAGAAAAATATGTATTACGATTTTGAAACCGATACTACTAACTTTTTCTCTTCTTATTACCCAGTAAAAAATAACCAGATCGATACGATTGTCGTTACTTTAAATAGTATTCGAAGTCATTATTTAAAAATGGGTTTTGATGAGGTATTATTGACTATAATACCCAACAAAAGTCTGATTTTTGAGCCTAACCGTCTCAACTATAATAGAATCATCGAGAGAATTCAGCAACATCCTGATCTTGAGATGCCGTACATCAATATGCACGAGCTATTAAAAAATAAACCTGAATTTTATCATAAAGGTGATGGACACTGGAATAATAAAGGAAAGATGATCTGGTTAAATCAAGTCAATACCTGGATCAGAACCCATGCCCCAGCCGCGAAAAATCAAGTCTAATGCGTACATTAACCCGGTCTATACTCATATTTATTCTCTTTGCTATATTCCTGGTTGGATTGTCTAAATCACTTTACCACACCATCGGAAAGGCTGATTATCTGCCTGATGATTATAAATACGGTGATTTATATCGATTCACTAACCTTGCTCAGTTCAAAGAAGCTCATATTACCTGCCCTAAGGTATATTCAGATACTACGCACAAATTACCCATCGCTCTGTATGCGATTGGAGATAGTTTTATGGAACCGGGCTCTGTTGATCAGGAAGATTTCATTGCACGTACCTACTCGTATACGCACTGGAATGATCAAACTACAATAAAGCTGGATACATCCCTTTATAATGTACTTTTGATTGAATCGGTAGAACGCCATTTTCGGGAACATTTAGCAAATCCAGTCACTAATTTTACAGTTAGTCAATCCCCGGTAAAAGTCCGTAAGGAAACTCCTCCTAATGACCTGGTTCAATTCTTAAAAGGTCCTAAAGATTCACGTCTGACTATTCCCGAAGAACGTTATGACAACATTCTATTCAACTGGCCCTTTTTTCTTAAATTGAAAGAATTTAAAGCCTGGTTCAATTTAAAAGCTTTCAATCGGGTTCACTCCATGACTTCTCTTTCACCGGATCAGAAGCATGTATTTTTGAAGCTGGACACTGATTCTACCATAATTAATTCGGACTTTAATCCAGTTCCTGAAAAGGAAATTACTGCGTTAATTACCCAGTTGAATCACACACGTGACAAATATCTTTCCTCAGGTTTTGACGAAATTTACTTAAGCATCATTCCCAACAAAACTACGGTTACTTCTCCGGAAATGGGTCGGTATAATCATCTGATTGAACGAATACAATCGGATACCCGCCTGAAATTAAAATTGATTGATGCCTATTCTTTAGTCAAACCTTTAGGAGCAGCAGGCTACCAGAAAGGAGACAGCCACTGGACTTGTCAAAGTCGAGAGTTATGGTTAAAAGCTATTAATCATGAGTTAGTAGCGAAATAAAAAAGGTGAGAACATGGACTGTTCTCACCTTTTTTATTTCGCTATTGCATCAGTTTCCTTTCACATTCATCTTCAAGGTATAAACAGATTTAGAAGCCGTAATAAATAGCAGCTTCCGGTCTTTTCCACCGAAACATACATTCCCTACCCATTCTTCGTTAACCGGAATGTGCTGAATTTTTTCGCCTTTCGAATTATAGATAAAAACACCTTTTCCGGTAATATACAGGTTGCCCTCTGCATCCATCGTCATTCCATCTGAGCCCTGATTCACGAAAAGTTTTCGGTTACTTAGGCTTCCGTCTGTATTAATCTGATATTGATAGGTTTTATTCCCCTGAATGTCCGCTACAAATAAGGTTTTCCCGTCGGCGGAACCAATAATACCATTTGGTTTTACCAACTGATCGTCTGCTACTACGGGCGTCTTTTTGCCTTTGGGTAAGTAATACAACTTTTGTTCTTCAATTTCGGGTTTCTGACGTTCCCAGTAATCCCGCTGATAATAGGGATCGGTGAAATAAATACCTCCTTTCGAATCAATCCATAAATCGTTCGGGCCGTTCAGTTTTTTACCCTGAACATCTGTCATTAGTACCGTTACTTTCTTTTGGGGAGAAATAGACCATAACTCATTTTTTTCGTCAGCACAGGAAATTAGATTCCCCTTTTTATCGAAATAAAGCCCATTGGAACGGCCTGTTTTGTCCATCCACAAGCTTAGCGTTCCTTCCGTATCATACTTCCAGATTTTATCATTAGGTTGATCCGTAAAGTAGATATCTCCTTTTTTATCCGCCGCCGGACCTTCCGTGAATGAAAACTGGCTGGAAATTTTCTGTAAAGTCGCCCCTGGAGCAATCAGCGTTTTTTCCTGAGCAAAAGTGACTTGATGTAAAGTAATGCTAATGAGTAAGCTTAGAGCAGTTTTAAGTCGCATCGGTTGTAATGGTTAATACATACACAAATGAAGCGGATTTAAGCAAGATTAGTTAAGCCTATCTTCAAAACAAATGCAAAAGCGGCATCAGATTAAATCCAATGCCGCTTTAACATTCGATTTACCTCATTAAATCGCCGGTTCTGCGGGAGTATTTGGGTTTGTCAAACGCTCCTGATCAGGGTAAGGATAAAAATTACGCGTTCGTTCAAAGGTCAATGGAACGGGATTCACATTAGCAGGCGGATTAGGTCGACCAAATCGACGACTGTCTTCCAAACGAAGTCCCTGCATGAATAACTCGATGCTACGTTGCTTATAGATTTCGGTTAATAAACTGGTGGCATCCGTAGCTCCGGTATACGCAGGTAAGCCGGCATTTACGCCAAACAAATCACCCGTGCTTTGGGTCCGAACGGCATTGATCTGGGCCACTGCTTCGGTTACTGAACCTCCGCTCCGTACCAGAGCTTCCGCCTTAAGTAATCGAACTTCATCAGGTAGATACACCGGAATAGGCTTCGTAATTTCATTATAAAAACCTGCTATTGACCGTAATACCTCACCGCCAACGGTAATGTCGGGAGCCGTTGTGTAGAAGTTGATGCGTGCATCTCCCGTTTCCAGAAATACAGTAGGTAACCCTAGCGTAGCCCTTGGGGCGTAGTTTTTACTTACTACGATTTGCTGGTAAATGGGATTAGGCGACTGCGATGTATACGTAAACTGTGAACGAGTCGTCAGTGTAACGGCGTTGGCTGCAGTAAGGGCATCGGCATAACGTCCCAGCATCATGTTGTAACGGGCCCGGTAGGCGTTCAGACAATCCTTCAGATTGAAATCGGTTCCCAGCACACGGGTATTAAATTCCGTGGAAGGAGGCGTAGCTGCGATTAACTCAATTCCTAAGTTCAGCAAACGAACGGCTTCGGTTAAGCCCTGTTCGCGAGTCACAAAAGGAGCCTTTCCATTTTTGTCGGTTTGAATAGATAACTGCTCGAAAGCAGTTGCCAAGCCTCCTAACGCCATCGCCTTAAATAAATACGCGTGAGCTAACACGCCATTTTTCGTGGCTTCGTCAGCGGCTAGTACCGTTGGAGCGTTGGCAATCAGATCATCCGCCATACCCATGACCCGATACATCCGGGCCCAGAGATTCAGGACGTTCCCATTGAATGAGGGAAGTGCCGTACCGCCCGCTTCAATTTCTAGAACATTGGTAAAGGTAGTAATTCCTTTCATTTCCCGAGTGGTCGTTCCCGGCGTAATGATCAGAGTTTCCAAAGCCGAAGTCGCATAAAACTGCTTCATGCCCAAACTTAGCGTCAGCATTCCTTCACGGGTAGTGAGCACTTGTTCGTCCGTGGGATTGTTAGGGTTGGCAATGTCCAGTTTGCAACTGGTCAATAATCCCGCGACGAGTAATGTAGTTAGTATATAAGGTCTAATTTTCATGATTTTCAGAAATAAAATGACACTAGAAGTTAACACTTACTCCCAACAGGAAACTCCGTGGAATGGGTACCTCCACAAAGTCGAAACCACGAACGGCATTGTCCTGACCAGCGGCATTCGTTTCAGGATCCCAGCCGCTGTATTTATCCAGCGAAAGCAGATTCCGTCCGATGGCGGTAATACGAAGATTTTGCATTTTCCAAAGTTTCGGTGTCAGAACGTAGGAGGCGGATAACTCACGTAATTTCACGAAGGTGCCATCTTCAATGTAGTTTTCGAAGATAGAAAACAGGGCCGCACTGGTTCCTTTCGGTACTTCACCCCGTAATTCAGGTTCATATCCTTTCAGGGAACCGTAGAGATCACGCTCACCTACCCGGCGGGTAAAGTTGAATACTTCAAATCCCAGCATACCGTCCCACTGCATTCGCAGGCTTAGTTTTCCCAACTCAAATTCATTCGTAAATGCCACAATTCCCCAGGGGTTAGGATCACCGACTACCTTGCTTAAAATCGCTCCTGAAGGTTGTCCGCTGGCATCTCGCTGAGCGGTGTATTGCCCGTTGGATAACTGAACGCCTCGCTCCCGCTGAGGTAATCCGGCAGGGGTTAATAACAGCGAACCGTCAGCATTACGAGCAAAGAATGTTGTGTAATACGCCCCTAAAGCATACCCATTCACTGCTGCTACCTGACTGAAGCCCCCGGCGAAGGGTAACACGCCATTACCTTCGACACCATTGACTACGTTTTTATTAGAAGTATAGGTCAACGTAGAAATCCAGCGGAAGTTGTTTTTCTGAACGGGAACGGCTTTTACCATAACTTCAAAGCCTTTATTAGTCATCGACCCCACATTAATAAAACGGTTGTTTGAACCCGTAGTCGGAGCCAGGGTACGGTTCAGGATCAGATCCGCTACACTTTTATTGAAGTAAGAAAACTCAACGCTGATCCGATCTTTCAGTAAGCTGAAGTCTGCCCCAATTTCCGTTTCAGTCTGACGTTCAGGTTTTACGGTAAAATTACCCAGCTGGGCAGGCGAAGTATATCCCGTTTGTCCACCATACACAACGGGCGTATAGTTGGTAAATCGGTCATACGCACCGATGGCCGTCAGGTTACCTGATTGCCCCCAGGCAGCCCGGAGTTTGAAAGAGGTAAAAACGCGGCCTAATGCTCCTTCATTCCAGAACTTTTCATTGGAAAGGATATAAGAGCCGCTCACTTTGGGAAAAAATTGCCAGCGGTTTTCGATTCCGTACACGGAAGAAGCATCTACCCGAGCCGCTCCCGTAATGAAGTAACGTTCTTTAATTCCAAAACTCTGTTGAGCAAAGGCTCCCAGGATAGAACGTTCCGAACGAAACTCAGAAGCAATAATGGTTCCGTTGTTAACTGTTTCGCCAAATGCTCCCAATTGCTGAGCTGTTGCCGCAATGGTTACCGAGCGATCGTACTGAATGGTTCCACCGATTCCTGAAGTGGAGGTTAACCAGTCATTTACCTTCTTAGTATAACTGATATTCAGGTCATTATTAATTTGAAAAACCGTGGCATCCGCCCGACGGGAAAGCCCCTGATCGTAACTGGGTGTTGTATTTTTCGGTGGGATATAAGCCGTTGCCGTCTGGGTATAACTGTCAATACCCGTCGTGAAATCAATATTCATTCCTTCGATGGGCTTTAGATTGAAGTTAAAATCGGAAGTAATCCGGCTGGTACGCTGGCCAAACTTGAAACGGTTAATCGCTTCCAGTGGATTCGTCCTACGTAGCACTGCGACCGGAGCCGTAGATGGATACACACCCGTAGCAGGATCAGGATCGGGGTTAACGGAGTTGTTACTGAAAATGAAACCCGTCAATGCCCCGTAAGCTTCGTTAATACCGCCGTTCGGAACTTCGCTACTGCTGCTGTATACGTAGTTACTACCCATCGAAACCGTCGCCTTATTACCAATTTTCTGCTGAATCCGCAAACGGATTCCGTTACGGTTAAAGTCCGTACTCTTGATAATACCCTGATTATAGAAATTGGAAACCGACATGAAGTACTTCGTCGAAGCTGTTCCCCCCGAAAGTGACAGGTAATTTTCCGTACCAAAAGCATTTTGAAAAATCTTATCCTGATAATCGTAACGGGTTACCGGAACCTGAGTTAGATCCGTTGTCGTGGTATTCGCAAACGCAAAAGGGTATTCATTATAAGCCAGTTTTTTGCGAAGCTGACTCATCCGAAACTGCGTTGAAAAGGTAATGGTGGGTTTGCCTTCTTTTCCTTTTTTCGTGAAAATCTGTACCACCCCATTGTTCGCTCGTGATCCATAAATGGCCGCAGCCGCCGCTCCTTTGATAACTTCCATCCGCTCAATGTCGGCGGGATTGATATCTACCAGACGGTTTTGCGAATATCCGCCCAAGTCAATCAACTGACGGGAATCGTTATTGACAATCACCCCGTCAACGATGTATAAAGGATCGGAAGAACCGACAATGGTACTGGGCCCCCGCATCCGAACGCTAATACCCCCGGCAGGGTTACCCGAGTTTTGGGTGATCTGAGCACCGGAGATTTTTCCCTGCAAAGCCCCATCTAAGGAAGGAGCCGCTGTAAACTGTAGATCCTTGGCTCCTACGGTAGCGATAGAATTACCTAACTCACGCTTGCTCGTCGCTCCCATTGTTCCGGTTACTACAACTTCGTCAAGTCCGAGCACGTCCTCCTGAATAGTCGCATTGATCGTTACCGTCGATTGATTCGGCTGAACTTCAAAGGCTTTTTGCTCACTTTTATAACCTACGCCCGAGAAAACCAGGGTATAACGACCGGGTTTCAGATTAGCTGTGAACTGGTAACTCCCGCTGGCATTCGTCGTGGCTCCCACACTCGCCGAACTTAGCTTCACGTTTACGAAAGGAACATCCGTCCCTTTGCCATCGCTGACTTTTCCCTGAATCTGCACCTGAGCCGAAGCAATCAGAGTAGAACAGACGAAGAGGAAGTACAGCATGATTTTACCTGCAAGTACTGATTTTCGCATAGTTTTAGATTTACTGATTTGGAGTGTAATACAAATTAGACAAAGAGGTAACAATCAGCAAATCAATGATTTGCTGAGAAAGACACGCGATTAAGACGATTTAGAGGATTTCTTTAATTTACTTTGGAAAAGAGATCTTACCCATCGAAACACTGGGCACACCCTGGCGATTACCGTAGTTGGTTTTCCCTCCAACCAGAGCTTCGTTAGCAAGCGTTGCAAATAGAATAGCTTCCTTAGCATCTCCCGAAATACCCAAATCATCCGTTTTGCCAATCGTAAATTCAGGTAGCAATTCCTGGATATGAGCCAGCAATAACGGATTGTGCACCCCGCCTCCGCTCGCGTAAATGGCCCAGGGCTGGGAAGTTTCATGAGCAGCAACCGAGCGAAGAACTGCCTCCGCAATGGTTTCTGCCGAGAAGCGGGTTAACGTTGCCAGAATGTCTTCGGGAGCTAACGCTTCTGTTTGACTTTGCTGTTGAGCCTTTCGCAAATATTCAATATTGAATAACTCAGGACCTGTGGTCTTTGGAAATGGCTTTTTGAAAAAGATATCCTTTTTCAACGCATCAAGTAAGGCCTTATTCGTCACTCCCCGCATCGCTATTTCTGCATTTGCGTCGTAAGGCAAATGGAAATAGTGCCGGGTGACGGCATCAATCAGGGTATTACCTGTACCCGTATCCGTAGCAAAAACTTCATCGGCATTCAGGTTAGCGGGAAGGTAAGTAAAATTGGCAATCCCGCCCATATTCAGCAAAATTCGGTTTTCGCCCGGCTTCGAGAAGATCAGGTAATCGCCATAGACAGCCAGCGGAGCCCCTTCCCCACCCGCCGCACAGTGTTTCTGTCGGAAATCCGAAAGGGTAATAATGCCCGTAGTTACAGCCATATGATCACCATCTCCGATCTGAAGGGTGGCATTGGGAAATTTCTCCAACCCATGGAGAATTTTGGGTGAATGAAAAACCGTCTGTCCGTGACTCGCAATTATATCTACGTCTGAAGGCCAGATTTGCCATTCATTCAGGCAATCCAGCACAATACTTCCGTGGAGGTTACCAAGCCAGGGATTCAATACTGCCAGTTGCTGGAAGTCAATTTCCCGCTTCGCAAAAACCTTTCTGATTTCATCTTTGACGGATTCATCAAAGGATACGGTCTTGAAATTCAAAACCTTAACCTGTGTTTCTCCACCCGCTCCTTCAAATTCACACAGCACCACATCAAGTCCATCCATTGATGTTCCTGACATCAGGCCAATGATCCTACGTGTCTGTTTTTTAGCGATTTGGTATAGTTTTTCAATATGTACGTTCATGGTTTGCTGATGAAGAGCTAAAGAATTTGTATATCAAGAGCCTGATAAGTCTGTAAGCGGCTATGTGAAGTTTCCAACTCCGTAATTAAGTAATCAATGGCATTGACCGGACATACCCGAAGGTTCATGGACGTATTCAACTTTTCAGAAATGGCTAAAACAGCGACCTTTTTAGAAGCTTTGAACATGGCTTTCTTGATTTCCACGGTTTCCCATTCCAAATCAGTAATACCTTCGACGGCATCAATAGCATTCGTACCCATAATGCACAAATCTGCCTTCATGTCCGCCAGTTTCAGAAAAGCGTCACCTCCAATAACGGTTTGACTATACGTTGAAACTTTCCCTCCGATTAATATGGTCTCCAGATTCGGTTTCTGAAGCAAAGCGATGCAGGTATACGGATTGACGGTAACAAAAGTTGCTTTCAGGTTATCAGGAATAGCTTCAATAAAGGCCCTTACGGTAGTACCTCCCCCAATCAATACGATCATACCATCTTTCAATAGTTTCACTGCTTTCTGAGCAATGATTTCTTTACTCGTAGAGGCATAGCGAATCGGTCTTTCATTTTTGAGTACGAAATGATTCGCGGCAGCCATGGCTCCTCCCTTGATCTTGATGATCAGGTGTTCGTCGGCCAATTCATTCAAATCCCTACGAATAGTTTCCTCGGAAACATTCAGAAAAGACGTCAGATCGGCAAACGTGACTCGGGAATGCACATTTACGTGCTTAAGTATAATTTCCTTTCTCTCCCGCTTCAATAAGTTACTCATAGATGCTGCCCAGAATTACATGATCTGTCTTAGAAAGAACTATGGTTACAAATATTGACAAAAATTTACATATACCTAATTAATATTTGGAAATAATAAAAATTACATAGCCAAACATCGGATATAGGGTCATTTTTTAAAATTTATTATTAACCAATTTCATAAAGCGTCAAAATAACAAATATAATTAATTAAATAATTTTCATAATGTAACCTATAAATAAATAACTTACCGTAATTAGTTGAAAAAAATGAAAAAATCAGTCAATCTTAGTTGGTGGAGTGTGGATTGATTCGTAAGTGGTAAAGAGCGTAACTGCGTTAACGTACGTTAAAAATTAGGTGTAGTTAATTTACCCGATTAATCTTGCTGAAAATTCAACTCTGGCCTTATGAAAAAGCTACTTTTATTTTCAATTACTTTCTACTTAATTCAATTTAAATCCGAAGCTCAAACGGAAAAAGGAAGATGGATGACAGGCTCTCAAATTGGAAATTTTTCTTATCGAAAAAGATCATCCAACAGTCATTATTTCTCAATGGATATGGCTCCTTCTGCAGGCTATTTTATTAGTCATAATTTTGCGTTAGGTCTTAGTATTCCTATCATTACGTCCACATTGAGTAGTTCTAATTATTTACATAAAGAACGTGAGATGGGCATTGCCCCCTTTGCTCTGTTATACTTTGGGAATGGCAAGTTAAAGCCCTACCTATCTGTACTTTACAAGTTAAGTAAAGAACGAACTTACCATGAGGCAGGTGTTGATTTTGGAAATACTAATTATGAAAGTATTAGTCGGAATTCTACCTGGTCTCCGGGAGTTGGAGTAGCTTACTTTATCACCAAGGGTATAGCAGTAAATGCTATTATCAATTATAATAGTTATAACCGTAGAGTAGATAATAATGGTGGGCGTTATTCAGGTAAGGATGCAACTTTACATCTGGGCTTTAATGTATTTTTCGGTAAAACTGAGAAGTAAATAATAATAAAAAAGGACTACTTTATGGAGTAGTCCTTTTTTATTAACCATTCTGTTTCTTCACATATTTTGTCAAAATAACGATCAATTGGCCGTCAATTTTTCCTTCGATTTGCTCTGCATTATCGTCTACTAATCGAATATTTTTTACAACGGTTCCGATTCGGGCATTGATGGAACTGCCTTTCACATCCAGCGTTTTTGTCAATACCACCGAATCTCCGTGATTCAATACATTTCCTAAACTGTCTTTATGCACCGTCACTGGAACAGGTTCATCCTCATCTCCTACGGCCTTTGCCCAGGCTGATAATTCATCGTCCAGATAGAGCATATCCAGTAAGTCAGCGGCCCAGCTTTCGGATTTTAAACGATTCAGCATTCGCCAGGCCAGAACCTGAACTGCCGGTTCTTCACTCCACATGGCATCCGCCAGGAAATGCCAGTAATCCGGCTGTACTGCTGTCTTACGGTCTATTTGATCCTGACAGTTTTGACAAAGCGTAATTTCATTCGGAAAAGAACTAGAGGGCATTACTTCATAAACGGATACCTTTTCTGAAGAACTGCATAAAGCACAAGCTGACATGGAAATACCTTTAAGGTGGTTGATCTGCTACTAATGACAAATAAAAAGCCCGACTATCTAGCTGATAATCAGGCTTTTGCAGAGGGGAAGGGATTCGAACCCTCGATACCCTTTTGAGGTATACACACTTTCCAGGCGTGCTCCTTCAACCACTCGGACACCCCTCTGTGATTTGGGTCCGCAAGATACAACATCAAAACACCCAAAAGCAAGTATTTAGCTTAATTCTCCTCGCAAAGATTCAGATAATTCCTTTCTGATGCGTTCAATATCGTTGCCGTACTGCCCTAACAGGAACATTAATTTAGTAACAGCTGCTTCCGAAGTCAAGTCAGCACCACTTACTAAACCCATCTCATTCAGATACTTACTGGTTTGATAACGGCCCTGCATGACTTTCCCTCCAATGCACTGCGACACATTTAATAAAATAACATCCCGTTCTGTCGCTTTTTGTAAAGCTTCCAAAAACCAGGGAGCCGTAGGAGCATTTCCGGCACCATACGTTTCCAGAACCACTCCTCTCAGGTTTTCAATGGATAAAATGCTATGTAAAACGGACGGCGAAATGCCTGGGAAAATTTTCAGTATAACCACATTTGAATCCAGTTGCTGATGCACCCGAAAAGGCTGATCTGTCAAATAAGGCCGAATGTAAGGTCTGTTATAATCAATAGTCACTCCTGCTTCTGCCAGCAAAGGATAATTTTCAGACTGAAAGGCATTAAACTGGCTACTCTCCTGCTTCCGGGCACGATTTCCACGTAGTAACAGGGAATGGAAGTAAATGGCTACCTCCGGTACCATCGGCTGGTTATACTCATTACGAGCCGCGGCAATTTCCAGAGCTGTAATGAAATTTTCCACGGCATCCGTACGAGCCGCACCGATGGGTAGTTGTGCCCCCGTGAGAATAACGGGTTTGCTCAGATTTTCAAACAGAAAACTCAACGCAGAGGCCGTATAGGCCATCGTATCCGTTCCATGAACAATCACAAAACTATCGTACTGATCGTATCGCTCGGCAATAATCTGACTCAAATGCAGCCAGTGTGTCGGATCCATGTTAGAAGAATCCAGTAACTCGTCGAGCACTAGTACCGATATGGAAAAGCGAAGGCGGGCTAATTCCGGAATACGATCCAGAATCTGTTCAAAATTGAAAGGAACAAGGGTTTCCAGTTTGCGATCATAGACCATCCCGAAGGTTCCGCCCGTGTAAATCACCAGGACAGAAACCGGAGAATGAGCCGAAGCCGCGGTATCGAGCGTGATAAGTTTCAATGAAGTGTTGTTTTAGGGTAATGATTCCTTTTACTGAACCAAACGTAAAGCATTTGCTGAGGTAATCTGAGTTACTATTTCTAGTGAAACTTCTTTCAAATCCGCAACTTTCTGAGCAATCAGGGGTAAGTAGCTCGACTCATTCCGTTTTCCCCGATAAGGTACAGGAGCCAGATACGGAGCATCCGTTTCCAGAACCATATGCTTTAAGTCTACTTCAGGAATTACCTTATCCAAACCCCCATTTTTGAAAGTCACTACGCCCCCAATGCCCAGCAAAAAATTAAGCTCAATCGCTTTTCTTGCCTCTTCTACTCCGCCTGAAAAGCAATGAAAAATCCCTCTCAGATTGGGGTCGTTGTGTTTTTCGATCAGCTCAACCGTTTCCCAGAAAGCATTCCGACAATGGATCGCAATGGGAAGATTGTATTGCTGAGCCCATTGCAATTGCGTCAGAAAAGCCGCTTTTTGTTGCTCAGCAAAGGTTACATCCCAGTAAAAATCCAGTCCTATTTCACCAATGGCTACAAAAGCGGAAGCATCTTTTTCCAGCCATTGCTTCATAACGGCCAGTTCCTGCTCTACGTTTTCTTTAACATAGGTAGGATGTAAACCAATCATGGGACGGCATTTACCCGGATAATTCGTAGCTAGTTCCATCATGCCCGGAATCGTTTCCGAATCACAATTGGGCAACCAGAATTGTTCTACTCCCTGATCTATTGCCCGCTGAATCATGGCTCCGCGGTCGGTATCGTATTGCTCATCGTATAGGTGAGCATGGGTTTCTATAATCATAATGACTTAATAATCCTGCAAAACTAAGAAAACCCGAACTGATCGTCCGGGTTTTCTCAAAGTATGTTCAATTATATTGAATCGTCCACAACCCGTTTCCGACGTTCATTTTCAATAGGAATGTTCCGTCGGGTAAAGGTTGGGTTCAAAAAGAAAACGTCCATCACCGCTTTCGGACGAGCCAGGTATTCGCGAACCAGCGTCTTCATAGAGTATCCATTAGGAACATCCTGAGCAGCAAAAGCTACCGCCTCAACATCCAACTGGTCCGCCAAGAATAAAGCTCTGGCATTGTGAAAGGGCTGAGAAATGACCGTTACCCGTTTATGTTTGAATACTTCCCGGCACCGGACAATGCTATCATACGTCCGACGACCCGCAAAATCGTGCTGGATCACATTGGAAGGAACCCCTAAAGCTACCAGAGCGTCTTCCATATCGCGAGGTTCATTGTAGTATTCCGAATCATTGTTACCACTCAGAATCAGCACTTTGACCTTTCCTTCGTGATATAACAAGGCAGCGGCCTCCATTCGATACTTGAAGAACAGATTTTCCCGACCATTGGAAATATATTTGCTCGTTCCTAAAACCAGGCCCACATCGTTAGCGGGTAACTGCTTAAGAAAGTAATGATTCTGATTGCGTGTACTTACTACTACCCAGACATTACACAACAGAATAATCAGGCAAAAGGCAAACCCTACCTTGACTAGCCATTTAGTAATCTTTACCAAAAGGCTAGTTCGGTGACTCGCTCGACGCGTAGCACTGAAAAGTAGAGTTTTTTCGGCCATGTATGTATCCTTTTAGGTCAGACGTGGAAATCAATCGTTACCTAAATCTCGTAAGACTTCTTTATCCAAACAAATCCAGCTGATTAATGGAAGTGCTATCTTCTTGTTCTTCAGCGTTTTTTTCGTCCGAATTTTCTACGGCTTTTTCAATCGGTTTCGTTTCGGTGACGACTGGCTTTTCGACAATTTTTGGAGCCAGAGCTTTCACTTCTACGACTTTATGGGACGATAGCTTATTTCCTAAAGCCTTCCATCCTCTTACTTCTACCAGCTCATCAACCTGCAGCGACTCCTTCGTAACCGGACCCTTATCCGTTTCTTTTGTGCTTAGCTCAATCCTTGGAAATTCAGCAACGCTGGCTATCAGCAGTTTCGAACCTTTTGCTTCACCAATAAAATAGAATTTTTTATCGATGGTCGTTGTCTCAATGTGAAAGCGTTTCACGAAGTAATTCTTCTGACCGCCATCATAATGAATCGCGGAGATAACTGTTTCTGGGGTATACTTCGAAATACTCAGAATTTGATCCTGCTCATATCGATTGGTTAACTCAAAGCTGGTCAGCTCATAGTTACCGTCCTTATACACTACCAGAATAGAATCTTTCGCTTCAAAATTCCCTAAATATTGACCCCGATTATCCCGATTCAAACGGCTAATCGTAGGATCATACCAGATATCGACGCCGCCAAGCGTTGAAACACCCGTTCGCTTCAGCTCAACTTTACGAATCGGGTACTTGGTTACCTGATTACCCAAGGCTTCGCGGTTCTTGATAGCTAATTTAGCAAAATCCCATTCGAACTGCTTCACTTTAGCGGTACTCGAAGCGGTTAATTTTACTTCAACCGTTTCTGCTTCCCCGTTATCGTTTACGGTAAACCACAATACTTTAGACTTCGGATTACCCGCTGTCAGGTCATACTCCCGATCACGCGTTACAGCGGTTACGCAGAAACGTTTCGCATAACTCACGCCTGACTTGGCATCGTGGTACATCAGATTATATACCCGACGATCATCCCCTTTTCGGAACACGCCGCAATACATAATGTCTTTACCTACGAAAACTTTATCCTGAATCTTAGTAACCAGACATTTCCCATCCCGACGAAAGACAATAATGTCGTCAATGTCCGAACAGTCGCAAACGTATTCGTCTTTTTTCAGTCCAAATCCTACAAATCCATCTTCACGGTTTACGTACAGCTTCGCATTCGTGGCCGCGACAACTGCTACCGATACCGTGTTAAAACTCTTGATTTCAGTTTTACGCTCGCGACCTTTACCAAATTTCTTCAATAGATTTTTGAAGTAATCAATCGCATAACGAGTCAAATGAGCCAGATGATCCAATACTTCGGCCAGCTCATTTTCCAACCGCTTCATGGCTTCATCCGCCTTGAAGGTATCGTATTTAGAAATTCGCTTAATCCGAATCTCCAGTAATCGCAGAATATCTTCTTCCGTGATTTCACGGTAAAAGTCCTTCTTGTAAGGATCAAGTCCGCGGTCAACCGTTTGAATGACGGCTTCAAAAGTCTCGCATTCTTCGATCTGACGGTAAATCCGATTCTCAATAAAGATTTTTTCTAAAGAGGAGAATAGAATTTTTTCCTGTAGTTCCAGTTGGCGAATCTCCAGTTCCCGACGAAGCAAAGCTTTCGTCTGTTCGGTATTAATCCGCAGGATATCCGTTACGTTCGAAAAAATTGGCTTATCTGCCGTGATCACGCAGGCATTAGGCGAGATACTAACTTCGCAATCCGTAAAGGCATACAGAGCATCAATGGTAATATCCGGAGAAACGCCCGGAGCCAGATGCACGTGGATTTCTACATTTTTGGAAGTTAAATCTTCAACTTTCCGAATTTTGATTTTACCCTCGTCGTTGGCCTTAATAATCGAATCCTTGACAGACGTCGTGGTAGCACCGTAAGGAATTTCAGTAATAATCAGGGTCTTCTTATCCAGCTCCTTGATCTTGGCCCGAACCCGAACCTTACCTCCCCGCTGACCGTCGTTGTAGTTGGTCGTGTCTACCATCCCACCAGTTGGGAAATCGGGCAATAGGGAAACAGGATTACCTTTCAGAATATCAATCGATGCTTCGCAAAGTTCAATAAAGTTATGCGGAAGCATCTTTGTGGATAACCCTACGGCAATTCCTTCCACCCCCTGAGCCAATAACAAAGGGAATTTAACGGGCAGCGTGACGGGTTCACGTTTACGCCCATCATAACTCAGTTGCCACTCTGTTGTATCTTCATTGAAAAGAACTTCCCTGCCAAAAGCTGAAAGTCTCACCTCAATGTAACGAGCCGCTGCGGCACTATCACCAGTATTAATATCGCCCCAGTTTCCCTGGCAGTCGAATAAAAGACCTTTCTGGCCAACATTGACAATAGCATCATAAATGGAGGCATCACCGTGCGGGTGATACTGCATGGAAGCACCTACCACATTGGCTACTTTATTGAATCGACCGTCATCAAGCTCGTTCAGAGCGTGTAAAATACGACGCTGTACGGGTTTTAGTCCGTCTTCAATGGCGGGAACGGCCCGCTCCAGAATCACATAAGAGGCATATTCCAGAAACCACTGCTGATACATACCATCAACGGCAATCTTATCGTGCAGGGAATCTTCCTGTTCGAATGGTTCGGACATTGGTAAATAAGGGGTTCAAACGAAATGGGAAGACCAGTTTCGCTAATAAAACACGGGTACGCTACACTTGAATATTTTATCCCTAAATCATTCAGCCTGAAAAAATTAAGGATAGTTCTGTTCTTTTATCAACAATACGAATAAAAGATACGCTTACTTGGGTAAATATAGTGAATTTTGTCGTCAATTCACAGGTGCTAACTGTACTTCTTTTACATTTTGTGTAAAAAAAATAACCAGTCGTATTACTTCGATTCGTTGAGAACAACTAATAATTCGGCAATCATCATGGCGGTAGCTCCCCATACCTTCTGATCCTGTAACAGATAAAATGGAGCATCAAAAATCAAGCCTTTGGACTCACGTTTTTCCGTACCAAGTACGCCTTCATTCATCATTTCCTGCAATTCCACTTCCAGAATCATGTCTACTTCAACCGGGTCAGGATAGAAATCAGGCCGGTACGAAAGTGTCCCAATGACGGGCAATACCCAGAAATTACTTGGAGGAATATATAACTTCGTTAATGATCCAAGAATCTTGACATCACTTGCCTTGATGCCAATTTCCTCCTGAGCCTCTCGTAGAGCGGTATGAATCAGACTTTTATCCGTACGTTCCATTCGTCCGCCGGGAAAAGCCATTTGTCCACCGTGCACACCTTCATACTTAGGTCGCAAGATCAGAGGTAAGTATAAATTGCCAAGATACTCGTAAAACAGGATCAAAACGGCACTCTGACGGGTGCGTTCATTGGGTTGCATTTTGATCCGTGCTTTGCCCCCTGCCGCCATTTTCTGATGTGCCAATTCTCCCGGCAACGGCTCCTGTAGACGTTGACTTAATGACGTGGAGAATTCAGAAAAGGTTGCGGTTGCCAAATTCATATTGGTAGAAAATTACGGGGTATTGCCTGCAAGTTAAGGCTTCCTAAGCGGAATTAGGTAATCCACCCCGGAAGTCTTTCCTCTTCTGTTAACTTAAGTCACTGAAAATGTATTCATTTTCAAGTAGCATTTTTTTACCGAAAATGAGGTACTTCAGAGTATTTATCCTTTTTAACGGCGATAACTTGCTGCCAGTGCTTCCGCACACCGCTCTCCATCGACAGCGGCCGAAACAATTCCTCCGGCATAACCGGCTCCTTCACCGCAGGGATATAACCGTTTAATTTCTACGTGCTCATAGGTCTCTTTATCACGGGGAATTCTGACTGGAGATGAAGTCCGGCTTTCTATCCCAATCAACTGTCCTTCATTGGAAGTATACCCTTTCATCCGTTTTCCAAATTCCTGTAACCCTAGCTTTAGAGGCTCAGCGATAGTTTCGGGTAATATACTCGATAAATCCAGCGAAAGCAGTCCGGGTTGATAAGAGGTTTCATTGAGTTCAGCCGAAACTTTTCCACGGATAAAATCCTGGACTCGCTGGGTGGGAGCTTTCTGAGTTTGAGCAGCGGCCTGACAGGCTTTTTGCTCAACTTCCTGCTGATAATGCAAGCCAGCCAAAGCACCATACTTTGAATATTTTTTCCAGTCCGGTTCATTAACCGCCACAACCATACCTGAGTTAGCAAAATAGGAATCCCGACGCGAAGGGGACATGCCATTCACTACCAATTCGCCCGGAGCCGTAGCCGCCGGAACGATAAAACCACCAGGGCACATGCAAAATGAAAACACTCCGCGATCTATTCCTTTGTAGTTGGTCTGAGCTACTAAACTGTACGCTGCTGCGGGTAAGATCCCACGTTCAGGACGGTGATATTGAAGCTGATCAATCAAGGACTGGGGATGTTCAATACGAACGCCCATAGCGAAAGCCTTGGCTTCCATGAACACGTTCCGCTTCTGACATAAATCAAATATATCCCGAGCCGAATGTCCCGTCGCCAGAATTACACCAAGGCCGGTATGTTGCTGTCCATCTGCCGTAACTACGCCTCGCATTGCTCCCTGCTCAATGATAAAGTCAGTTACTTTGGCATCAAATTTGACTTCACCACCAGAAGCTAAAATCTGATCCCGCAGAGCGGCGACTACGTAAGGTAACTTGTTAGTTCCAATGTGTGGATGGGCGTCAATGAGAATATCTTCAACCGCCCCGTGATTTACTAAAATTTCCAGAATGCGACGAATGTCTCCACGTTTTTTGGAACGGGTATACAACTTTCCGTCTGAGTAGGTACCTGCCCCACCTTCTCCAAAACAGTAATTGGAATCAGGATTTACGATATGCTCTTTGTTAATAGCCGCCAGATCCCGACGACGAGCCCGAACGTCTTTCCCTCGCTCTAAAACAATGGGTTTAATTCCCAGCTCAATGAGCCGAAGAGCGGCGAATAATCCTGCGGGTCCCGCCCCAACGATTACTGCGGAAGGAGCGGTACTAACATTACCGTATTGAAATTGGTACTGACGCTGCGGCTGAGGAATTTCGTTAATGAAAACCTCGGCTTCAATATTAACTTTTACCTGTCGCCCCCGGGCATCTACTGATTGACGAGTTTTGCGAACCTGCCAGTCGGGAGAATTCAGTGGTAAAGCTAATTCTTCGGAAATGTGCTGACGAAAGCGGTCAGCATCCAGAGCGATCTCGGGTTCGAGAACGTACGTTACTGTTTTTTTCATTGGTTTGTAAGGTAGTTAACCTTAAAGGGTTTATTTGTTTGGGGTTTAGAGTTTTTGTAGATAGATTTTTAATGTAATCTACTGTTTCTCTGCGTCTAGAGTTTTGTAATGGAGTGAAATGGAACCTCACAACATTGGTAAAGCAATATCTTCCTGTTCTATGAATTTATTCATTTGAACGTTTTGCTTTAAGAACTCTCAACCCAAAACCCCACATACTTATATTAACTTCTCAATTTGCTGGTAAGCCTGGATTACCATTTCGTTTAGTCTTCTGGCAACGAGTCGGGCTGATCGTTTTTTATCTTCGATTTCTACCAATGCCAACGAGTTTAGTAATGCCTTTATTTGCTCATTCAGCGGTTCGTCCGTATTGATTAACCAGGCTGCATCCCGAAGAAGTTCCCAGGTATCGGCTTCTTTACTCCCGCAAAAAATAATCGGAGAACCGGAACAAATGGCACTAACCGCCTTCGATGGAACGGCAATATGGGTCCATTTAGGCAACAGACTTACTAGCTGAATGTCAAGCCAGTGTAACTGAGCACGCGGAATATTTTTTAGTACCATGATGCCCGGTCTACCTTCCGCAAGTCGAAGGAGAGGCTCCGCCTTCGTTCCGTATAAAGCCAAGATCAGTCGCTGACGATCTGGATTAATTTGGGTGATTACGCTTTCCAGAAATTCGGCGGAATGGGCTTCTCCCACATTCCCGGCATATCCCAGATAGATTTTCGAGTCATCTGTTCGCCAATCGGGCCTAGTTTCATCTTTAGGCTGATCGACCAATACACCGCAGGGTAATAAAATAGTGGGAATGGCCTGCTGGTATTTCCAACGTAACAATTCTGCCTGATTGGGCCCCAAAGCAATTAACGACTGAGGAGCATTCTGATACGTTTTCTTAATGATCCACCGATAAACCGGGTTTGTTTCCTTGATTTTTCCGTCTGCCGCGAAACCTTCAGGAAACAAATCCATGCTCCACAGAATCCAGTTTTTTCGCTTTAGAAATAAGGAAGCCCAGAAGGGTAACAAGGGCGGACTAGTCATAATCAACAAGGGCCCTTTTTTCAATTTAATGGCTTTACGGATTAATAAAAAACCGTCCAAAGGTCCCGCAATAAACCGTAATAACGGATTTTTTCCTTCATAGATAGTCGATACCGCATGTGTCTGACCAACGGGTTTTCGAATGGCTCCGCCACCGTCGTACGTGCGGTCGATATGAACAATATGTACGTCAACGCCGTGTTTCTCAATCAATACCTGAGCAAGATCCCAGGCCGATTCGCCCGTAATGCCAGGATTGGGTGGGTAATGGCGATTAACAATGGTAAGTGACTTCATGCAGGGGAAAAGCGTGACAGAATTTTTCTATACACGTCATTTCTGCAAAAATAAGGGTTAAACCCTTAACTTCCCGAAAGCTTACAGCTTTCGGGAAGTTAAGTAATAAAAGTGTGGTTACGATTTCTCTTACTTTGTCCGGTTTTTCAGTACAATTAAGGGCAGGTTCAGATTCCAGTTGGGCTTGTAATCTTCCTGGTTATTAAAGCCTCGGGAATAATTCCCCAACACAATATCCAGATCGCCGTCACCGTCCCAATCTTTGGCATCCATACAAATCCATCGGCCATTAACGTAAACCGGAATTGCGTGCGGGACGAACTGCTTTTGATCATTTTGCTCGAAATAAATGAAGCTTTCATCCGGATTATTCTTGAAATCAGCAAAGAAGGCTATCGTCGCTAAATCGATGTCTCCATCCTGATCAAAATCGGCGGCTATGACCTTGGTACAACCGTTAATGGGATAAAACCAGTTTTGCTTGAAATTGAAATTTCCCTGATTAATGAAGGTATAAACGCCATGATAAGGTTTCAGAATTTTAGAATAGTCGCTATTGTCTCCGCTGGTATAAACCAAATCCAGTTGACCATCTTTGTTCAAATCCACCAGTTGAAAACTAGTGGAACCCGCCAAGGGTAGAAACCTTTGGATCCGTTTTTCTTCAAATCCCCCTTTTTTATTATTGGTAAAAAGCCAGAGGCCTTCGTCCCCGTGGGCGAACAAAGCCATACAATCCGGCCAGCCATCTTTATTAAAATCGTCAACAACCACCTGAGTGGCACCGGCTTCAGGCCGGATCGGATTAGTCTGGTAACTTCCATCAGCCTGTTGCGTTGAAAGGTATAAACCCCCTTTGTCGTGCCCAAAACCGCAAATGACCCAATCGATACGACCATCTTTATTAAAATCTCCCGGCATGGATTGAATCGGACGAGGTAACTGACTTGCAATCAGAGACGTTTTCTTAGTCACGACATCAACCTTAACGACATCACCGATCGGCTGATCGACGGCCAGTAAGGTTCCAATGGTAGTAACTGCCGCTTCGGTCGGGCTGGTGAATTCCGCATGAACTACGGGCGATTGTAAGGTAACCACTTCCGAACGAGTCAGGTTTTTGTCCCAGGCGTACAGGGTAGCTTGCCCATTATGCCCGGAATAAATCTTGTCGCCCTGGAAATGAACCATAGTCGTTAACGAATGCTCCGGAAATTCTTTGGGTTTCTGAAGTTCAAAAATCGACCAGTCTTTCTTTAAAGGCTCCCGAGCGGTTGCCTTCAGACTATCGGGTGCCATTTTTTCGAAATAGTCAACCAGTTTTGTCCATTCTTCAAAAGATAAGGCTGATTTTTCCTGACTATTGGCTACTATATAATACTGCCCCCCAGCGGTTGTCGGAATACCAAGCTTCGGTGCCATCGCGGGGAGTACGTGCTTAAGCCAGGTCTCTTTGTCCAGCAGGTCGGGCTTTACGGGTAAATGGCACCCCGAACAATAGGTTTCAACCAGTGTAGCTCCGTCCTTTTCCTTTTTTGACTCAGGCGGTTGGCCACAGCTTAGTAACAGACTCAGCCCTATGATCCCAAAACGATTCAATTGATTCATAACTCGTAGGTATACCATCGAAAAATCCCGTCTAGCACGGAAGGTAGACGGGATTTGCTTAAACTTATTCTTCTTAAGCCAGAATCTTTGGCAAATGATCGAAACTGGTTTTTACGTTATCCATTGAAGGTGCTAAATCCTGCTCAACAAAGAAGTACTTCAATCCGGCTACCTTTGCGGCACTGAATGCTTTCTTGAAGTCAACCACGCCGTTTCCTACCTCCGTAATCGTTTTTAGATCAGATTTAATGTCCTTAATGTGCCAGATTGGAAAACGTCCGGGGTGTTCTTTAAAAATCGCTACCGGGTCTTTTCCTGCCTTAGTAGCCCAGGCTAAATCCAGTTCCATTTTTACCAGATCAGGACTCGTTTGAGAAAGAATTACTTCGTAGGGGGTCTTTCCGCCTTCTACAGGATCAAATTCGGTCGCGTGGTTATGGTAGGCAAACTGCACGCCTGCTTTCTTACTGGCTTCACCGGCTTTCTGGAAAACTTCAATCGAACTTTTTATTTCATCCATGGTAGCCACGGGCGTACTGGCACATACGAGGTAATTCAATCCTGCTTCAGCCGCTTCGTCCGCTAATTGCTGATAGTTATCTTTCAGGTTCAACGAGGGTGGAAAGGTCATCGGCTTGCCATCCTTACCCGTCGGCATTTTCATGCCGGGCCGGGGTTTGAATGGAGCTCCTATCGCATGATGCGAACGCCATTTCATGCCTAAATCTTCTACGATTGCTTTGAATTCTTTAGGCTTAAAACCATAGTATCCTCCCCGACTGCTAAACGCTGATTCAATTTCCTTGTATCCAATATCCGCAAGCTGTTTCAGCGTTCCTTTCGGATCCTGATTCATAGGTTCAAATACCGTAAACAGCTGAATCCCGATGGGCTTGGCCAGTAATTCACTTCCCCGCTCCTCAGCATTAGCCAACAATGGATAGAGCGAGCTACCAGCCAGCATCAGACCAGCACTCTTCAAAAAACCTCGACGTGTGTTCATGATCGTTTAGTTTGCAGTTTTCTGTTTACTGTTTTCAATTGGGATGTGATGGTTATTCTATACCTGATGCGTTTATAGTAGAGATTTCAGTTATCAATAAGAGTAAATAATTGAAAACTGTAAATCGTAAACTGACAACTCTAAAAGAAGATAGGCAGCAAAATGCTGCCTATCTGTCCGATTACATTAACCTTATGATTAATAACCTTGATTCTGCGTTAGTGTTGCTGTACC
>CAJYHS010000224.1 GCA_913774715.1 uncultured Siphonobacter sp. | reverse complement strand
TGATCATACGTAAGGTTACCCATCATGGCTACCTGTAGCAGCGACATGAGTTCTCCTCCTTCGGGACTAAGTATGGCGGCTCCCAGAATTTTGCCAGTTTCTTTCTCCACAATAACTTTCCACAGCCCTCGCGTATCGCCTACTTCCTGTGACCGGGCTACACTTTTGCTCGGCATTTTAGCTACCTGAATAGATAAGCCTTTTCTCCGGGCATCCTGTTCGGATAAGCCTACGCGACCTAACTGCGGATCAGTAAACATGCAATAAGGCAGGGGGCGATCAGCCCGCGAACGAGTGCCTTTATCCAGTAAGTTTTCAGAAACAATCCGGTAATCGTCGTAAGCAATGTGCGTAAAAGCGGGTCCGCCGTTGGCTTCTCCTAGGGCATAGACGCCAGAAACGGAAGTTTCGAGCTGATCATTAACCTCGATATATCCCTTCTCGTTAACCTTTATATCCGTTAATTCGAGTCCTAAATCCTTACTGTTAGGCTCACGTCCTACGGCTATTAAGAGATGAGAAGCGGTTAATGTCTTTTCACCTGAGTCCGACTGTAAAGTAGTGGCTACCTTAGCTCCGTCTTTACGAACCTGGCTTAACTTATGGCCTTTGAGAAACGTAATACCTTCCTCGCTGAGAATCTGCTCGACTTCCTTCACTACATCTTCATCCTCTTTGGGTAATAAGCGATCCGATGATTCTACAATGGTAATTTTACTACCAAAGCGGCTAAACATCTGACCGAACTCAAAGCCAATGTAACCTCCTCCTATAATGAGCAGGTGTTCAGGAATTTCGGTCAACTCTAACAAGGTTTTGTTAGTTAAATAGTCGACATCTGATAAGCCAGCCACGTCAGGAATGGCGGGTCGGGTACCCGTATTAATGAATAATGTTTCGGCTATATACCGTTCCTGTTTTCCTGATTGATCCTGAATGGTTAACTCTTTGTTTCCAGTGAATGTGGCATGTCCATAGATAAGATCCAGGTTCTCCAGTTCCTCGAGTTTCTCTTCTGAAGCGGAACGTTTGGTCTCAACCAGTTTTGCTTTCCGATCCTGAATGGTATTCATATTGATTTGGTAGTCAGTAATATCGATTCCCATCTCAGTACTTCGAGCTACTTTGTAAGCTAATTGGGCACTGGCAATCATAGTTTTAGTAGGAGTACAGCCATAATTCACGCATGAACCACCCACTAGTTCCTGTTCTATAAGTGCCGTTTTGTAGCCTGCTTTAGCGTATTTCATGGCTAAAGGAACACCTGCCTGTCCGGCTCCAATAATAATCGTATCGTATGTTTTCATGTAAAGTTTGGCAATCAGAAGTATGGGCCTTTATGGGCCTGTTTTGAGACGAATCAGGCTTCGATTTGAACACCTTTCCAGAACGCTATGTATGATTTGATCTGAGCAGCTTCAGGTTTGGGATCAGGATATACCCAGGCTGCATCCTTATTTTCCTGTCCGTCCACGAGCAACGTAAAATAAGAAGCGACGCCTTTCCAGGGACAAACCGTATGCGTTGGGGAGTCAATGAGCCATTGCCTGTGGATGGACTCAGGTGGGAAATAATGGTTCCCTTCAATGACGATAGTCTGATCGCTTTCAGCGATTACCTGGTTGTTCCAAACGGCTTTCATAGTTAGTAGTAAGTGTGCATTGCCATTTGTTAAAAAAATTATTCCCGCGTTATCGTGGGTCTACCGTCTGGTTTTCAAGAGGAAAAGATAAATTTCTGGCGGTCAGGCTTTTATAAAATGCGGCTAATCAGAACTATGAAATATCTCTCTGATAATTGATCATAATGAAGCTAGTCAGGCTGGAACGGGAGTTTTGATAGTCCATCCAAACCAATTATTCAGTAGGATGGCAAATGCTTCGAATGACTCGATAGTGCAGGAATTATCCCAAGCCCTTCGCCAGGGGAATGCTCACGTTTCTTTGGAAGAGGCCGTAGCGGATATGAAAGCCGAGTTTCGCACTCAATTGTATGAGAACCTGCCGTATAGTATCTGGCAACTGCTGGAGCATATTCGTATTGCCCAGTGGGATATAGTGGAATTTAGTTCCTCAGCAACCCATCAGTCACCGAAGTGGCCCGATGAATACTGGCCTAAAAAAACGGAAGAGATTTCAGATCAGGTCTGGGATAAGACGCTTGAGCAAATCCAGCAGGATCGTGAACGCTTTATCCAGCTTTTATACGAACGCAAAGAGGAGCTTTTCAATCCTTTTGACTATGGAGATGGGCAAACCCTCTTTAGAGAAGCCTTACTCATCATTGATCATACTTCCTATCACGTAGGAGAAATGCTGGTTTTGCGTAGGTTATTTAAGGACTGGAAATGAGCGACTTATCAAAGGTAAGATTATCCAAAGCATAGCTACTTACGTACAGTTAGCTAGTGATTTCTTACTGAATAACTCGAGGTTATAGAGTTAGTAACAGGAATAAAAAGGCAAAGGGTAGTATAGGTTAAGACCATTACTACCCTTCATTATTTTCAAAAAGCATAAGTAACAAAGAGCTTCTTCTACACCTGCTTTTATTAGGTAGGATAATAATCTAAATAAAGGGTGGCATGATTCTATAAAGAATCCCAGCTATTATCAAACGATGGCTACTCAATTCCAACCCACGTTTCGATGTGCTATAAACCTAAATAGGTTCGCTATAGCCACGATGTTGAAGTCGTTCAACGTAATGAAGAGTCTATTTAAGTGACAATCATTTTTACTGCTTACCCGAACCCCATCTTCAGGATAACATCATGAGGATCCATCGGAAGGT
Organism: uncultured Siphonobacter sp.; assembly: GCA_913774715.1. Taxonomy (GTDB): domain Bacteria; phylum Bacteroidota; class Bacteroidia; order Cytophagales; family Spirosomataceae; genus Siphonobacter. The sequence continues at coordinate 11,964 of CAJYHS010000224.1, read as the reverse complement.
TTATGATTCCTCTTCCCGATACCAGCATATCATAAATGTTGCCTCTAGAAAAGGATAACCCGTTCGAATCGAAGAATTACCTCAATAGTACCCGTATGTACAGATAAGTATTGTTCATTAAGAGATAGCAATTCCATCAAACAATAAATTGATATGAAAGCAGCGAGAATTCATGGTCCCAAAACGGTGACTTGCGACAATGTAGACGATCCTACCATTCAGGAAGGTCGAGATATTATTCTGAAAGTAACGGCTACCGCTATTTGCGGGTCGGATCTTCACATCTATTCCGGTGGATTACCTCAGCCCCGACCCATGGTATTAGGCCACGAATTTATGGGGATTGTCGAGGAAGTAGGACCTCAGATCAAGAATCTCAAACGGGGCGATCGGGTAGTAGTTCCGTTTCCCATTGCCTGCGGACACTGCTTTTTCTGCGATCATCATTTGCCGGGGCATTGTGAAAACAGTAATCCTGAACACTATGGTCCCGAAGGAGGTTTGCTAACAGAAAAAGGAGGTGCTTTGTTTGGCTATACGGATTTGTACGGAGGGTATGATGGCGGGCAAGCCCAGTACGTTCGTGTACCTTACGCGGATTATGGCCCAAGGATTGTTCCTGATAATCTCACCGATGAACAGGTATTATTTCTAACGGATATTTTCCCAACGGGTTACAGTGGTATTGATTGGGGGGAAGTGAAAGGGGGAGAAACGGTAGCCATTTTTGGAGCTGGTCCTGTTGGGATTATGGCGGCTAAGAGTGCCTGGCTACGAGGTGCTGCAAGGGTTGTGATTGTGGATACGCTTCAATATCGTTTGGACAAAGCCAAAGCTACGGCTAATTGTGAAACAATTTTATGGGATACGAATGCCAAAGAGGTCGTTGCCCAAATTCGGGAACTAACGAATGGCCGTGGAGCCGATGTTTGCGTAGAAGCCGTAGGTTTTGAGCCGGATCGTAATTTACTAGATCGGGCCAAAGCAGTCATTAATCTGGAAAAAGGTTCGCCTAAAGTATTGGAAGCGTGTATGAGTGCGGTAAGAAGAGGAGGTATCGTATCCGTTCTAGGCGTATATCCTACTACGTATGATAATTTCCCCATTGGTCAGTTTTTTGACAAAGGGATCATCTTAAAGGGTGGACAGGCTCCCGCACACAAGCATATCGATACCTTACTCAAGTACGTAGCCGAAGGTAAGGTAAAGCTGGATGATATCATTACACACCGATTACCGTTAACAGAAGTCTCACACGCGTATGACATCTTCAAACGACGGGTCGATGATTGCGTTAAAGTGGTATTAGATCCGTGGAAATAAATTGTCTTCACGAATGAAATACTAACTAAAATAGCTTCGCAGATATATAGCGAAGCTATTTTAGTTGTATAGTGATAGTTAAATAGGACTTCCATTTGAATTTATTTTAGTAGTAATTCAACTATAAAATTCTCTTTATTGAAGTGCATTTGGTCCTCTAGCTGATAGGCGTCAGAAATAGCTATTTTAATTGAATTAGATTCGATAATATTACTTGGTCTGTTACTACTTATTTCATTCCAGGTATGGGTATGTCTTGATCCATTGATGAAGGCAACAGCAGTCGTAGGGATTACGAGTGTATCCGAACGTAATAGAATTTTGACTGTATAATCGCTAGTGATGGTTCCTTGCTTCCCGTTAATGACCGTTTCAGTGAAGCCAGGAATAATGTCTATTACTTTAAAGCTATATTCTCTGTTATTCTTACTGTAAATGACCGTTTCGTTAAACCTTAAAGTTAAGGTGTCGTATTCTGATTTTACCTCCTCATCGTTAGTACACGAAGAAAGATGAAAGACGGCGAGGACTAGCAAGAATATTTTATTCATACGAAATTGGCTGACTTTGTAAATCTATTATTTAAAATCCGAATGGATATAGGATATTCCTCCAGCAAGGTTCACAGGGCCATTGGAGGTAGGGTAGGTGATGGTGAATGCATTGATTTTACTATCTACAAAATCGATAGATACTCCAGCTGAAGAGAGAATAGGTCAATAGCTTGTTTAATAGCTAGAATACACAGAATGAGATTAATTTTTTCGATAATTACGATTTTAAGTTGCCATTTTCCCATTCCTTTATAATTGTCAATGCTTCAAATGAATGGATTCCATTTCCTTTTGAAATTTGATTTAATACTTTTAGACTTTCCAATTCTGATACAGGCAATAAAATAGTTGCTGTCCATAGCCGAACGCCAACCGAGCTGTGATTTAGAAGTTCTGAAAGTTTGTTAATTTCTTGATGATCTTTCAAAAAATCAACCATTTTCATTATTATTTTGTAGCTCTTATTTGCTGTTTTATAGTCACCTTCATTAGTCGCTTCTTCATGTTTCATTGATGCTTCAACAAATTTTTCTATTATTGCTGTGGTGTCTTTCATTGTCATTACGGTTTCCATTAATACATTTATTCCAATTGCCTATACTTAATATGAAGACAATTTTAACGTCAAGCTCTTTTAAAGCTGGATATAAAGTTATATAATTATAGTTATGTTAAGTAATAAACTAATTTAAATGTAAGGCTCTAGCCTCGCCTATTGTTTAAAAGGATCATCTTTTATTGTAAACAATCAATGTGCTGGTAGATAATTAATAGAACAAAGGAGTAGATGCATTATGACAGATTATGCATCTAAGTTTCATCTGATGATTGCAGATCGCTGATAAAAAGCTAGGATCTTTTCGTAATATCGAATTAGTCCATGTATATGCTATCCATGCATTTAGTGTAAGAAATGTTCGGTATTAGTGGTAAAAGCTTTATTAATTAGATAATGTAATAGAATTGGCAGATACAGATCTAATTGAACAATATATTATCTCTTACTTTTATTAATCAGTAATAAACCCCTATTTGACAAAAATAGCTTATTTTATAAATAATTATTATAACGTAACAATAACGTTACAAAAACTATTTATATATTTGTAATATATTTTCACCTCAACTGATCGTACTATGCCACGTTTGTCAAGAGAAGGATTTAAACATAACGCTAAAGTATTTGAAAAGACTTGTCAATGGTGCGGGACTCCCTTTTTTGCCTCTCGCTCTACTGCTAAGTTCTGTTCATCAACCTGTCGAGCGTATTCTCATCAGGCCGATACACTGGATACAGCGGCTCCCTGGCAGGAAACAGATCGAACGGTCGATGCCCTACTCCACCAGATTGCTTTCCTGAAATCTCAGGTAGAATCGCTTTCACGGGATAACCATGAGCTCCGCAAAGCTCTGGAGGAAACCAAGAAGTCGGAATGAGCAAGGGTAGACATTTCTCCTGCTCTACTCAAAAAAAGGGTTGAGATAGCTTAACGTATCTCAACCCTTTCACGTATATAACGATACGGAAGTTAATCTTTTAAAACGCGATCTAACTCAATGGCCGCTGTGATGAGAGCCAAATGCGTCAGAGCTTGGGGGTAATTTCCCAATTGTTCTCCCCGCTTACTGATTTGCTCGGAAAACAATCCCAGGCTATTAGAGTACCCAAGAATCTTTTCGAAAAAGTTACTTGCTCGCTCTACCTGACCATCTTTTGCCAGGCATTCTACAAACCAGAATGAGCACATCGTAAACGTACCTTCTTCTCCTTCCAGTCCATCAATGTTCGATTCTGCGTTGTTGTAGCGGTAAATCAACACATCCAGCTTTAATTCTCGTTCAATCGCCTGAAGTGTTTTCTGCCAGCGTGGTTCGTTAGAGGTAATAAACTGCACCGCGGGCATCAGCAATACGGAGGCGTCCAGTTCATGACCGCCTTTGTATTGCACGAACGATTCTTTCTCTTCCGACCAAAATTCATTGTACACGTAATTATAAATTTCATTACGGGTATTATACCATTTTTCACGCGGATAAGGGAATGACCGTTCTTCCCCTATTTTAATGGCCCGGTCTAAAGCTACCCAGCACATCATGAAGGAATGCAGAAACTCCCGTTCTTCGCCACGAATTTCCCACATGCCATGATCGGGCGTTTTCCAGTGGTCACACACGTATTCCACTTCCACGGTGAGCTTTTGCCAGAATTCATAGGTCAGGTGTCCGCCGTACTTATTGAAGAGATAAATCGTATCGATCAGCTCTCCATAAATATCCATTTGTTTTTGATCCACCGCCCCGTTGCCAATCAGTACAGGCTTCGAATCTTTGTATCCCCCAAAATGCTTGAGTTCTACTTCATCATCTGGCCTCGTTCCATCCACCTTATACATCAGTTCCAGCGGTTCGTCAAGGCAGTGAGCTTCTACCCAGTCCATAAAGGTTCGGGCTTCATCGATGAATCCCAGCCGAAGAAAAGCAAACATGGTAAAGGCCGAATCCCGAATCCAGCAGTAGCGATAATCCCAGTTACGTTCGCCGCCCAGTGTTTCGGGTAAGGCAAACGTTGGAGCTGCCACGACTGATCCGTATTGATGCGAAGACAACAGTTTTAGCGTGATGGCCGAACGAATTACCATTTCCCGCCAACGACCCTTATACGTGCAATTCTGCGTCCAATCCTTCCAGAAATGATGCGTATGATCGTAATGACTGGTACAGAAATCCGTCACCCCATCCGTAATTTCATCATTCCCGTCACAGAGGATGAAACACAGGGTTTCGCCTTCTTTCAACGTAAAATGAGTAATGACATCATCATCTTTCAGATCCATATCAATATCACTGTAGAGATGCAGAATCTGATCATTTTCAGCCGTAAACTTGATGCCTTTCTTAACTTTTTCTGCCGTATGACTACTTTGTGAGTAATTAAATCGTGGCCGGCAGGATAGCTTGAATTCTACATTTCCACGAACAGAGGTGACTTTTCGAATCAACGTCATGTGTGACCCTTCTTCGTGAACGGGCATGAAATCAGCTACTTCCGCAATACCGTAATCCGAAAAAAATCGGGTTACTAAAATGGCGGTATCTGTTAAGTATATCTGTTTATAAGATAAATCCTGCAAAGTCGGAATGATGGAGAAATTTCCTCCTTTTTCGGAGTCCAGCATCGCCGTAAAGACGGATGGAGAATCAAAGCGGGGTAAACATAAAAAATCGATAGATCCGTAATGGGACACCAGAGCGGCGGTATTCATATTACCAATCAGGCCGTATTGGTCAATGGTAGCTTGCGTCATAGGAATAATATATTGATCGTTTAACCAGATGGGTTAATTATTGAGTGTTTTGTCTCTCAAAAGGATCATGCGAGCATCCCCCTATTTTGGGTATTCTCACCAAATTCTAATTTCATTTTCAAAGGAAAATCCGCAGAAATGTAGTCCTTCCTTTACCTTCGCAATTCCTCTCTAAACCTGATAGTTATATGATTCGTTACATTACTTCACTGCTGGCAACCTTGGGCATCGTCAGTTCGTTGATGGCCCAGACGCCGAAGAACTGGCCAGCAGATTACCCCTGGTGGAAAATCAATAACCTCCGCACCATTCAGTTTAATCTGCCCGCCACCGAAGCCGCCACTTTACGGGCAGATTCGGTGGTAGCCGACTTAAAGCGTTATTCCGCGAATACGCTAATTATCAATATCGGCGGAATCATGGCTTTTTACCCCACCAAACTGGACTTTCACTATCGCAATCCATATCTGCGTTCCGAGACCGTGATGAAGGACATTATCACGCAATGTCACGCAGCAGGTATCAAGGTCATGGTCAGGTTTGACTTCAGTCGCGTACACGAAAGCATTTTCAAAGCCCATCCCGACTGGTGTTACCTTTCTCCTAAGGGCGAACGGGTTTACAATACCGATATGGTGGTAGTTTCAATCAATGCTCCTTACGTACAGCAGAAAGCTTTCGAAATCATTACAGAAGTACTGGATACGTTTCCCATCGATGGGATTTTTCTGAATATGCCGGGCTATCAGGTCAATAATCCCTACGAAGGCGTGTACCATGGCATTGATCAGAATGAACACGACAAAAAACGCTTTGCATCATTCAGTAAAGGCCTAACCTTACCGACCAAGGAAGACAAGTCCGACCCGGTTTTTCAGAAATATCTGGATTTTAAAAAATATACCGTTGAAGACTGGACCAAACGTCTGCATGAACTGATCAAGTCAAAAAATGAAAAAGTAGCCCTTTGTACCTATATGGACGAATACGTGGATATCATTCGCCATGAATCTCAGACCAATAGCTTACCCTACTGGCCTTACACGGCTTCGGACAACGTGAACAATGCCATTCATACCTTCCCCAATCACACCATCAGTAACGCCAGTATTCAGCAGGTATCCTTTCAGTCAAGGTATAACGCCGTCGAGCCCGACGAAGTGAGGATCCGTTTGTACGAAAATATTGCTAATGGGTCTGGACTCGATTTAAGTATGATGGGTGATATGCAGAACTATGAAGATGAGCGAAATTATAAGGTCATTAAAGAAGTATATGGGTTTCATCAAACGCACGAAAAATACTTTGGAAGGTATACATCTACCTCAAAAATCGCTCTCATTGCTCCTGGTTCCTGGCCCAGCGTTTTACCCATGCAGGAATACCGAGGGATTCAACTCATGCTGAAAGAAGCTCATTTACAATACGATATCATTGAAGATGCCCAGATTCAGAAGCGGGCGATAGATCTGCAAAAGTATGCATTGATCGTTATTCCAGACATTACCTTTCTACCCTCTGCTTCGGTTGACGTTTTAAAGCAACTCAGTCGCAACGGGGCCCATTTACTAGCGACCAACCGTAGTTTGTCAGATCACCCGGAAGCATTGCGGGAGTTATTCGGAGCGAAGTCTACCCAGATGGAAGCCGAAGGAAGCGGTCATTACCTCACTCCCGTTCATCAGCCCATGTTCAAGCGGCTAGCGGGGCAGAAAATGATTCTCTGGAAATTTAATCTGGGTCAATACGACTGGACGGACGATACCCAACGCCAGTTACCTATTCTGGCTAAAGGCCGACCTGGTCCGCCCGAAATCATTGGTGGGCACGATTCAACGGGTTACTATGCCCTGGGAATCCATTCTTACCATAATACGGCTAACGCTTTGTTACCTATTAACCTGGGTAGATTGTACTACCTGCATGGGTATCAGGAGCATAAACATATTTTATTGGATGTGATTGATCACCTGGCTCCCCATCTGAGTACAGCCATTCAAACGAATGCTCCCGCTCGGGTTGAGGTTATCCTTCAGGAATTTACCGAAAACACCCCCGCTGCCCTTACTAAAAAAACAACGGATGGGTTAATACTTCACCTGGTCAACCTGACCGGTTTCAGCGGGAATACTTACTTTGCTCCTCTGCTGATAAGAAACCTGGATTTTAAAATCAACACTCCTTTCAAACCTTCCCGGATCCGTCAGTTAGGGAAAAAATCGATCATTCCTTTTTCTTATAGCAACGGTATTGTCAAATTTAAAGTCAACGATTTGGAAGCCTATGCAGGCATAGTAATGGACAAATAGAAAAAGTCCCCCAAGCAATTTGGGGGACTTTATACGCAAAGGTTGAAGGTTGAATGTACAAGCAGTACACTTCTCTATACCGTAACTGCACTTAAGGTTATCAGCAGGACTTAAAAAAAATTGCATATTTCACAAAAAACTGTATATCAATAACTTACAAAGGATAAAACTTTTCTAATACTTTTTTAATGGGTATTATTAAGAAAATAGGCATTCTTTTTTAATCAGTCGTTTAAGCTGAGACCACACGAGCGGCTTATTTGATTTATGAAGAAGGACGAAATCCATCTGGACGACTGGGAACGAATTCTCTGGGGAATGGCCCCGCCTGAATTTTTCATTGAAGTACTCTTCCGTACTTTAATTATTTATCTCTTCCTGTTACTCATCATGCGATTTCTTGGGAAACGTATGAATGGCCAACTTTCCATTACTGAAATGGCGGTTATGCTCACTACCGGGGCTATCATCTCTCCTTCCATGCAAGCTCCTGATCGAGGCATTGCCCTTGGGATCTTTGCCATGATCTGTGCTTTGGTATATCAGCGTCTGACTACCTTATGGGGATTCAATAATAAGAAGATTGAGAAAATCATGCAGGGAACGGTGAGTGTTCTCGTAAAAGATGGCGTGATCCAGGTCGATAGTCTGGCCGGTAATCGGGTTTCCCGGCAACAGTTATTCACAGAACTTCGTCGAAAAAGTGTGTATAATTTGGGGCAGGCTAAACGGGTATATCTGGAAGCTTCTGGTCTGTTCAGCATTTATGAAAGAAAAGACGCATTACCCGGCTTATCTACGCTACCTCCAAATGTAGCTGACGAAGAAATTCATAGTATTCAGAAAGTACTCGATGACGCTGTAGCCTGCACCGTTTGTGGACAGAGCGTACCAAAATCTGAAAGATCAAAACCTTGCCCTACCTGTCAATCCAATGATTGGGCGGACGCTGTCTTATAAACGCTGGTCATGAAACCTGAAGATATACATATTACCGACTGGATGCGGATTTTAATGGGCGAACTGCCCGTTAATTACTTTTTTGAAATCCTGCTCCGCATGGCTTTCACTTACCTGTTACTGATGGTATCCATGCGTTTCATGGGGCGGCGAATGGCTTCTCAAATGAACCGTAATGAAATGGCAGCCCTAACCTCTCTGGCGGCAGCTATTGGTATGCCCGTATTATCACCCGACCGGGGTTTATTACCAGCAGTAGCCATCGCTATTATCATCGTATTGGGCCAGCGACTTATTGCCCGAATCGCCTCCCGAAATGAACGTTTTGAAGCGATCACTCAGGATGAAATAGATATCCTGGTTCAAAATGGCATTCTGAATTTAGATCAGATGAAAAGAAGCCGGATTACCCGGGAACGGCTGTTTGCTCAGCTTCGCTCAGAGGGGCTTTTGCATTTGGGACAGGTTCGGCGACTTTATTTAGAAGCTAATGGCAAATTTACCCTTATCAAAGAAGAGCCACCCATTGCCGGACTTTCCGTCATTCCTAACTGGGATAAAGAATTAGTTGAAGAACAGGACAAAGCAGAAGATCAACTGGTATGCAAAAATTGCGGAAACCGAATGCCGGAAGAATCCAATCCTGACGATACATGTGCCCAGTGTGGAGATCAGAACTGGCTACAGCCCATTCAAACGGAAGAATAGTTTTTTTAGGATGTATGTTTACATCAATCTTACTTTGAATGACCCCTCAACTTTGGTGGCAATCGGGTATCATTTATCAGGTTTACCCACGCTCCTTTCAAGATAGCAATGCCGATGGACTCGGTGATTTACAAGGCGTTATCAACCGTCTGGACTATTTAAAGTGGTTAGGTATTAAGGCCGTGTGGCTTTCCCCTATCTATCCTTCGCCCATGGCCGACTATGGATATGATATTTCTGATTATCAGGATATCCATCCCATTTTTGGTTCCATGGATGACTTCGATCGGCTACTCGATGAAGTTCATAGACGGGATATGAAACTGATTTTAGATCTGGTTCCCAATCATACTTCCGATCAACATCCCTGGTTTCTGGAGTCAAGATCTTCCAAAAATAACCCTAAACGGGATTGGTACATTTGGAAAGATGCCTTACCAGATGGGTCGGAGCCCAACAACTGGCTTGCCATGTTTGGAGGCACTGCCTGGGAATGGAATGAAACAACTCAGCAGTATTATTACCACGCTTTTCTCAAGGAGCAACCCGACCTGAACTGGCGAAATCCAGAGGTGCAGGAAGCAATGATGAACGTTATGCATTTCTGGTTAGCGAAGGGCGTAGACGGCTTCCGGGTGGATGTGATGTGGCATATGATTAAGGATGCTCAGTTTCGTAACAACCCGATTAACCCTGACTATCAGCCCCATCAGGCTACTGTTGACCAGTTATTGGCAGTCTATTCCACCGATCAGCCTGAAGTACACGCGATTGTTCGTCAGATGCGGCAAGTGCTGGATAGTTATCCCGAACGCATGATGATCGGAGAGATTTATTTACCGGTGCATAAACTCATTACCTATTACGGTGAAAACGGTTCGGGAGCTCATTTACCCTTTAATTTCCAGTTACTCAATCTTCCCTGGAATGCTACCCAACTTGCCGCAGCGATCAGTCAATACGAAGGAGCCTTACCGCAGGATGGCTGGCCTAACTGGGTATTAGGAAACCATGATCAGCCCCGTATTACCAGCCGGGTAGGCACGCAGCAGGCTCGGGTGGCCGCCTTATTGTTACTAACGTTACGCGGAACGCCAACCATTTATTACGGAGATGAAATCGGCATGCAGGACGTACCTATTCCGTTTTCAGAAGTGCAGGACCCGCAGGGCTTAAACATGCCCGATAAAAACCTGAGTCGCGATCCGGCCCGTACTCCCATGCAATGGGACGCCACAACTTTTGCCGGGTTTAGTTCTCAGAAACCCTGGCTTCGGCTTTCCAGCACCTACCGTCGTCAAAACGTGGAATCGGAGAAGGATAATCCTTTTTCCATGTTAACCCTTTATAAAAGACTCATTGAATTGCGGCAGAAAGAGGTGTCATTTACCGCAGGAGATTACGTACCCGTCTATTCAGATCAGCAACTCCTGGCTTATAAACGAACCCATGAAAATTCTTCGGGCTTTCTGATCATCTTGAACCTGACACACCGACCCGCCTATTTTAAACCCGAACACTTTAAATTCCAGGGAACCATCGTTCTTTCCACCCTTCCAGAGGAAGAAGGCCAGGAGGTCGATAGTTACCTTGCCTTAAGTGGAGATCAGGGAATTATCATCCGATTGCATTGATTTTAGTATTCTGTCCTTTATTTACTTACCCTTCCAATATCAATTCTTCAACTAAAATATATGAAAAAAGTAGGCTCCCACTATCACGGAGATGGTTCCTGCACCTTCACGGTCTGGGCTCCCGAAAAAGAGCAAATGTTACTGGAACTGGTTCGTCCGAGGGAAGAAATCCTGGTCATGGAAAAATCACGGTCGGGTTATTTTGAAATAACTCTTTCGGAGATTGAACCCGGCACCCGTTATTTTTTCCGCCCTGAAAATGTCCATCATTTTCCCGATCCAGCTTCTCAGTACCAGCCGGAAGGCGTTCATGGCCCTTCTCAGGTCGTCGATCAACAGGTTCATTCATGGCAGGATGAGGCCTGGAAGGGAGTACCCTTCCCATCCGTTATTCTCTATGAATTACACGTGGGTACTTTTACTCCGGAAGGCACTTTTGAAGCCATTATACCCCGGTTGAAAGAGCTAAGGGACTTAGGAATTAATGCTTTGGAAATCATGCCCGTAGCTCAGTTTCCCGGCGGACGAAATTGGGGTTATGATGGCGTATTTCCTTACGCTGTCCAGAATACTTACGGAGGGCCGGAGGGTTTCAAAAAGCTTGTCGATGCCTGCCATGCGGAAGGCATTGCCGTGTATCTGGATGTGGTGTATAACCATATTGGCCCCGAAGGAAATTACCTGGAAGAATACGGTCCCTATCATACCGAAAAATACTGTACACCCTGGGGAGGAGCCATGAATTTTGACGGAGCCTGGAGCGACGGTGTTAAAGAATTTTACATCCAGAATGCCCTCTACTGGATTAAAGAATTTCATGTGGATGGATTACGGTTTGATGCGATCCATACCATTTTTGATCAAAGTGCAGTTAATTTCTGGCAGTTACTTCATGAAAAAGTACATGAGCTGGAGTTAACCTTGGGACGCTCCATCGTTCTGATTGCAGAGAGTGATCTGAATGATCCAAAGGTATTAAAATCCGTTGATACTGGGGGTTGGGGTTTTACGGCTCAGTGGTTCGATGATTTCCATCATTCGCTGTATGCTATCATCGATGAGAAGGAAGGCCTCAAACGTTATCCTGACTTTGGGCAGATGGATCAACTAGCCAAAGCATATACGGATGGGTTTGTACACAGTAGATCGGAAGAGCACACGTCTGAACTCC
>CAJYHS010000223.1 GCA_913774715.1 uncultured Siphonobacter sp. | reverse complement strand
GCCAATGTTTTTGCCATACTGAGCAATACCGTCACCAGCAATTACTTCTGCACCTACATAAAAAATAATGGCAAAAACACCCAGCACCAAATTAGGATAGGATAAGACACTGTTGTGCGTACTTTTTGCAGTAACCTCGTCCTCTTCTCCTTCAATTTCGGGTAAGTTGGACATTTTGATGTATACCGCCACTAACACCAGGAATACTGCTAGAATGATGTAAGGCGTATTAACGCGGTCACTCATTTCCTGGAGAATAGCATCCATTTCTGCACCAGTGGCCGTTTTTAATTTTGCCTGAAGTTCTTCAGAGCCTTTCAATACCAGTCCTCCAAGAATAATAGGACTGATGATACCGGCAATTTTATTAGCGATCCCAACCAGACTGATTCGTTTGGCCGCACTTTCAATGGGACCTAACAAGCTTACATAGGGATTAACAGCAGTTTGCATCAGGGCTAGTCCCATGCCCTGCACAAATAGTCCTAATAAGAATAATCCAAATGTTCTGCTTTGAGCGGCGGGAATGAAAAGTAGTGATCCCACTGTTACGATACCTAGACTGATAATAATGCCATTCTTGAAACCAAATCTTTGCAGTATAGAGGAAGAAGGAATAGCCAGAAAAAAATACGACATGTAAAAAGCCGAGGTAACAAAGAATGCTTCAAAATCGCTTAGCTGACAAACGATTTGCAAAAAGGGAATCAGAGTACTGTTTGTCCAGGTAATGTACCCCATAGAAAAAAACAGCACACCGATAATAATCAGTGGGCCGAGGTACGACTGCGGTTTAGCTGTTTGAGACATAGAAAGTTAGATATAGAATAGGGAGTGTTAGTGTGTTACGCTGTTGATAAAAGTTCGTGAATTTATAAATAATTTTAATAATTACCTTCTTTTCCTAAACTGATCTACCAAATATGGTTTGGATTTTCGTATAGAAAAGTAGTTAAGGCATTTGTTATTAAGTAATAAAGAAGAATTTTCCTTTGTGAGTATAGAGGCGAACCTTTTCATATAAATAGAAGCATGCACCCGTTTTGATCAAAGTCTTTTTGTATTTTCTCGAAAGAAAGGAACATTTGTTGAAAGAGTTGAGTTTATTTGGAGCAAGAATTATTCTTTCCTCGAATGGCCGGGCGTTGCTGACAAACTTTCAGACGGCCTCCCATTCAAAGAAACACTAATAGTACACAGAAGCCTGTACCTTATGGAAGAAAAAAGAGTTGCCGTGTTCCGAAAGGAGCATTTTAACGCTGCTCATCGACTGCATAATCCGAATTGGTCCGATGAAAAAAACAAAGCAGTGTTTGGCCTCTGCAATAATCCGAATTATCACGGGCACAACTATGAACTTATTGTGCAGGTGACGGGTTCGATAGACCCGGAAACCGGATATGTTGTCGATTTAAAATATTTGTCCGATTTAATCAAAACTCACGTGAGTGATCGTTTTGATCATCAAAATTTAAATCTGGACACGGAAGAATTCGCTCATCTCAACCCAACGGCCGAGAATATCGCCATTGTTATTTACGACAAGCTTCGGGCCGAGCTCGATTCCAAGCTTGACTTAAAAATTCGTCTGTATGAAACCGAACGAAATTTCGTTGAATACCCTGTTGTCGGATAATAAAATTACGTTTTCTGATGAAGAACTGGGGGAAGATCATATTGCCACCTCAGTAGATACGCCCCTTCGGGCTGACGCTTTTGAATTATCTGATGATGAAAAGATCGAGAAAATTCAGGAACACTTTCGCGAAATCATGCTGACGTTGGGCCTTGATCTTAACGATGATAGCTTAAAAGGTACCCCTAAGCGAGTAGCAAAAATGTACGTAAAGGAGATCTTTAGCGGTTTAAACCCTGAAAACTATCCTTCTACTACGCTTTTTGATAATAAATACCGCTACCAGGAAATGCTGGTAGAGCGAGACATTCAGTTTTATTCTAATTGTGAGCACCACTTTGTACCCATTATGGGGAAAGCTCATGTGGCTTATATCTCGAATGGTAAAGTCATTGGTCTTTCGAAACTGAACCGTCTGGTACAGCACTTTGCCAAACGCCCACAGGTGCAGGAACGAATGACTATGCAGATTGCCCGCGAATTGCAACGGGTATTAGGCACCGAAGACGTTGCTGTAGTAATGGATGCGAGACACCTATGCGTTTCGATGCGTGGCATTGAAGACCCTACTTCGTCAACCGTGACTTCTTTTTATGGCGGTAAGTTTGAAGAAGAAACTAAAAAACAGGAATTCCTGAAATACTTACAGTTGTAAGCAGTTTATCATTCCAATAAAAAGGCCCACCTAATAGATGGGCCTTTTTATTGGAATGATAGTATATGACTGACTTATAGATTGCTATCAGCCTTGCCCTCATCTAGTGCCAGAAGGAAGTGCTTCTGATTCAATACGAGATTTTCTCGGGTCCATTTAATTTTCTTCATAGTAGGATACTGACGAACCGGGCAACTTTTTAACTGGCAATGATGGCAGCAGGCCGGCAGGCAGGGATCTACGTGAATGAAGACTTCAACCCGGGAGTTAAATTCCAGATCAATAATCGCTTCTACTTCGTGTACTGCCGTGTGTACTTTTTCCAAATCCCAGTAGTACGGTAAGGTCAGATGACAGTCGATGTGTAAATCGGCTCCGTAATGCTGAATTCTCAGATTATGAATATCAATCCAGTATTCTTTCCGATGATCTTTCAGGATTTCTACCACTCGCTTCACGGTAGTATCGTCAGCTTCGTCCATCAAACCTGCTGCTGATTTTCGGGCAATCTGAAAACCGTTGAAAATCAGGATTACTCCAAATACAATGGAAATCAGCCGATCAAGCCAGAGAAAGCCTGATAATAAGACCAGTCCAATTCCGAAAAGAAGAATTAAGGTCGAAAAAGCGTCGAGCTGCAAATGTTTACCGTCGGCAATAAGCGAAGGAGAAGATTGCTTTTCGCCTTCTTTTTGCACGTAATACCCTACTGCATAATTAACGACCATCGTAATAGCAATGAGTAACATCCCGGTGTCAAGTTCCTGAAGCGGTTCAGGGTATATCCATTGACGGATGGCCTGAATGATAATAAAGATGCCGGCAAGCAGAATCAGAACGCCTTCGAGTCCGGCGGAGAAGAATTCAATTTTACCATGACCGTACGGGTGATTTAAATCGCTGGGTTGTGAAGCAAGATAGACGCTGTAAGTAGCAAATCCACTGGCCAGTACGTTGACGATGGATTCCAGGGCATCCGATAGAATGGCACTCGAACCCGTCAGCCACCAGGCTACAAACTTGAGGAACATCAATACGACGCTCACCCCAAAAGATAACCAGATGAGTTGCTGTTTTTTATTTAATGACATGGCTTGAATAAAAAAATGACCCGCGTTCGAAAACTTGGGCGTGCAAAATTAAGGATTTAAATGCCGGAACCACAGTCATACCCTATTTTTGCAGGATGCAAACTGAACCGTCTCCCTGGAAAACCGTCTCTTCGAAGGAAGTGTATGATAACCCCTGGATTAGTCTTCGACACGAAGAAGTAATTACTCCTGCCGGAACACCCGGCATTTATGGAGTTGCCCATTTTAAAAATAAAGCCATTGGTATTATTCCCATTGATAGCGATGGGAATACGTGGCTGGTGGGCCAATACCGTTATCCGCTGGAAGAATATTCCTGGGAAATCCCGATGGGCGGTGGTAGTATTGATGTGGACGCCTTACTTTCAGCTCAGCGTGAATTAAAAGAAGAAACCGGACTTATTGCCCAGAAATGGGAGATGATTGGTCGCATCCATACGTCTAACTCCGTAACGGATGAAGAAGGTTTTATTTTCGTGGCCGAAAATCTGGAACAGGGTGAAACCGAATTTGATGATACAGAAGTACTGCAAATCTGGAAATTGCCGCTTACAGAAGCTGTTGACATGGTAATGACTAATAAAATTACCGACTCCCTGAGTGTTTACGGTTTATTGAAAGTAGCTCGTTTAAGAGGTATCTGATTAGGTTTGATGACTTTTAGCAAGTTTTAATAAATGCTCTTGTGTTTGAACGTTTGATAAGGTTTGAAATGAGTTTGATCATAAACACTCAAACGTCCTTTAATTTTCAAATCTTATCAAACAACCTCAAACGTCATCTAACTTTTCAAACCATTTATAAACTAAAGGTTTATAGAATTTATCATTTACTAAATGACTTTACAGTTTTGGGAAGCTCTTTTTCTCGGATTTTCGTCCGGTTTTG
>CAJYHS010000222.1 GCA_913774715.1 uncultured Siphonobacter sp. | reverse complement strand
CTGTCAAAAACCGCCTTTGCCAGTTTGAACTCACCGTTTCTCGAATAGAAATCGATCAGTGCAGTCGACGAGTAGACGCTCTGCGACCGCAAACCAATTTTCTTGATCAAATACCCATGTATCTGCTGACCGAGAACCCTTGGGCATGCCGTCAAAATGGTTGTCATTGTGTGCTCATTTGGCTTCAATCCCTGCTTCAACATCTGGATCAAAGCCTCCGCCGCTAGCTCAAACTCGCCGTTCCGGCAGAATGCCGAGATGAGCGAAGTGTACCCAACCACGTCAGGTGAATCCATCCGGTCGAACACTTCCTTGGCCGCCGGCAAGGAGCCACACCGCGAGTACATCTCGATCAAGCAGCTCCCAATCCACGCGTCGCCGGCGAACCCCGCCCGAACGGCGAGCGAATGAGGTAAGTGCCGCATTGTTACCCCGGGTCGTATCAGACACCTGCCGAACTTTCACGTCTGCATTAAGAAAACCTTTTTCAACGTAGTGTTTCTTAATAGTAGCCTGCGTGTTCTTAATCAGGGCTTCATTAATGATTTTTCCTTTGATCAGTTTTACCTTATCATTCAAGGCATCTTTTTCGCCTTTACGAACGCCGGTAAATGTGATCTTATAGAGACGAGAACGTTCACGCATGAAAATGTCCAGCCAGATATTTTCGCCTTCAATTTTGTTAGCTGTCACTTCTACGTCTTCCAGAATGCCCTGATCCATTAATTTTCTGATAGCTCCAGAAATAGATATACCAGGAATTTGAATTTTATCACCTACCCGAAGTCCGGAGATAGAGATCAGAGAGGCGGCATCATAAAACTTGGTACCACTGGTGGTAATGCCTTTAATCGTATACTCTTTGGGTTGAGTATAATCGATATCATTTGAAGCACTGGAAGCCTGGTTGCTAGATGGTTGTCCACCTAAGCCCACACGAGCTTGGCTAAATGAAAGAAAAGGCAGGAAAATTAGAAGGAGAGGGAAAACCTTTCTCATGGGTTAGGAATGCATTTCTGAAGATCGAAAGCCTGAAAATTCAGTTCATTAAATGAATTAATAATCAAATCGTCAGAAATTTCAATGATGATTGTTAGGCTTTTAATTGTTCGCTTGTTTTGCCAAAACGTCGTTCTCTGTTCTGGAAATCAAGAATAGCTTCATACAGGTGTTGACGACGGAAATCGGGCCAATACGTTTCTGTAAAGTGAAGCTCAGCGTAAGCGAGTTGCCATAGTAAAAAATTACTAATGCGGTGTTCTCCGCCCGTTCGGATCATTAAATCCACATCCGGGATGTGCGAAGTAGCCAGTACCTTTGACAAATCTTGCTCCGTTAATGCACTAGATGATAAAGTTCCTTCTTGGGTTGCATGGATCAATTTTTTAATACCTTGCATGATGTCCCATTTGCCACTATAACTGAGTGCCAGAACTAGTGAAAGTCCGGTGTTATGCTCCGTACGCTGCATCGCCTTCCGAAGGTCAGCTTGGCATCGGGGGGGCAGACTTTCCGTATCACCAATCGTTAACAAGCGAATATTATTTTTCAATAATTTTGGGGTTTGGTCAGCGATGGCCTGAACCAGCAACTCCATTAAAGCGTCTACTTCTTCTTGAGGACGATTCCAGTTCTCGGTAGAAAAGGTATAGAGCGTAAGGTAGTTGATGCCCAACTCGGCACAACCTTCTACTACTTCCTCAACTGCTTTAATGGCATGGCGGTGTCCGAAAATTCGGCTTAGCATACCTTTTTGCTTGGCCCAGCGACCATTTCCGTCCATAATAACGGCAATATGACGGGGGAGATTGCCTTGAACAATAGTTTCCTTCATCCTCTAATACAAAAAACCGGAAGGCTCCAAACCTGCCGGTTCTGAACGATGCTGCAAAAGTAAGGATTTCGCGGCAGTTTTCGTCTTTATTGGGTTTATTAAGGACAGAACACTCGAAGGATTGTGTAACTCAGTGATACTGAAGTATAATAATACATATCTTTTCGAGTAGGATCTGTTTGTAATCTCCGCTCTACACCCGGACCGGATTCATTGTGACCATCCAGGTAATCGGACCAGGTTTTTCGGGTACCAAACTCAACTCCCAAGCTCCAGGGGCCCTTTATTTGCCATTTGATACCTAACCCAAATGGAATAGCCAATCCCGATTTCCGATAGGATTCAGCAGGTTCCTGATCGGGTTTGAAATTATAGAAAGCAAGTCCTGCAAAAACATAAGGAGACCAGTTTCTGGGACGACGTTTGGTATAGTCAAAATCCAGAAAATTGTATTCTAAATCAGTTCCTGCTTCCAGCATCCGTGTACCAAAGATATACCCTCTGTTGAGTTGAAAGGGATCTTTGCTACGGAAGTCACTACCAAAAATTCGCCCAGCACCCACAGAAAAGCGACCAGAAAGGGCTTTTGAAGCATTATAACGAAAGAAAACATTCCCTGCCGGACGGCCTGATTTTAACTGAAGATTGGGGGTGATGTCTCCTTTATAATGCATAAAACCCAGGCCGCCACCAAACTCAACTTTCTGAGCCCAGGAACTGGAAGAAAAAAATGACAAAAGAAAGCAAAGGAGTATAACCTGTTTTTGCATATTATAAAGAAGGTTCGTGTGTGACGCACGAACCTGTTTCTTGACTAACAATTCTATCCTATTAACGTAAAGGAGGACATTTGATTTTAGGAGCAATGATATAATTAACGTGAATAGCCGTTAATAAGTAAAGATCTTTTTTACCACCACCTCTGGCATTAGATAAGGGTAATGTACCTCCATTTTCTCCAGCGATTCTTTGTAAGTCAGACAGTCGATCGCCTCCCTTCCGGGCAGCCGTTGGCTCCAGTGTGCGGTTGCTAACCATCATCGCAGTAGAATTCGCTAGTTCATCCGGATTAGAAGGGTACAGTCCACCGACATCATCGATGTAATCTGTTAGTGTGAATCGCATTCCCGCTTCGGCAGAGATGTCCCAATTGCGATTGAAGCGGAAACGAAAACCTATACCAACCGGTAGTGCTGCCGAAACCAGAGAATAAGGTTTTGCTCCTCCAGATAATCCTTGACCTTCGGTACCGAGGGGTTGTAAGGCTACCCATTCATTACCGGCATCAATTGGCGTTCTTGCTTTAGGGTTATGAGCAAACACAGCAACACCTCCAAAGAGATAAGGTACGAAAAAAGGTCTGTCAAAAGCATTACGGCCTTCGGGTAAAATGTTAAGAATACCTGTAATTGCTAACTCTTTTACATCATTTCTAAAATGTAGATTTCGTAAAAACTGACCATCAAATTGAGGTCGCCCTTTCGAAAACGTATAGTCATCCCCCGACAAACGGGCTAAGGTTAATGAAGCTCTGCCGCTAAACCTTGGGGTAAAATGGCGGGTATAATTAGCCGTTACATTCCATCGGATCAGTTTGAAGGTAGAATTAACAGGATCTGCGATGGGAGAGAGTTCGCCGTAATAGCTAGCAGTACCAAGCCCAAAACCTACGCTTGAGTAAGGTTCGAATTTAGCCTTATAGGGCTTGTTATAATTCTTCTTGCTTGAAAATAGCTGAGCGTGGGAGTAGGCTATGCCAAGTAAGTAAAGAGTAGAGATCAATAAAATTCTTTTTCGCATTTGAGAGCGTAGATTTCAGGTCTGATAGACAGCAATTAAATGTACGTTACTAACGATATAGCTTTAAATATGGTATGGGTATCTACTAGAATACTTTTTGAAAGGTATACTAGTAGTCTACAACTAAAAAAAAGCAGGAATGTTAATTTCTGATATCCAAACCCCAATTTAATTTATGGCGTAAGGTTTCCAGAAAGGTATCACCCTTAACTTTTACCAGATGAGCACTAAAGCGTTCGCGACGTACGCAGAAACGTACGGAATCTTCTACTACTTTCGATCTTGAATCTAAAGAAATTAAGCAGTTTTTACTTCGGCTTTCAACGGATACTTCGATTCGACTACTGTCATTCACCACAATAGGCCGCACGTTCAGGTTATGCGGACTGATGGGGGCAATAATAAAATTGTTGGTTCGGGGCAGTACAACCGGCCCGCCAACGCTGAGACAATAACCTGTAGAACCCGTAGGCGTTGAGATGACCAGACCATCGGCCCAGTAAGAATTGAGAAATTCTCCATCAAGCCAGGTATGAACGACGATCATGGAAGAACGATCTGTCTTCGTGACTACAAAATCGTTGAGACCGAAATTGGTACCCTCAAATACATCCCGGTCGTTTTCCACGTGTAGTAACACACGTTCATCGATAGAATATTTGCCGTTTTCAAGCCAATCTAATGTTTGGGTAATTTCATCAGGATTGATAGTCGCTAGGAAGCCTAAGCGACCCGTATTTACCCCAACGATGGGCAGTGTACGCTCGCCTACATGCGTAACCGTCTCTAGTAAGGTGCCATCGCCGCCTATACTAAAAACAAAGTCTGCTTCAAATAAATCCTGACGAGAGGTGTAAGTAGCCGTGAACGGGTGATTAACCCCATTCTCCTGAATATTCTGGCGGTAAGTCTCATGAATCTGAACTTCCGCACCTCTCCGGGCCAGTTCTCCGAGAAGAGCCTGAATGGCTGGTTTGGTTTGATCAGTTAATGGACGACCGTTGAGAGCAATTTTCATGAAGTCATGCTTTGGGCCAAAGGAAACGTTACTTCTGATAGTAACCCTGTAATGGCACTAAAGTTTTGGACGATGGTATTGTTCAATTTCGCGGTAGGCGTCATCAAACTCATAGCCATCTCTTACTTTTTGAATGATTCGAAGTAAACCATCCTGTCCGACTAGTCCTAACCAACGAGCTACTTCTTTTCCTGAAGTAACGTACGATTGTGCCGTACGAGTAGGGTCGGCCTGACCACGCTGTGTGCCAAAAAAGCCGTTCAGCGTAACAATATCCTGAAGATGAGGGGCTGTTTTACCGTGGTTGGTAAGGATATCCCATTCCTGAACGTAACCGATGTATCGGCGGGAAGGATCCGGGTCAGAGTATCGGTAATCGACCATCAGAGCCATGCCCTCATCAAACCATTGGGGAACGGACGATTTAGCTTTCATCCAGCCTAAACGGGCAAATATCTCGTCGTGGCACATTTCATGAGCAATGACATCGACGTTAAGTCCATCCGGATTTAGTACAATCCACGAACCCGTTGGTG
This sequence comes from uncultured Siphonobacter sp., assembly GCA_913774715.1. Taxonomy (GTDB): domain Bacteria; phylum Bacteroidota; class Bacteroidia; order Cytophagales; family Spirosomataceae; genus Siphonobacter. Next base: position 7,064 of record CAJYHS010000222.1, on the reverse strand, counting down.
TTCCTAAGCTACAGCCTGCTCCTTCATAAATCAGACAGAATTTCTGATATTCTTCACGATTAGAACAGAAAATAATAGTTGCTTCACCCTGACGACTTCCCCAGAAGGAACGGATGCGTTTGTTAGCCTGAGCTACAAACTGGACAAGGGAATCCTGACGAGCTTTGCTGGTCTGATCACTAACCAAAATGGAAGGAGCAATTTTAGAAAATCCGCGAAAGCGTACAGTCTGGCAAGCCCAAATGGGGGGAAACCACAGATAATAAGCTGCAAGTAAAAATAAACCAAATAGTAAGATATTGACAATCAGTCGCTTACCGCTCCAACGTATCATAATAGAACCTCGCCCTAAAGAAGGTAGCCGGGCTAGCGTTTTTTTCAAAAGTAAAACGATACACCCGGATTACCATCATCTATTAATCTTTTTGCTCAAAAATGCCCTTACTCATGTTTCGTTTTTTCCCTTCAAGTCAGTACTTACGTAAAACTGATTTTAAAGGATGCCGAATAACTACCTAGTAATGAAACTCTTCAGTATTTTCTGAAGCTCAGCTTGAGTCGTCAACGTTTTATCTTTCGCATACCAGGTGTGTAATTGAGTACTTAAATCTTCAAAAGGCGTTTCAGCATCTTTTAATGACCAATACAATTGCTGAGCAGGCTGGGGGCGAGGGCCCCATTCGGCTACTTCTGTTAAAGTGTCTTTCTCAATAATAACTAATTTGGGAATAGCCCGACCACCATTTGTTAAATGAGCATCTATCAAATCAAGGTTAGTATCCCTCAGGAAGTAACGCGTCTCAATTTTGTTATCAGATGCTTCCGCTATTCGTTCCAGTACCGGGACAATCTGAGCGGCATCGCCACACCAGCCTTCCGTAATGATCAGCCAGTAATACGACTTAGGATTATTCTGAATGGCTTCAAGTAATTCAGGCATGAGGACCGTCGTCTTGTCCAGACGCTGCATCCGTTGTACATTGAGCTGGGTATACTTGGTCAGCATTTCAGACTGTTTGGGTCCGGTCGTTTTACCGGAAGCCAATAAATCATTGATCAGCTGACGGTAGGTATCGTAACGGTAGGCCGACTCGATGCGTTGGGAAGAAATAGAGAATGGGGTTTCCATACACGTTTCAAAATTTGGGTAATAGCAGACATAAGGCGTCTTCAACCGAATCAATGGTTCGCAATACTACTAAATAAGGAACAGAACGTGATTCAGCAGAAAACGGATCGTACGATCACTACGGAAGAATTCATCGAAGTATTAAATCGTTCCCTATCTGGAGAACGATAGCAGTGGGTAATGCATGAACTCATTAAATGGTAAGTCCAGATTACTACTGTTACTAGCTACGAAAGCGGCGGTTTATTCTGGCCAATCGGAATGAAACGCAGTGAAGTTTGTTTCGGTACAAGACGTAACCGCTAACCATTATTATTTTATTCATCAAAAAACGTTTCTCTATGCGAAGCCTCTTTCTTACGCTGGCCGCTTTGATTGGTTTATCTTTCACAGATAAGCCAGCTTACCTTATTTATAATCAGCACTTAAAGGCTTCGAGTTATGAAGAACTACTGAAAAAAACTTCCGAAGCGGATATTGTCTTGTTTGGAGAACTGCATAATAACTCGATTGACCATTGGTTACAGCTCGAATTAACAAAAGACTTATTCAAGCAAAAATCGTCGAACCTTAAGTTAGGGGCTGAAATGTTTGAGGCTGATAATCAGATAGTCTTGGACGAGTATTTGCAAAACAGGATTACCTCACAACAGTTAATTGCTGAGGCAAAAGTCTGGAATAATTACCAGACGGATTACAAACCTCTGGTTGATTTCGCTCAGGAGCATCAATTGTCTTTTATTGCCACTAACATTCCCCGCCGGTACGCAAGCATTGTTGCCAAGAAAGGCACGGGAGAATTACAGCAACTGAGTCCGGAGGCTCAGAAAAATATAGCTCCTTTACCCATTACTTTTGATTTAACGCTTCCAGGGTACGCAGAGTTAGTAAAAATGGGTGGAATGCACGGCAGTGGGAGTTCGATTAGTGCTGAGAATATGGCTAAAGCTCAGGCCATTAAGGATGCAACCATGAGTCACTTTATTCTGAAAAACTGGAAGCCGGAACAAACGTTTTTACACTTTAATGGATCCTACCACAGTCAGAACTTTGAAGGCATTTACTGGTATTTGAAAAAAGCAAATCCGGCCTTAAAGATTGTTACCATAGCTACGACGGAAGAACATGACATTCAGGAACCGAAAGAGGCTAAAGCCGATCTGGCACATTTTATTATCACTGTTCCTGAAAGTATGACTAAAACGCACTGAGTTAAAATCGCCAACGAATAAATGAATTGAATTATGCAGGATATCGAGCCTTTCTACGGTTGGGAAAAGTATTACATAGCCGCTGAGGATCCACAGTCGCCTTTTCATAACCGGGAATACAATTATCAGCAGTACGAGAATACAGTGTATGACTATTACATTCACCCTAACTGGGATGAAATTGGCTCAGAGACGCTTTACTGCAAGATTCTTTTCGCAGATTATGAATTGAATTTTACGGTCATTGAACTGCTCGGTGAGTGGAATGATACCTTGCACAATGACATCATGTATTTTAAAAGAAATGTCATTGATCCCCAGCTTTCAGAAGGAATTAATAAATTCATTCTAATCGGAGAAAATGTTTTTAATTTTCACGGCAGTACCGACGATGATTATTACGCCGAATGGTTTGAAGAGGTCGAGGAAGGATGGATTGTTGCTCTAAATTTTCGTGATTTTGTTCAGGAAGAATTTACAAAGTATCACCTCGACTATTACATTAATTATGGAGGAACGTTAGAAGAAATTCCTAATTGGCGAACGTTGAAGCCCAAGCTTTTTTTTGAGGGAGTCAATCGTTTGATTCAGCGAAGAATAGGTTCCTGATTATATAGAATTAAAAAGCCGTATAACGTTGAGGTTATACGGCTTTTTAACAGGATTTATATTAAACGTTCTTTGGTCGCTTTTTCGATGGCTTCGGCCTTTGAATGTACTTCCAGTTTCCAGTAGATATTCTTGATATGGGTGCGAATGGTTTCTTTATCAACGAATAACTCGTCGGCGATGGTTGAATAACTTTTACCCTTTGCCAGTAACTCCAGTACTTCCGTTTCCCGTGAGGTTAAGGGAGAGTTTCGGTTTCTCTGAAAAGATTGAACTACCATTCGGGCCACATTCGTACTCATGGGGGCACCGCCATTCTGAATTTCCTGAATCGCTTCCAGTAATCGGCTGGGAGGCATGTTTTTGGTTAAGTAACCACCCGCACCTGCACATAAAGCTTTGAATACCAGATCATCGTTTTCGTAGACTGTAATGACTATGATATTGGTCTGAGGCCTGATTTTCTTAATTTTCGTAATGCCTTCAATGCCGTTCATCCCCGGAAGCTCGATGTCCATTAATACTACGTCCGGGTCATCTTCCATCAGGTGTTGAAGGGCTTCTTCACAGTTAGAATACGTGTGAATAGTGCGAAAGCCGGCGGTACTGTTGATAAGCAAAGCGAATCCTTCACGAATGACGGAGTCGTCTTCGACAATGCATACATTGATCGTTTGAGGAGCAGATAAAGTACTATTCATGGCTTTGTTTAATAATCCCTAAAGATAAAGCATACCTGAGCGGGATTTTACTATTAAATTACATAACTGGAGAAATGGCTTATTGAGCGGAAAAGCTTAACTTCCGACGGGTCTGGGAAGTTTTAGCGAAACTATCGTTCCTTGTTCTGGTTGGGTGCTAATCTGTACCGTTCCGCTAAACTTACGAGCTCTACTTTCCATATTCAGAAGACCATTTCCGGCCATTCGCTTACTGGATTCAAACCCTTTTCCGTTGTCGATCCACTGAATTTCAGCGAACGTATTTCCCTGAATAAAAAGTAGGCGTGTTTCAGTGGCCTGAGCATGTTTCAGCGTATTGCTAATGGCTTCTTTAAAGAGAAAGATGACATGACGACTAACCCCCATTGGTAAAGAAAATTCTTTCAAGGTTTCATGCACCCCCTCGATATCAAATCGGATGCCCGTTTTATCGAGTACATCATCACCAAAATCCTTCAGACGAATAGCGATTTCATAAAGATTATCATGGTCTGGATTGATAGCCCAGATAAAATCTTTTGTTCCCTGATACATCCGGTTTGCGTTATCGCTAATTTTCGTAAGTAAGGGTAATACCGCACCGGAATCATCTGGAAGCCGGGTTTTAATGATTTCGGTTAGCATTGAAATTCGGGTAATGGTATTCCCAAATTCATCGTGGAGATCCTGAGCGGCCAGTTTTCGTACGCGTTCGTTCTCGGCCAGTTTTACTTTTTCCAGTTCCAGCAAATGAGCGACCTGATTTCTTAAACGGTAGGTATAAAATAAGCGGGCAACTCCCGCGGCTACGATAGCACAGGAAATGTAAAACCACCAGCGTTGCCAGAAGGGCGGAATAATGGTAATAGGAATGGCAAGTATTTTCTGTTCATTCCACACACCATCAGCGTTTGAAGCTTTCACTTTCAGGACATAATCGCCAGGGTTCAAGTTAGAGAAGCTGATGTAACGCCGCTGTCCGCTGTAGTTCCAGTCATCCTGAAAGCCCTCCAGTTTATAGGCGTACTGGTTTTTTTGTGGATCTTTAAAATCGAGTGCCGTATAGACAAAGGAGATAAAGTTCTCATTATAATTGATGTTCAGCCGATGCTCCGTGGTGAGCAGGCTATCAAATGCAAAGGCTTTTTCAAACTTTCGGAAGCTGGTCAGGACAATTGGAGGCAGGAACTGACTTTCCGTCAATTGCCCCGGCCGAAAGCTCACCAGCGTTCCAATACCACCAAAGAAAAATTCTCCGTCGTTACTCTGATGAAAAGCTCCGACGTTAAATTCATTGGAGAGTAGCCCATCAGAGGCTGAGTAATTACGGAATGTCTTCGTACGGGAATCAAAACGGGAGATTCCTTTATTCGTACTCATCCACAAACGCCCACCCAAATCTTCCAGTAATCCATAAACGACGTTGTTAGGCAAGCCCTGCTCTTCCGTAAAATGCTCGAAACGAGCCTTATCCCCTTCAAAATAGAGACGGCTTAATCCTTTGCTGCTCGCGATCCAGAACTGACCGTCACGGGAGGTGTGTAAGTCGTAAATCTCATTGCTTAGTAAGGAATGAGCATCGTCCGTTTTATTATAAAAAGAACTAATGGTTCCGCGGGAGTCAATCTTAAACAAACCGCCGAGCGTACCTACCCAAATAGAACCATCCGATTGTTCATGAATGGCTTCGACCGTTGAAACCGGACCGTCGTAATGAAAATAGAATTTATTTAAAACGCCATTTGAGCTTCGTCTAAACAAACCCTTATCCGTGCCAATCCAGAGTTGTTGCTGCCGGTCTTCATATAAGCATTTGATTTGTAACGCTCCTTTATTTAGTGGAATCGGTTCAAACCGATCTTTGGAGCGTTGGTAACGGAAAAGTCCCGCTTCTGCACCCACCCATAAATTTCCCTGCGTATCTTCTTGAAAGGCATTCACGGCTCCGCCTACGACTGCATCCGGGTAATATTTAGTTTGCAGGGTATTCCGATTAAGTCGGTATAACCCATGATACGTTCCAATCCATAAATCCTGATGACGATCCGTATAGATGGATAAAAATAACTGCGACGAGGGCGTAGGGGTTAAGAAAGATTCCCAATGCTGAAAATTGTTTTTTGACTGGCTAAAGACCTGAACGCCTGCATCGCGGGTGCCTAACCATAAGACATCTTCCTTTGGATCGGAACCTTCAAATAGACAGGTAATCCGGTTGCTTTTCAGCCCTTTCCGATTGCGGGTATCCGCGATCCACTGAGAAAGAAGGGGCAATTCATTGGGTGTGCGTAAATCAAAACGATACACCCCTTCATTGGCTACGGTTACCCATAGCTGTTTCTGATGACTCGCCAATAAGGCAAGAATGGGTTGATCGGAGGCCCATTGTAACGTAGTGCGAGTGGGAAACTGGTGATCGACACGATTCAGCCCTTCTTCCGTGCCAACCCAAAGTTGTTGCCGGTAATCCTGAGTAATAGCGTAAATGTGACGGCCAAAAGTTTTCCAGAGCGTTACGGAGCGTCGGCGATTGATTTCTGGTGAAATGCGGTATAAGCCCTGATTTGTTGCTACCCATAAATAGCCACTGGAATCCAGATGTAGGGCTTGGACGGATCGGTCTGGCAGGAAATAGTCAGGCGTATGGAGGAGTTGGCTAAAGTCAAAATCCTGACCCACCTTCGGGGATATCCGAAAGAGGCCATTGGTAGTGCCTACCCATACAAAACCCTGGGGGTCAATAGCTAAAGCTTTAGAGGTAATTTTATAGGAATGCTCACTTTCACCAATGCGGGTAAAAAGCCCCGTGGACAAATCCAGTTGGTTCAATCCTTGGCGGGTACCAATCCAAAGCTGATGTTGCCGATTTTCAGCCAAAGAAAGGATGTAGTCATTGGAAAGCGTATGAGCCTGAAAAGGCTGGTGATGGTAATGAACAAACTGATGTCCATCGAAGCGATTCAGTCCATTTTGAGTCCCCAGCCACACGTACCCACGCTGATCTTTCAGCAGGCAGGTTACCTCACTTTGGGACAGTCCTTCCGTAACCGAATACTGATCTAACAAAACGGGTTTAGGCTGGCTTAGCCCGGTTCCGTAGACCAGAAATAAAAATAGACTTACCAGTAACTTTTGCATCTATTTCGGGACAATTTACCCGGTATAGCCAGATAAATCACCCAATTTTTTCCATATATCCCCCTAAATGTGGGATATGATAGCTTGGAGAATTAACATAATTTTGGGGCGTAGAATTTTTACAAAGTTTTGGTTAAGGGAAAAAACAGTTCTGTCTTGCGGAGCTGTTTTTTAGTTTTTAAGCGAATACCAAAAGTAAGACTTAAATGTCAGGAATGGTAGATAAAATCTTCTCATTCGAAGTCTTCCCTTTTCATCTGATCTACTGAGGCATTA
>CAJYHS010000221.1 GCA_913774715.1 uncultured Siphonobacter sp. | reverse complement strand
GCAAGCAGATGGAACTCGAAAATGGTCAGAATCCCGTGGAATTCCAGACCTCGGCTCTCAGCTCTGGACTCTATCTCATCCGACTGGAAAACGAAGCCAAAACTCAAGCTGTTAAAGTCGCTCTGCCTTAACGATACACATTACTGATTTCAAGGCGATTCTCTGCTGGTAGAGAATCGCCTTTTTTATTTTTTTTCAAGCACTATTGCTATGAAATCCCTCAGCTTGATCATTTGTGTTTAACGATAAACGCCCTGGAACGCAGCAGTAGGTTTTCTCCAACTCTTTTAGAAATGGAGTTTAGAAATCTAAGAGCCGACTTGCTTTAAAAATTGATAACCAGAAGATTATATAAGCTAAAAATATAAAGGAGCCAAACACTGGTTCGGTCGATCTCTGCTGGATTTCTCAAACTCCGATTGACGAAATTCATGATTTGATCTATTCGTTATTGTAGAACCTGTAGCATGAACCGGGGCTACGGAAAAGTAATATCCATTTGATCAAAAATTGATTAGATTAGCAATTACCTGGACTGAAGCAATTTATGAATTTGCTTTTCTAGTAGTACCGACTGTTGTTTTGCCTCATTGAGTGGCATTCCAGCTGGTAGACCTGGCCGCTGATGACCCGTAGAAGAAAGCCAGGCATTTTTTAAAATCTCCTGTTGCCGGGTAATCAGCATCAATAATTCTTTGGACTTATCTGTATCAACAAAGGCTTCAAACGTTTCGGCCCTGGTCAGCTCTTCTGAATCTTTACCCATCATATACTTTAAAATTTCCCTGGCCATTAACCAGTGCCCCAAAGCCCCCGGATGAACTCCATCTTCAGCCAGAAAGAAATCAGGATTCTCTTTTTTCTTAATAGAGACATAACTCTTCATTGGGGAATGAATATCAATGACCTTCCAGTTTAATACCTGACGCTGAGTCATAAGCCATTCTGAATAATCGTCCAGAACGCCAGCATAACCCCGCACACCTGCTCTTTCTTCATCGTATACTGGGGGTGTAAGGTGAACAATCTTTGCCCCTGATTTTTCTACTTCCGTATGCAACCAATGAATGCCCGACTGAAAAGACTGAAACCGGGAAGAATCAAAGGTCATATAAATGCCATCGTTCATGCCATAACAGGCAAAAACCAGGTCTGGTCTGGTTTGATTCAGCACCCTTTGCAGGCGTTCATGCAAATCAGGGCGTGGGAATTTTCCTTCGGCATGATTAGGCTCTGATAGTCCTGAAACCGTTTCACTGGGTAACCCGACGTTAATGAACTCATAAGTACTTTTCGGGTACTTTATTCGAAGTGAGGCAATTACATCATTTACATACTGCCCGTTATAGGTGATACTATTGCCGAGGAAGAGAATGCGGTGAACACCTTTTGCAAATGGCTGTCCCTCAGATGAATAGGATAAGATAGGAAGCCATAAAAGGAAAAGGATCATTCGAAAAGCAGAAATCATAGGTCGAGATTAATGAATTTAGTCAAGCTTCTACAGTTTAAGTAGCATTCCAGATACTTAACCCTGATTAAAATAAATGTACAATTAACACTTTGTAAAGGCATAGCTCTAAACAATTTCAAAGTATAACGATTATAAATATTAGTTCATTACCACGAAAATTACACTGATCAGCTCTATTAACTGATCTTATTACCTACACCTATTCTGACAATATTTCAAAGTACAATACGTATGAATGAGACCGAATCTTCGGAACAATTTTTAGCTGGTGGGGGCGAAATGGGTCAGTTAATCCGCTCAATGGACTGGTCAAAAACTGCTCTGGGACCCGTTGAAACCTGGCCGCAGAGTTTGCGTACTTCGGTGAGTTTATGCCTCTCGTCTACCTTTCCCATTCTAATTGCCTGGGGACCAGAAACGATTCAGATTTATAATGATAGTTACCGTCCCATTTGTGGTGCCAAGCACCCGGAATCCATGGGACAGAATTTTAGAATTTGCTGGGAGACGGCATTGCCCGTCGTAGGTGATAAATTTACGCGTGGTCAACAGGGAGAAGGGACTTACATCAAAGATCAGCGAATGTTTCTGGATCGCTACGGCTATCTGGAAGAAACGTTTATGACTTTTTCCTTTGCTCCCATTCGCGATGAATCTGGTGAAGTGGGGGGTATCTTTCACCCCATTACTGAATCAACGGATAAGATGCTGAGTGCTCGTCGTACGCAGGTGCTTCGGGACGTTGCTGCCGTTACGAGTCAGGCGAAAGAAAATGAAGAAATTTATACCAGCATCGCCACTATCCAGGAAGACCTTAGTCTGGATTTGCCCTACCTGCTTTTTTACGAACTCGACTCCACCGGAGAAAAAGCAATCCTGAAGCAAAGTACGGGATTAAAATCTCATTATCAGCTTCCTGAAGCGTTACTGGAGCTTGACATTAAGTCTACTGAGTGGCTTCAGGATCTATCGCAAACCTTAACCATTGACAATGTAAGGGAGCAACTAGCACTGATTGAAGGGGGCACCTATGAAGATTCTCCGCACACCCTTATTCGTTTACCGATTTTAATTTCTACGAAAGAGCAACCCATCGGATTTTTACTAGCGGGCGTAAGTCCACACCGGGCCATTGATCAGGATTATCTGAACTTTTACGCTCTACTTGCCAATACCATCAATACGGCCTTTTCGAATGTATACGCTTACCAGGAAGAACAGAAAAAAGCTGAAGCTCTGGCCGCCATTGACCGGGCTAAAACGGCCTTTTTCAGCAACATCAGTCATGAATTTCGTACGCCATTAACGCTGATGCTTGGTCCACTCGAAGAGTTACTCAGAGACGATCAATTAGTTACCTCCCCTTATAAAGCACCCGTTGAGGCCACGCATCGCAATGCTTTACGTTTACTAAAACTTGTTAATAACCTATTAGATTTCAGTCGAATTGAAGCAAATCGGGTTCAGGCTACCTACCGCCCCGTCGATCTGGTCGCTCTCACAACGGATCTATCGAGTAGCTTTCGTTCGCTCATTGAACGGGCCGGTTTAAGTTTTGAAGTGAGGTGTGAGCCCATGCCATCACCGGTTTATGCTGACGCTGAAATGTGGGAAAAAATTGTCCTCAACTTACTTTCAAACGCGTTTAAATATACGCTTGAAGGAAAGGTTCAGGTCTCTCTAACCACTGAAGGTAACGAGGCTGTTTTAAGGGTAGCTGATACAGGAGTAGGGATTCCCGAAAAAGAGCTTCCGCATATGTTTGAACGTTTCCATCGCGTGGAAAATGCGGGGGGACGTACCTATGAAGGCAGTGGGATTGGACTTTCGCTGGTTCATGAACTGGTTCGTTTACACGGGGGCTTCATTGGGCTCACCAGTGTAGAGGGAGAAGGAACCACCTTTACCGTTCGAATTCCCCTGGGCAAGAGCCATTTACCCGACAGCCAGATCATCGAAGAACATTCTACCATTGGTATCAGCCATTTGGCTGATTCTTTCGTGAAAGAAGCCAGTACGATGCTTGACGATGACAAACCCGGAAAAGAAAGCCTGGACTCAGGGGATGAGGCTGTCGATAAAAATACGCAAATTTTAATCGTGGACGATAATGCTGACATGCGAGCCTATCTTACACGTTTACTCGAACCTTATTTTACGATTCATACGGCTATCAATGGAGCCGATGCTCTTGAAAAATTAACCTATTCCCTACAGCCGGACCTGATTCTTAGTGACATCATGATGCCGGTTATGGATGGAAAAGATTTACTGGCCAATCTTAAGAAGAACGCTACTACCGCTCATATTCCGCTCATTTTTCTATCCGCACGTGCGGGTCAGGAGGCAAGAATTGACGGATTGGAAGCGGGAGCTGATGATTATCTGGTGAAGCCCTTCTCGGGGCAAGAGTTATTAACCAAAGTAAGAGCTCAGATTAATCTGAACCAATCCAGACGACAGATTGAAATTCGCTTACGTAATCTGGTTCAACAGGCTCCGGTTGCCATGCTACTGGTTAAGGGAGAGCAATTAACCATCGAGCTGATTAATCAGACCATGCTGTCATTGATTCAGCGGGAGAATGATTTGATTGGTCAGTCTTTACTGGAAGCTTTACCTGAACTGAAAGGCCATGATTTTGTAGAGCGTTGCCGCATGGTTTATCAAACCGGTGAACCCGATCAGGCCTACGCTCTGGAAATTCCTATCCTCAAAGACGGGAAGCTCGAATCCAGATATTTCAATATTTTACTAACGCCCTATTACGAAGGCAATCGGCAGACGGGCGTTCTGGAAGTCTGTACAGAAGTTACCGACATTGTATTAGCTCATCGGGCCTTGCAAGAGAGTGAAGCCCGCTATCGGGATTTATCTAACGAGCTCGATGAACAGGTGCAGCAACGAACGAGAGAATTGCAGGAATCGGTTTACGACCTTCAGCGATCCAATGAACAGTTACAGCAGTTTGCTTACATTGCATCGCATGACTTACAGGAACCTTTACGTAAAATACAGTCATTCAGCACGTTAATCAAACAACAGCATAGCGAGGATTTGGGAAGTAGTATTGTCTATCTGGATCGGATGCAGACGGCAGCAGGTCGTATGTCCACCCTGATTCATGACTTACTGAATTTTTCACAGATTACAACCCAGCAAATTTCGGCTCACAATATTTCACTGGACGACGTAGTAAAAACAGTAATGAACGACCTGGAAGTGTCAATTCAGGAAGCATCCGCTACAGTGGAATTGACTCCTTTACCGACGGTCATGGGTGACGCTTCCCAATTGCATCAATTGTTCCAAAATCTGCTGTCAAATGCCATCAAATTCCGGCGGGACGGATTTTCTCCAGTCATTCAGATTCAGTCGGAAGTGATTACAGCTTCCGCACTCCCAAGCTATGCCAAACCTACCCGTAAAACTCAGCAGTATTACCGCATTGAGGTTCGTGACAATGGTGTGGGTTTCGACGAAAAATATGTCAAGCGTATTTTCCAGGTATTTCAGCGATTACACGGCAAAAATGAATTTGCTGGAACGGGAGTCGGACTAGCCATTTGCGAAAAAGTAGCCGCCAATCACGGTGGAGCTATTACCGCTCGCAGTGAGCAGGGCCAGGGAGCTACTTTTACCGTGTACTTACCTAAATAAAAAATCCCGATCTATATAACATTAGATCGGGATTTTCTGACATAACTTCTTACTCATTAACGGCAAAATACGTTACTACATCAATTCCAATCCCATTCGGATCGGTAATGGCAAAGTGGCGGTCGCCCCAGGGCTCGTCTCGCAGTTCAATGACGATGGGGATCGACAGGTTTTGAATACGTTTGTACTCTTCGTCTACATTCGGAACTTCCAGCGTCAGGAAAACGCCCTGACCACCAAACTCAGGATGAAATAACGAATGCTGCGAAGGATGTTCAGGTAACATAAAACTGATTTCAGCCTTTCGATCAGGCGTGTGCATAAGCACGAAAAAATCGTTTTCGAACGTGATTCCAAACTGAAATACTTCCTGATAAAAACGTTTCGTTTCGGCTAATCGGGCAGTGATAATCCCGGCGTTCATTTTGATAGACATATCCATTCGAGTCTTAGTGAGAATGGATACAAAGGTCTACATCACTAGTGACAGCCTTATGTCAGTAAGGATTACCCATCTATTTAAAATTAGCAAGTAATCTCTCTTTATTTCGATTAACCAGATAAGCTCCGACGGAAACAGTTATCATCGTAGCAATCATCACCAAAGGCCAGAAGTTTTTACCACTACTCATGCGTGTAAAAGTCTCCGCCCAGAATGCCGCGTATAAGCCAATGGTCGACCAATTCATGAAGAAATAATGGTAATAAATCCAGTTTTTGATTCTGAAAATTATGGGTAACATTCCGCCAATAATACAGATTGAACTAAAGATGGCGGCAATGTGAAACGGGCCAAAACGACCAAATAAGTCATAAATCCAGAAAGCAGTAATGTTCAAAAGTAACATACTTACTACGTAAATATAACCCACCTGTCGGTGTCGTTTGGTAGCCTTCGTAGTCAATAAAACGTAAGCTCCGCTAATCATGGCAATGATAGCGGAAATGAGGTGAACCGAACCCGTCAGGGAGTGGACAAAGGGGAGCATACATTCGAGTCGTTTATAGGTAATGTTCAGGAATATACGACTGATTTTATCTTCTGTCAACTGCTCTTACTGAAGTGGTGGGTAATGGTTAATTACGCTTGTCGATGGATGATTTTCATTATGGTACTAATTCACCAACCAGTAATAACTTACCCGCATAACAGGCATTTTCCTGAAAGCGTTGGGCATCGTTCATTGCCTGATTTCGGGTTTTCAGAATAGCTGCTTTATCTACCTTCTCATCAGAAACTCTAAATCGGATGGTATGCGTTTGATTGGGCTGCGTAGGGACTACGAAGAAATTGGAGCGGTAATTCGTACAATAGGCATCGAATCGGGAAATCGTTTGTTTAAAATCCTGATCGACCTCCATCACATACTGCCCCGTTCCCGGCCCCATGACATCATACAATCCGCAAGCCTGACCTTTCATTTGTACTTCGATATAATCTCCCGGCGTGGTGGACTTTAGTAAACTTGAAAAACGATGCTTCAATGCCAAAGCGACAGGATCATTTTCTGGAGTAAGGGTAATCCAGCTGCCTTGTTTTTTCAGCTCATCCACCGAAATCATGCGGGCGGCTTCCCAGTTATCTTTTATATAAGGTCTGCCTAACGTCCGTTTTTTCGGAGTTACTTTCATTGCTGCCAGTTGCTTTAAAGCTTTTGACAGAGCTTCGGTATATAATCGGTGTCCCGTTTCAGGATAGGGATGGACATTATCAGCGGAAAACACGATTTTGTCAGGCATATCTTCAGGCTTTCCCTTGAAAATCAACTTACCCTGATGGGCTAAAGCTGCCACTTCCAGTCCCATACAAACGCTAGGAATTCCGTAATGCCCGGCAATTTGATCCATTGCTAAAGCTGAAGATGGCAGTTTCCCCTGCTGATAGGTTAAGGCCATATCTGAAGTCAGCGTGTATACAAAACAGAGATCAGTTTCCGGATTTTGACGCCACGTTTTCCGCACAATTCCCTCCATGGCTTTATAAATCTGCTCGGGCTTTTTGCCAGTATCGTTCACTGCAAATTCTACGAAAACCAGATCGGGCTTTTGATCCAGTACCTGCGTTTGTACCCGAAAAACGCCTAAATCTGAACCCGTGCCACCAATACCCGCGTTAATCTCCCGAAATTTAGCTTGGGGGTACGTTTTCTGTAACCAGGTTAACGACTGCTCTCGCCAACCATTTCCTGCTTCCGTAATACTGCCGCCGAGGTAGCCCACCGTTATAGGCTTGCCCGCTTTTATTTTTTCAAAGAAGAACGGTAAGCCCCCTCGCGGACGAAGTAACGTTGCCCCCTCCTGCGATTGGGTCTGAGCAAACAACAAGGCGGGTAGGCAGAAAAGAAAGGTTGTGATCTTCAGTAATAACTTCATAGGCATCTGTTCTTTGGTGTACTAAACCTACGGAATGAATCAAGATTGCCTTATTAATAGAGTAACCTATTTGTTTTTTACAAAAATGTCAAATCATTAAAAACCTGTAAATCAAGATATTATTCATTTGTCGATTTCATGAAATCGAATTAATCTATTATTTCTATAGACTTTATTTGTTTTATTCATTTTCCAAATTTTACTTTGCATCGTCTTCAATTACTACTGGTAGTTGGGGCTTATACAGAAAGGAGGAGAGACAGGCTCGACGAATCCTTAGCAACTTTCCCACGCGGAATCAGTGCTAACCTGCCTAACGTTTTTAGGAACTATAAACCCAACATGCGATGTCTTTCTTCCCGAATTTAAGGAACCGGATTGCCTGCTCATCATCGATGAGTTAAGCCATATACTCGTTTGTCACGAGATTTCATTTGATCATTCTATCCATTCATTAACTCAGGTCAGTGCGTCCTTGTGTTAGTAACGTATACATTTATCAACCCTTCATCAGCCCTTTTACCATGAGTATTTATTTAGATAACTCCGCGACTACCGCTCTGTCTCCTGCCGTTCTGGAAGCTATTTTACCCTATTTTACACACCATTTTGGTAATGCCTCGTCTAACCACTGGGCGGGCCGTGAAGCAAAAAAAGTCATTCAATCCAGCCGTCGTCAAATCGCTGATTTACTGAACATCACCCCTGAAGAAATCGTCTTTACCTCGGGTGGAACCGAAGCCGATAACTTCGCTCTGAAAAGCAGCATCCAGCAGTATGCTATTCGTCACGTTCTGACTTCAAAAATTGAACATAAAGCCGTGCTTTTGCCGCTTAAGCAGCTCGAACAGGCCGGTCAAATTCAGATTCACTACGTAAAACTGGATGAGCAGGGCCAGGTTTCCATTCCTGATTTGACCCAATGGCTGGAAAAACATCCCAAGGGACTAGTTAGCCTCATGCACGCGAACAACGAACTAGGCTCGCTCTTGAATCTGGAAGAAGTAGGTTCGCTGACTCAACAATTCGGTGCCTATTTTCATACCGACACCGTTCAAAGCATCGGCAAGGTACCCGTAAACCTTGCTACGGTTGATTTTGCTACAGCTTCGGCTCACAAATTCCGGGGACCTAAAGGAGTAGGGCTTCTATTTGCCCGCAAGGTACATCGCTTACCGCCCCTCCTCAGTGGAGGTGGTCAGGAAGGCGGCCAGCGAGGGGGAACGGAAAATATTCCCGGTATTGTAGGATTAACCAAGGCTCTGGAGCTGGCGATAACCCATCAAACGCAGAACATCGTCCATTTGAATTCATTGAAACAACATTTCATTAACGAAATTCAGCGGCAGATCCCTGGCGTTTTGTTGAATGGTCGATGTCAAAGCCTCGATGAGAGCTTACCCGGATTGATCAACGTCGCTTTTCCCCTGCTCGACGGCCCCTGCTCTTTAGTCGAAGCACTTGACCGTCGTGGCATCGCCGTTTCAGGCGGTAGTGCCTGCTCCAATCTCGCCGGAGGTTCGCACGTATTACAGGAGATTCCTACCAGTTTTGGTAAAGAAAATGTTCGTTTCTCGTTCGGAGCTGACAATACGTTGGAAGAAATTGATGAAGTCTTATCCATCCTTAGTGAATTATATCAGGCTGAGGAAGTTAGTCTGGCTTCGTAAAACTTTCCTGATTTGAAAACCTATTCGATGAAAAGCTGCCAGCAGAAAAGCTGGCAGCTTTTTGTTCTGCCAACCCATTCAATTCCCTGTCATCCAGAGCATAACGATAATTCTCGAACGCGTTCTTTGTAGCAAACCAGTTTGGTTACAGTCATAGTTACCCGTACCCTTAAGTAAGGTCTCTTACTGCGTTCGAGATGACCCGGTAAGAATCTACTACAAGAGCGAAATTTTTTAGTATAATTTAGAAAGGGTGTATTTGATTTGTCACTTAAATACATTCTTTCTGATGAAATTACTTTCTTTATTTTTATTACTTCCCGCTCTTTCTTCCGGTCAAACTAACCTTACGTCCGTCAAAAATCGACTGCTAGAAATTCGGGCGGCCGATCAGCAATTGAGAAAAGCATATACTCCTATTGCTGAAAAATATGGTTATGAATCTATGCAGGTTAAAACCTTCTGGAAAGAGGCCGCTCTGAAAGACTCCCTTCATATGCAGGAAGTAAAGACTATATTAAATAGATACGGCTGGTTGAGCAGAAAACAGATTGGTAAAGAAGCCAGCCAGACCCTTTTCATGGTAATTCAGCATTCGAATTTGCCTACTATGAAACATTACTTACCAATTATGCGAAAAGCAGTAAAAGCCAACCAAGCAGAATCCACTGATTTAGCTTTACTGGAAGATCGGGTTGCCATAGAAAGCGGTGGCGAACAAATGTATGGAACTCAGATTGGTATGGATACTCTTACAAAGGAGTGGTATGTCGAACCACTAAGTAATCCAGAGCAAGTGGATGAACGCAGAAAAAGTATTGGCTTACCAGCGTTACAGGTGTATACCAAGCTTTGGGGGTTTGACTGGAATATCGAAGAGCACAAGAAGCGTAAAGCTTTACTAAATACTATTAAAAAATAATTGTTGGAGGTGAGGTCTGTCCAAACACCAATATTTGCGAAGCTGCCAGCTTTTTTGCTGGCAGCTTTTGTTTTCAACTAATTCACTCAAACATCTGTCATCCAGAGCGTAGCGAAGGACCTTACTGGCCTTCCGAAATACTTTCCCGTCACAAGGGTGATCCCCAGCCTAAGTAAGGTCTCTCCCTGCGGTAGAGATGACAGAGGGATGGGATAATTTATTAACCCCTCTGATCTCTAGCTAGCTCTGTCTTCCAGAGCGAAGCGAAGAACCTTACTGGCCTTCCGAGGTACTCTCCCATCACAAGGGTGATCTGCAGCTCAGGTAAGTTCTCTCCCTGCGGTAGAGATGACAGAGGGATGTGATAATTTAGTAACAACTCATCTGATCTCTAGCTAGCTCTGTCTTCCAGAGCGAAGCGAAGGACCTTACTGGCCTTCCGAGGTGCTCTCCCGTAACAAGGGTGATCTCCAGCTCAGGTAAGTTCTCTCCCTTCGGTCGAGATGACAGGTGGGGGATTTCGTGTTTTCGCCCATTTCTGTCATCCCGAGCGAAGAAACTTACTTCAATGACGAACCTTTGCAAGGAGAGAAAGCCATTCAGCGTGCCCATTTCATGAATAGAGAAACAGCCCGCCGAATGCTCGGCGGGCTGTTTCTCTATTCATGAAATCTGAAAAATTAATACCCCGGATTCTGGTACATTTTCTCAGGATTCAGCTTGTTCTCGTCAAAAGGAATGGGGTAATAAATATCCTTTGTTCCGAAATTGGAGAGTTTGGCGATACCAAAATCAGCCTGCGATTTATTTTTGAAGTAAGTCACTAATTCTTGTGGCGTAAAGGTGCGAAGCAGATCAAACCAGCGTTGGTGCTCAAAGGCTAACTCCACCCGACGTTCGTGCAGAATGGCCAGTTTCAGCGTTGGAAATTTCGCTTTATAAGCAGCATCATTCTGCATGTCCTGATACGTCGGTCGGCTGGCCCGTTCCCGCACCATGTTCAGGTACTGAATTGCCGTGGCTTCTTCGCCCAGGTATTGATGTACCTCCGCCAGCATGAGAATGACATCGGCATAGCGTAGTAAAATCCAGTCGTTCCCGCCATATCCAAGCGTACTGGCCGCGGCACTGGCATCACGGTATTTGGTAATGAACCAGTCTCTTACCGACGCATCGTTAGCAAATTTCATGGAGAAATCTTTCCGAAGGTCCCCTTCTTCGTATTCCTTCACCAGATCCATCGTAACGTTTCCCCCAATGCCCGTGCCGGGTTTCAGGGAATTAATCGTCTCGCCTTTCGCCTGATTGTTCGCGGCAATGCTGGACGCATAATTCACATCGCCCTGACGGTTCACAATCTGCCAGATGATTTCCTGATTCGTCGATTTTTTGTTAACATCGAACACATCCGCATAAGGAATATCCTTCAGTTGACCGAATGCTTTTTTGCTGTAAGCTTCCGTCAAATGCGTTTTTGCCAGGTTCAGGTTAGCCGTCCGATTGGTCTGATCCAGCGTCGTTGCCATCGTCAGATATACCTTGCCTAACAAAGCGTTAACTGCCACTTTAGAGGTATGACCTTTCGAGGCCAAGGGCTGATGATCGGGTAAGGTGCTGGCCGCCGCTTCTTTCAGGTCCGCTACAATTTGCTCGTAAACTTTCTCCTTCTTTTCACGGAAGGTATGTTCGTCCACCTCTGCTTTGGTTTTCAATTGTCGTAATACCAGGGGCACATCTCCCCACTTCCGAACCAGTTGAAAATAAAGGAATGCCCGTACGAATTTTACTTCAGCCTGATAATTCACCTTCGTTGCCGGATCGCTGTAGGTTACTTTATCAACGTTATCCAGCACGAGGTTACAGCGGGAAATGGCTTCGTATAAGGCTAGCCAATGGTTCTTTAGATTGGTATTACTGGGTAGTAATGAGAAATCGTTAAACTGAAAGGGTTCTCCGGCATTCGACTGATTATCGTTCCGGCCGGTGTCGTCCGAGCGTTCATCCGTAAATAAACCACTGTTTTCACCCACGGTATTCGAACTGCGAAGGGATTGATACACTCCATTCACGGCCAATTTTACATCGCTCTCGGATTGAAAGTAAATTTCAGTAGGAATCG
This sequence comes from uncultured Siphonobacter sp., assembly GCA_913774715.1. GTDB lineage: Bacteria > Bacteroidota > Bacteroidia > Cytophagales > Spirosomataceae > Siphonobacter. The sequence goes on along the minus strand of CAJYHS010000221.1, from coordinate 4,468 downwards.
CGTTAGGATCGTATTCTACTACGAAGTTTTTGTCACAAGAGCCCAGCGACAACATTGTTATCAGGCTGGCAATCTGTATAAATCGTTTATTCATGATTGTCATTCATTAGGAAAAAGAACAGGTCTTTTTCGGAATTAGAAACTCAGCTTCACCCCTACGTTATAGCCCCGAACCAGCGGGTATTTTCCATAATCCACACCGGGCGTCAGGTTGGCTCCGTTGTTATAATCCACCTCAGGATTGTAGCCTTTATACCTCGTCAGCGTAAAGGCATTATCTACCGAAACGTACACACGGGCATTGCTCAAACCACGCTCCGTGAACCATTTCGAAGGCAGGGTATAACCCAGCATCAGGTTCGTACAACGCAGGAAAGAACCATCCTGTAAGTAGAAAGTCGAAAGACGCGTGCTGTTGCTTTGCGTGCCCCCCCGGGCGGCCCGGTATACCTGACCATTCCCCGGCTGAGCTTCTGAGCGATAGCGATCTTTCACGATGGAATACTGATTACCTGAACCTTCCATATTGAAGAGGTAATAATCCTGACCATCAAGAACCTGATTACCATAGGAGCCGTTAAAAGAAGAGCTAAAATCAAAGCTTTTGTACGTCGCGTTAATCGCAAAGCCGTACGTAAACTTCGCGTGAGGCGAGCCGATTACGGTTTTGTCCGCATCCGTTACTACACCATCGCCATTGACATCTTCAAAGTATAGATCGCCGGGTTGCAGTGGGTTACTGGAAGCCGCGGAACGGGCAGGTCCTTTGATCTGATAACCTTGGGGGAAGGACTGCGTAGCGGAATTATACTGAGCATTATCCGCTGCCAGGTTTTCCATGTCCGACTCCCGAACCATTCCTTTTACCTTAAATCCGTAGAACATCCCAATGTGTTGTCCTTCCTGTGTAATGTGCGTCAGGTACGAACGTTCGGCACCGTTGGTGATGATCGTACTGGCCCCACCCATGTTCAATACCTTGTTACGGTTAATGGAGATGTTACCGCTCACATTCAGTTTAAAATCAGCCGTGGAAATCACGCGGGCATCGAGTTGGAAATCCCAGCCTTTGTTCTGCACCCGGGAATCACGCAAATTCGTTAACATGGTCGCCGCACCGGAAACCGCTGACAGGGGCTGATTGAAAAGCAGATTAAACGAACGGCTCACATAGTAGTTGGCCATTACAAAGAGTCGGTTGTTAAACAGGCCCGCATCTACCCCAAAGTTGTATTGTGAGGTGGATTCCCAACCTAGGCTGGCATCGCGAATGACGTTCGACCAGATCGCCGATTCAATGGAATTATTACCGAACACTACCCCACCCGGACTGTTCATCACCTGCTGGAAGCTATAGTTACCAATGTTGTTGTTACCACTTAAACCCCAACTTCCGCGTAACTTCAGCGAAGAACCCGCTCCTAACCAATCATCATAGAAAGTCTCTTTTGAGATATTCCAGCCCCCGGATACGGAGGGGAACACGCCCCATTTATTCAGCGGACCGAAACGGGACGAACCATCCTGACGGAATGAACCCGTTAAGAAATACTTATCATCGAAATTGTAACCCACCCGAGCCAGATACGAAAGCAGCGTCCAGGTATATTTTCCGGAACCGGAATTCAGCGTAAACAGCGAAGGATCCGCTCCCTTACCCGTAATTTCCTGAATACGGTCATTCTGGAAACCCCGGGCCGTTAAGCTAATGAGATCATTTTCAAATTTCTGAGCCGTATAACCCGCCAAAGCATCGATGCTGTGCTTGCCGATTTTTTTACTGTAATTCAGCGTAAATTCCGCCAGACGATCTACCTGCGTCAATGTTTGGGCCGTAGCGGTGGCTGCGGCAATGGCCTGGGGCGAACCGGGAGCGTAGTTTCCACTACTTAAACTGGTAGGCAGGTAATACTCGTATTTTTCATTATACGTCTGCATCCCCAGGTTAATTTTGGCATTGAAGCCCGGTAGAATTTCGTAGGTAGCGTTACCGTTGTACGTACTGCGTAATCCTTTGCGACGAATGATGGTTTCGGAAGCCAGAGCTACCGGGTTTTCAATCGTCTGGTAGGCGTATAAAGGAGCCTGAGAAGAAGCTTCAAATTTGGCAAACGAACCATCTTCATTATAAGCCTTGAAAATGGGCATGTAGAGAAGTGCTCCTAAAATGGGTCCCTGATTAAAGCGACCTTCCTGTACTTCACGGTTCTGGTTGGAAGTTAAAGCCAGGTTCGCTCCTACTTTCAGACGCTTATTTACCTGACCATCAATATTCGCCCGTAAGTTCAGACGCTCCTGACCCGTCGTTACAATGATCCCCTGCTGATTCATGTAGCCACCGCTGATGGCATAACGCACGTCTTTGGTTCCGCCCGAAAAAGTCAGGTTGTGGCGTTGCACCGCCGCCGTTCGGTATAATTCATCCTGCCAGTCGGTATTATATTTAGGCTTAATCATCGTCTGACTGGCAAAGTCATAAATGTCCGTCGGGATGCTGAAACTGTTGGAATTGCTGCCGCTTCCCACTTTGGTAATACGCGTAGCGTTATCATCCGAAAACATCGCATCCGTCCAGCTTTTTCCTGCATTTTTAATGAGGTCACGATAGGTATTATTGCGACCGTCAATGACTAGCTGGGCAAATTCTTCGCCGTTAAGTAACTTTACTTTTTTGCTCAATTGATTGAGTCCGTATTGGAAGTCATAGTCCAGGCGACCTTTCCCTTCTTTCCCGCGTTTGGTAGTAATCAGAACCACCCCGCCCGAGGCCCGCGAACCATAAATAGCCGCCGAAGCCGCATCTTTCAGAATGTCAATCGACTCAATATCGTTGGGATTAATGAACACATCATTACCCGCCGGATAACCATCAATAACGTATAAAGGGTCCGAGCTGGCGTTGATCGAACCGACCCCACGTACCCGAATTTTCGTGCTGTTGTAAGGGGCACCGCTGACTTGTGAAATCTGCACCCCGGCCACCTTTCCTACCAACGCCTGACCAACCGTTGGTGTGCTGAGATTCAGCTCTTTAGCTTTAACACTGGAAATAGCACCTGTCACGTCACTTTTACGGACGGTCTGATACCCTACCGCGACAACCTCGTTCAGCTGACTGGCACTTTCCTGAAGTATCACGTCAATGACCTGCTGATTACCAATCGTTACTTCCTGTGATTCGTAGCCGATGAAAGAAAAAACCAGTTTACTGTTGGGTTCAACTTCCAGGGTATATTTACCAATTGCATCCGTAACCGTTCCGCGATTTGTGCCTTTGTTAGACACCGCTACTCCAGGAATGGGCTCATTTTTTTCATCGCGGACAATACCTGTTACCCGAATCAGGGCACGCGGCTGATGAATACCCTCCCGTAACGGGTGCGTATTCGCCACTGCAACTTCTACGGTCGCACTCGCCAGTACCGATAGCGAAGCCACGGTAAGCGATGTCTTCCGAATCGTTTTTAATAGACGTTTTTGCATGAAGAAAGAGTTGAAATGTGATCTAAACCAGGGATAAAACAATTCCTGCCCAACAGATGTCTGCCAGGAATTGAGCACTATAAATCGAATGAGTTTTTTAAGTTTGGATGGGCTTTTTATTAAACTCGATACGTATGCCTATTTTTATTTTTCAAGCACGACGATATGCGTATTTAATGATCTGGAAGAAGTAACTAATAAACCTTTATTTCGCTGAGGAAGTATGGAAAAACCTTCTAACTCATCCGTATTTGTATAATCAATTACCTTCATAACTACTTCGCTTCCCTGTTCAACGGAACGGTCAAAATCCAGAAAAGTTAATCGCCATTTTCGGCCTTCCATGTGATTTTGGATCAGGACTAATTGTCTCGTTCCGGGAATCCAGTGTAGATTCTGAACCCAGGGAGAACATTTAAATTTTTTCAGAACGACACCGGGTTCGGAGGTTTTGGAAGCGTTCTTTAATCGCTCTGGGTCATAGAGCCGAACTTCGTTATTCTTATTTCCGTAATCAGCCGTGGCGATGACCCAGTTTCCCCGATAGGTTACGTATTCCGGACGCGTTCCCTGAATGCAGGCATCGTCTTCAATGGTTCGAATCAAATTGCCATCCAGCGTTCCCGTTTTCCATAATCCATCCCAGTTAATGACATAAATTACTGCTTTCCAGAGAGTTCCTTCTTTATTCAGACGAATGCTATTACCAATGAAAACGGGCAAATCAGGACGGTAAGCAATGCCGGTGGGATGGTTTATGACATCTTTTCCACCCTGCGTTAACTGAACTTCGTGGTTCGTATAATGTAGAGAATCCTTTTTCCAGACATATTCCCGAATCATCCCTACCTCCCGATCTCCGTACAAATACACGTTTTGATTCAGACAACTCACGCCCTGACAAGCTCCCAGAGAATCAGTCGTAAACGAATGCGTCACCTGGACTGATGGCTGACTGTAACCTGCGTGAGCAAGTAATCCCAGA
>CAJYHS010000220.1 GCA_913774715.1 uncultured Siphonobacter sp. | reverse complement strand
CCTAAAAGGATCGCTGAACTAATCCTTTTAAATAGGTAGTAAAAAAAGGTGACCCCAACTAATGGGGTCACCTTTTTTGTTTAAGGACGTTTGAAAATCTTGAAGTGAATAGAACTTCCCGAAAGTTTTAAACTTTCGGGAAGTTACCTGCTAATAGAAGTTACCTCTTATGTAAAACGAAAAGTAATCAAACCTCATCTAACAAATTCAAACGCTCTCAAACGCGATTGTCTATTTCCGCTGGAAATCATCCTGAACGCGAACGATGTCGTCTTCGTCCGAGGGGTTTGCTGGGTCCGTGTGTTGCCAGATTTCGGCTACGATACCCCAGTTTTCCAGACCAATTAGACGGTGACGTTCGCCTTGCTGAAGCGTAATGAGTTCGCCGGGCTCGTAGCTACGCGTTTCGCCTTCTTCATCAGTTGGACTGGTCATAACGGCAACTGTTCCCGCTACAACCCGCCAGATTTCGGCCCGGCGGAAGTGATACTGCCAGGAAAGACGTTTTTCGGGACCGACTACCAGAATTTTAGGACTCAATTTGGAGAAACCTTTCAGGTCTTCCATCTGAACCATAGGGAAATACGTGCTTACAAACTGTTCTGTTTGGGCTTCGTCAATCACGAAAAAACCGCCCCAAGGACGAGTTTGGTCCTGAGTAGCAATAGCAAGTCCGTGGCTGGCTAGTTCGGCAGCGATTGTATCGAACAATTCAGCTTTAGAAGTTTCAGCAGAGAAAGACAGATTCATGGATGTTATAAATGATTAATGATGTGCTAAAGAGAAATGAACTTCAGATCGGTCGCAAAGTACTAAAACTTTCACGGCACCCGTACCGAACCAAGAACAGAAATTTTTCAGGAAAGCCCATTTTATACCCCGTAGAGATGCGATTCATCTCGTCTGGGTAAAAGGCGGTAGCTATGGTATTATCATCGTCAGAGGTGGATTAATGGGGTCTATTCAAACGATGATTCCTGTTTTCTTTCAAAGAATCCCATTCCCTGACCAGACGCGATGAAGTTGTTTTTACACCAGATCTGGAAATTTTCAAACTGAAAACGGCAAACAGACAACCATCAACTCACTATCTTTGGATTATGCGAATACCTCAGGAAACGGTTCAACTGATTCAGGAAACCGCCGATATTGTTGATGTTGTAAATGATTACGTCACCCTGAAAAAGCGGGGGGCGAATATGATTGCCTGCTGTCCCTTTCACAACGAGAAGACTCCCTCGTTCAATGTGAATCCTTCCCGGGGCATTTTTAAATGTTTTGGTTGTGGAAAAGCCGGTGACTCGGTCAAGTTTATCATGGAGATCGAGGGAATCGGTTATCCCGAAGCTTTGCGTCACCTGGCGAAAAAATACGGTATTGAGTTAAAGGAGACCGAGCAAACACCGGAAGAAGTTCAGTCTCAGAACGAGCGGGAGAGTTTATACATCGTTCTTGATTACGCAAAGAAGTTCTATCAGGATAAGCTACTTAAATCGGATGAGGGGCAGTCCATTGGTCTGAGTTACTTCCAGGAAAGAGGATTTCATAGTCAGACTATCAACCAATTTGAGTTGGGCTATGCTCTTGAAAGCTGGGATGCCTTTACCAAAGATGCTCTTCAGAATCAGTTCCGGATTGAGTTATTAGAAAAAGCGGGGTTATCCATTCGCCGCGATCTGGATGGTCGGCCCGATGCCCGGGTATTTGACCGCTTTCGGGCGAGGGTAATTTTTCCGATTCATAATGTTTCGGGGAAGGTAATTGCCTTCGGTGCCCGAATCTTGAAGGCCGATAAAAATCAGCCCAAATACCTGAACTCTCCCGAGACCGAGGTTTATCACAAATCCAACATTCTATACGGGATTTATCAGGCCAAAAATGCCATCCGTAATGAAGATGTAGCTTATCTGGTGGAGGGGTATACTGACGTTATCTCGCTGCATCAGTCGGGTATAACGAACGTAGTCGCTTCTTCAGGAACGGCCTTAACCATTGAACAAATCCGTCTTATCAGTCGATTTACCCAGAATATAACAGTATTATATGATGGGGATGCGGCGGGTATCAAGGCTTCCTTACGCGGACTGGACCTGATTCTGGAAGAAGGACTGAACGTCAAACTTTGTACCTTTCCCGAAGGCGACGATCCTGATAGTTACGTTCGGAAAATTGGTGGGGAAGCCTTTAAAGCTTATTTACAAAAAAACTCCGTTGATTTTATTCGCTTCAAGGCCGAGGTCTTGTTGCAGGATGCCGGAAATGATCCTTTCCGAAAAGCGGGGGTTATTAAGGAAATGGTGGAGAGCATCTCCAAAATCCCGGATGCTATTACCCGTCAGATTTTCTTTCAGCAGACAGCCCGTCTGATGGATTTGCCCGAAGAAACGTTAGTAGCAGAAGCGAACAAACGGGTTCGGGAACGGATAAAAAACGACAGCAAAAGCCGCGAACGGCAGGAGCGTCAGCAGGAAATACCATCGCCACCCATCGACCTACCACCCGGTGTTAGTGGTTTTAGCAGTGATGATGAGCCCGATTTTGCGGAGTTAATGGCCGTTGAGCAGGTAAAACAACCTGCCGCTCCGCCCAAACGCTCGTCTTTATCGTATCAGGAAGAGGAGTTTTGCCGCTTGCTGGTGTTATACGGAACTATCATTATTGAAACAGAAGTAAGGGAAGAGGGTAATCATGAAGTTTCGCTGATGGAATACATGGTTGGGCAAACCTATGATCTGGAATTTGAGACGCCCGTCTATCAGCAGTTTATGACTATTTTCCGAGCGGCTGATCAGCAGGAAATGTATCCTGATACCAACTTTTTCCTGAATCACTCTGAAGAACTCATCCAACAGACCAGTATTGATTTCGTTTCCGAACGGCATCCCTTGAGTGAAAACTGGGCGAAGATGCATGAAATCTATATTCCCCACGAACGGGATTTGCTCGATAAGATTGCTCACGGCTGTATTCTGCGATTAAAGAAAGCCTTTAACGATCAGCGGATGAATGAAATCAAGCAAAAATTAACTGAAGTAATGCAGGCCACCGAGCAGGAAGAATTACTAATTCAGTTCATGAAAATGAAACGAATTGATCAGGCTTTGGCGAAAGAACTGGGTATTGTTGTTACGGGCCATTAACTAAGTTGCTAGGCTGTTTTGAATAAACGGTTAAGTACTGGAGCGAATTCGTGGCTACTTATGTAAAAAATAATAGCCATGAATTCGCTCCTTTTTCGTGATGAAACCCAGTCCAGGCGTTCGATAACCAAAGCTTTGGTCATTACGTTCTGGTTCATAAGTGCAATTGCCGGCCTTTATACCTTTTCGTTTGGGGTATTCATTACCCCTGATATTCAGTTAAATGGGGCAATGGTTTTCGTTGGGGTATACTGGATATATAGCTTGCAGTTCACCCGAAAATTAGCTCTGAGCTATTTGATTATTGGCTTGATCTTACTTTGGGTAAGCGATTTACTAGTTCATGAAAATGCGGAATTATTACGCTGGTTTTCAGGAGCTATTTTTATAGTAACCAGTCTGGGGCAACTCGTATTAGCCGCAGGTAATTCAAACTTCTGGTCATTAATAAAGGTACAAATCTTGCGAGGACCGATGGAAGTGCTGGGGTGGATAATCGATACAAGAAGATAGAAGAATTTATTTACTTACCCGCTGCCAACTGTTTCGCTGGTAGTATAAGCCGTTTTGAGAATTGTGTTTTAGTACACAAACTTGTTGATGCCAGCGAAAAAGCTGGCATTGGCATATAGGCGATATTTGCTAACGTACTATTATTTTTTTACTGCTGCCAGCTTTTCTGCGGTCAGCAGAAACCGTTTTTAAAATCGTGTCTTATATCATATAAGCTGGCAACGGTACCTAAGCAGGCATTTTTTTCAATGTACGCTTTCAGCGGAAAGATTATGTACATAACCGCAACCAGCAGAAAGTACAAAGATTCATTATTAAGAACTATTCTAAAAAGATTATTCATGGCTACTGAAAAACGGTGGTCATTTCTGTTTATAAGTGTACTTTTGTCGAAGAGGTGTATTTAGAATATAGGGTAAGTCGACTCAAAAATGAAGTGGAACTCGCTAAGGCCGCGATGAGTTAGCATAGTATGAGTTGAAATTAGTTTATCTGATGCAAGAACGAGATGAATCCTATTGGGGAACGGTTAAACGGGGAATCCAGACGAGCCTGAAGGGGCTTCAAATTTCGCTGCGACATTTGAAGGATTCGACCCGTCGTCGTAAACCTATCTATGTTGACGATCCCAATTACTTTGAACAGGATACCGGAATGGTTACGCTGCGTTATCCCTACGAGGCCATTCCTGTGCCAGATAACGGACGTTACCGTTTACACAATGAAATGGACGATTGCATCGTCTGTGATAAATGTGCGAAGGTCTGTCCGGTAGATTGTATTGAAATAGAGCCCATTCGGGCCACTGGGGAAGTAGGTAAGGCTTCGGATGGTTCGTCTATCCGTTTGTATGCGGCCAAGTTTGACATTGACATGGCCAAGTGCTGTTACTGTGGGCTCTGCACGACAGTGTGCCCCACGGAATGTCTGACTATGACCAAAACCTACGATTATTCGGAGTTTGATATTCGGGATATGGTGTATCATTACACGAACCTGACTCCTGAAAAAGCCGAAGAGAAAAAGCAGTTATACGATCAATTCCTAGCAGAAAAAGAGGCCGCTAAAATTGCGAAGCCTGCTGCGAAAGCAGTAACGGAAGAAGCCAAGCCCGCCGCCCGTCCGGCATTCAAACCCGGCTTTAAGAAAACGACAGAAACTGAAACTACTCAGGAAGTAGAAGCGAAATCGGAGGAAGTAAAACCTGCTCGTCCTGCGTTTAAACCTGGTTTTAAGAAAACAGCTGAAGACCCCGAAGTAGATAAAGCAGCGTCGGAAGAAGCCAAACCGGCAGCTCGTCCCGCGTTCAAACCGGGCTTCAAGAAACCAGCTGCGGAACCCATTGAAAATCAAGCTTCGGAAACCGAAGAGGCCAAACCTGCCCGTCCGGTCTTCAAACCCGGTTTTAAGAAAACACCAGCCGTCGAAGAACAGGCTACCGAAGAACTGAAATCACCGATTGAAGAAACGCCAGCGGTTACGGAAGAACCCGTTAAAAAATCAACCAGTTTCAAACCTTCCTTTAAACGGAAAGAGAGCGAAGCTTCGGCAGGTAAAGAAGCATCGGCGGAGCCAGTTAATACAGACCCAGACGCTCCAGTAGCAAAGAGCTTTAAGCCCGTCTTCAAAAAACCGGGAGCAGAGCCTGATAAGCCCAAAGTAGAAGAGCCGGAAGCCGAAGAAAAACCGGCTGTCGGCGGTAAGAGCTTCAAACCCGTTTTCAAAAAGAAAACGGCAGAACCAGAACCAACCGAATCGATTCAGGAAATTCCGAAGGCTGAAGAGAAACCAGATGAGCCAACAGCGGGTGGAGGTAAAAGCTTCAAACCCGTCTTTAAGAAAAAGGTTGTTGAAGAGATTCCTGAGTTACCCGCAGAAACGAAAAGTGAACAGCCTGAAGCATCCGTTTCTGAGCAATCCGTAACGGAAGAGCCGAAAAATGAACCCGCACGGAAAAGTTTCAAGCCGGTATTCAAGAAAAAAGCTACGGACGAACCCGCCGCTGAAGCACCCGTGGAACCATTGCCTGAATTGCCAGCTCCGGAACCCGGGCTACCGACGGAAGATTCGCCTAAACCGAGTGGAGGAAAGAGTTTCAAACCCGTTTTCAAACGACCCAAACCTGAGTAACGATGCTGGCTTTTGTGTTTTTGTTTTTTATGATACTCACGCTTGGTTCGGCGGTAATTGTACTGGTAAGTAGAAACGTACTTTATTCAGCATTCAGCCTCATGGTGACTTTTCTGGGAATTGCTGGCTTGTACGTCTTTGCCGGAGCTGATTTCCTGGCGGTTACCCAAATCATGGTGTACGTCGGTGGGATTCTGGTATTACTTGTTTTCGGAATTATGCTAACCCGTAATAAAGCTGATCGGGGTACCAATCAGCCCAATACCGTGAAAACTGAACATCGCCGAACTTTCTGGGGGATCCTGGCCGCAGGCGGAATCTTTGCGATATTATCTACCATTCTCTCAAAGGCCCGTTTTCAACGAATCGAGCTGGATCATTACGAGCCCATCGAACGCAAGACGACTATTCATGATCTGGGCATAGGGATCATGACGAATTACGTATTACCTTTTGAAGTCGCCGGTATTTTGTTAATGATTGCTCTCTTGGGAGCAGCCTATTTATCTGGCAAAACGCAAAGTTTAGGTAATAAATAAAGACATAATGAATACAGGGCTGTTAGTGAACTGAAGCACAAGACCCTAAACTCAAAAAAACGCGAAGCGAATGGTTATTCCTTTATCCTACTTCCTTTTAACGGCCGCTTTGCTTTTTAGCATCGGTCTGGCGATTGTGATTATTAAACGCAACGCCATAGTGGTATTGATGGGAGTAGAATTAATGCTGAACGCTGCCAACTTAAATCTAGTCGCTTTCAGTCGTTTTGATCCAGACTTGACCGGACAGTTTTTTAGCCTGTTCGTCATTATCGTAGCCGCCGCAGAAATCGTAGTGGCTCTGGCCATCGTACTCAAAGTTTTTCAGCATTTCAATACCGTGCATCTGGACGAAGTGGCGGAAATGAAAGATTAGACAGCGTTTGAATGTCTGAGGAAGTATGAAAGTTAGATTCAGAGGGGTCTGTGCAAAACTCCTTAGTTAATTAAAAAAAGCGGTCGTTAGAGATGATGCTAACGACCGCTTTTTTTAATTAAAACTTATATCTCTCACTGCACTCTAATCGGAACACTTACTTCCGTATGATCCCAGTGAAGCAGCATATTAGTTCCATCCAGTTCTGGAACGAAGCTGATTTCGAATAACTCCTGCAATTGGTCAACCTGATAGGAGGGAACCGTCGCCCGGAATAAATCTTTGCTTGGGTCGTACTCCGTGCCCCACTGCCCCGTTTCCTGGTTAATAACCACTTGCCAATTGGCGGGGCCGGGGATAGTCCAGATGGTGTATTCACCAGCTTTCAGAGGCTTTCCGGCTAAACTTACATCTTTATTAATCGCTAGTCGAGTAGCTTCATTAGCTCCCGTTCGCCAGATTTTACCGTAAGGGACCAGTGCCTTGGACGAGTCTCCAAAAATCATTCGGCCTTTTTTGGCAGGCTGGCAATAATCCACCTGCACTTTTAGTCCAGACTGATTAAACTGAGCGTGCGATTCCTGACTAAACGATTTGGTGTAGTGTTTATAGCTCCAGTAACCGGCCCCGACAAGGGTAAGTATGAGGACCAGAGCAATGAATACTTTCTTCATGGATGCTGTTGTATGCAAAAGGCAATGAACGCTGATGATGATTAGTTAACATCTGGAACCAGAATAGACACAGCGTTCATTCGACAGTAAAGGTAAACTTTCTTCAACCGTCAGAATCGTTTTAGCGTTGTTTAATTCATCCTGATAGCTCTTTCGAAGTTCTTTTCTCTTCATGGCTTCCAGAAAACGACGAGCTTCTTCGTACGTTTCAAGCACTAAAGCAGGCACTAATGTAGGCTGATTGGTTTCTTCATCTTTGGCTACCATGGTAAAATAACTAGTGTTAGTATGCACCTTCGTTCCGGTTTTAATAGATTCTGCGACAACTTTAATACCCACGATCAGCGAACTTTTTCCAACGTAATTTACCGAAGCTAACAAAGATACCAGTTGCCCGACCTCGACGGGCTGGAGAAATTCTACATGCTCTACCGCTACAGTAACTACGTAAGTACCAGCGTGTTTGGATGCACAGGCGTAGGCAACTTTATCCATTAATGACAAAAGAATACCGCCGTGAATCTTACCTCCAAAGTTGGCGTAACTCGGAATCATTAACTCGGTAATCGTGGTCTGAGAATAAGAAACAGGTTTCGGCTCCAATGATTTGCTCGTTAAGTGATAGTCAGTGAATTAATTTATAAATAGACTAAATAAATAAAAAAGAACTTCTTTTGTCTACTAAATCAATTGGTTTTACCGTCCTCAAAACGGATATTTGCCAACGAATTAACAAGCTTTACGGGATATTATTTCCTATATAATGTCCTAATATCTCTGACTCGTTCCCATACATGAACCCCGAACTACTGCTCTGGATTATCCTTCTTCTGCCGTTCGCTGGGTTTTTACTGCTTATACTTTCAGGAAGAAGTGCCAATACCTGGTCGGGTTGGCTGGGGCTGGGCTTCTCTTTAGTAGGCTTGGGATTCAGTTTTCAGACGACTCAAATTACTACCATTGAGGTTACCCATACCTGGATTTCAGAGGCCTTACCTTTTGCTCTACGTGCGGATGATTTGACCCGGAAAATGCTGTTACTGGTATTATTCATCGCTTCGCTCGTGCAGTTATTTTCGCTGGAATACATGCGGGAAGACAAGAATCGATTCCGGTATTTTGCTTTCCTGCAATTATTTGTTGGTTCTATGCTCGGTATTTTACTGGCTAATAACCTGCTGATTCTCTATGTTTTCTGGGAGTTAGTGGGCTTAAGCTCGTACTTACTCATCAGCTTTTGGTATACCAAACCCGAAGCCGTACTAGCCGCCAGAAAAGCATTTCTTGTTAACCGCATCGGTGACGTAGGGCTGGCTTTAGGAATTTTCGGAGTCTATAATCGTTTAGGAACACTGGATTTTAGTGTATTAACCAGCCCCGAATTTATCAGCAATCCGTATTGGACGGTCATTGGATTACTACTGTTCTGCGGAACCCTGGCCAAATCGGCTCAGTTTCCATTGCACGTCTGGTTACCCGACGCCATGGAAGGCCCCACGCCCGTGTCAGCCCTGATTCACGCCGCAACGATGGTAGCTGCTGGCGTTTACCTGCTTGCTCGAATATTCCCGATTCTGACGCCAGATGCTCTGGTGGTGATCGCCCTTATCGGTACGATTACGATGGTCATGGGAGCATTATACGCCCTGACCCAAACGGATATTAAGAAAACAATGGCCTATTCTACCGTTTCCCAATTGGGATTGATGGTGCTGGCTGTTGGCGTAGGAGCACCGCATGCGGCCATGTTCCATTTATTCACCCATGCCTTTTTTAAAGCGGGGTTATTCCTGTCTTCGGGATCCGTTATTCATTCACTGCATCATGCCGGACATGGCTTTGATGCTCAGGATGTCCGACTCATGGGAGGACTTCGTAAAAAATTACCCGTTACGTTTCTGGCTTATACGGTTTGTGCCGCGGCTTTGTCGGGTTTGCCCTTAACTTCAGGTTTTTTATCAAAAGACGAAATTCTGCACGAAGCTTTTCAGGCTACGGCTCATTCCTGGAAACTGATCTTCCCCATCGCAGCCACAATTTCGGCGGGATTAACAGCTTTTTATATGGCGAAGCAGTGGCGGCTGGTCTTTTTTGGAAACTGGAGGAATGAGCATATTGAGCTGGAAAGTGTACATGAATCATCTTGGTTGCAGAAACTTCCGCTGGTAGTACTGGCTGTTTTATCTCTGCCGTTTCTGTTTTCCCTGAATCCCTTAGGGGAGCATGTAGACTTGGGCGTTGCCTTAGGCTCTACTGCGGTAGCCTTAACCGGAATCGTGCTGGCCATTATTCGATATAAATCTGTGGAGCGATTGGATCAGTTGACAGACGTCCCTTTGTTGACGCTCGATCAGCTATACCAGACTGTTATCGTAAATCCGTTCCTGAAATTCGCTGATTTCTGCACCTGGATTGACCGGGTTATTGTCGATGGAATAGTGAATGGCAGTGCGAAATCACAGGTAATCCTAGCTCATATGCTGGGCTGGCTGGATCGGTACGTAGTAGATGGAATTCCAACCGGAACGGCTTATGTCGTCGGTACGATTGGGAAAATGACCCGCCGTTTTCAGGGCGGACAGGTGCAGTCTTACATCGTAGTGACGATGTTGGGCTTAGCAGCTTTATTAATTTGGTGGACCTGGTAATTAGAAACAATGCCTATACTGACTACACTTATATTTTTACCCATTCTTGGCTCTCTGTTGCTGCTTGCTCTTCCGCAGGCGGTAAAGGCTACCTATCGCTGGGTTACTGTTGTTCTTTGCTTGTTACATCTGGTCTTGAGCAGCTGGATCTGGCATACCTTCGACCCGCAGCTGGTGGGGTATCAGTTTATTGAGAATACCGACTGGATTACCATGGCTCTCGGGCAGTTTGGAATTGTTTCCATTGACTATTCCCTGGGCGTTGATGGACTAAGTTTACCGATGGTCTGGCTGACCAGTCTAGTGATGCTGGTTGGAGCGGTTTCTTCTTTCGAAATTAAAACGAATGAAAAGGCTTATTACGCTTTGTATCTGTTATTAATGGGTACGGTCGTCGGCTGTTTTGTGGCTCTGGATTTATTCCTGTTTTTCCTGTTTTTCGAGTTCATGCTTTTGCCGATGTACTTCCTCATCGGTTTATGGGGCGGCCCTCGTCGCGAATATGCGAGTTTGAAGTTCTTTATTTATACACTGGCGGGTTCGGTATTTATTCTGTTAGTTATGATCGGTTTATACTTATCCGTAATCGATCCAGCGGAAACGGGATTAAGTATTGGCCTGGTCTCTAATCCGGCGGAAATCACCGAAGATGTCGTGGCTCAGGTGCAAACCCTGATTGCCCGTCAGCAAATCGACCCCGCTCAGTTAGTACATACCTTCGAAATTCCGTATCTGAACGACGGGCGAAACTTCGTTCCTGAATCTCTACTAAGTACACTGGCCGGACACGAAATCTTCGGATTATCCGCCCGACTGGTAGCTTTCCTGCTTTTGTTCATTGGCTTTGCCGTGAAGTTACCCATGGTGCCTTTGCACACCTGGTTACCCGATGCTCACGTAGAAGCTCCCACGCCTATTTCGGTGGTGCTGGCGGGCATTCTGCTGAAAATCGGAGGGTATGGTTTCTTCCGGATTGCCTACGAAATTTTTCCTGACGGAGCCATCTACTTTGCTCCCTGGATTGCTGGATTGGGAGTGTTAAGCATTATTTACGGAGCCTTTAACGCCTTGAGTCAGAAGGACATGAAGCGGTTAATTGCTTATTCGTCCGTTTCACACATGGGCTTTGTATTACTGGGTTTAGCCGCTTTAACGCCCGAAGGAGCCAATGCGGCCATTTACCAGCTATTTTCCCACGGCATCCTTTCCCCCATGTTATTCCTCGTGGTAGGGGTGGTGTATGCCCGAACGCATGACCGGGACATTGATCATTACCAGGGCTTAGCTTCAGGCATGCCTGCTTATACGGGCTTAACTGCCATTGCTTTCTTTGCTTCCTTAGGCTTACCCGGCTTTTCGGGCTTTGTAGGCGAATTTTTTAGCCTTTTAGGAGCTTTTAATTCGATTTACATTCCGGTATGGATGGTGATTCTGGGTGGTTTCGGATTAATTCTCGGGGCGGGTTACTTCCTCTGGACATTTCAGCGGGTATTCCTGGGAAAACGCTGGTCTTTATACGAAGAGAGTCTGTTGCTTGATCTGAACTTCCGGGAAAAAGTAATGCTAGTCCCGCTAGCCCTGCTTTCCCTGTTCTTTGGAATTTTACCCGGAACCGTTTTTAGTATTACCGAAGGATACGTCATGGAATTCATGAAACACTTCAATTAATACGAAGCCAATATTCTTACTTAAGATTTAACAGCCTCCGCGAAAGCTACGGCGATTGAATACATGCTTGAACAACTCGACCACATCATGGCCAGCCTTGCCAGCTTCACTCCTGAAGTCTGGCTGATTGTGGCTTTTGTGGCTCTCATTAGCTGGGATTTAATAACACCTGAAGTGCAGGAAGAAGGACGTGGTGGATTTTTCCATTTTCTTACTTTTCTTGTTTTTGCTGTTCTGGGGCTGTTTGTCTACCATCAATGGCAAACCCAGTCGCCCGGAGCGTTATTCCATCAAATGCTGATGCTGGATGGCAAAGCTCTGTTCTTTAAAGCTCTGATTACCCTTTCAGCCCTGATTGCCATTCTGCATAGCTGGGTAATGAAACGCCGCTGGTCCGGGGAGTTTTTCTCTATTCTGATAGGAATGGTTTTTGGATTATTCCTGCTTTCAATGGCGACGAATCTGCTGATGGTGTATTTGTCGCTCGAAGTTGTTTCTATTTCCAGTTATATCCTGACGGCATTCCGGGGTGACCGCAAAAGCTCAGAAGGGGGAATGAAATACGTACTCTTTGGTTCTGTTTCTTCAGGCTTGATGTTATACGGCATGAGCTTGCTATACGGCCTGACCACTACGCTCGATTTTACCAATCCTGCTTTCGGAAGAATCTTATTAAGCGTTGACCCATTGGTATCAGCTTCGGCTCTGATCCTGGCGATGAGCGGGTTACTATTCAAAATCTCGGCTGTGCCTTTCCAAATCTGGAATCCTGATGTGTACGAAGCGGCAGACACGCCCGTAGTCTCGTTCTTTTCGGTGGCTCCCAAGGCAGCGGCTTTTTTGGTATTAATGCGTTTGTTCAGTGTATTACCGCTGAATTTTCAGCCCGTGCTGGCCGTTATCTCGTTGGTAACCATTACCATTGGTAACTTTTCCGCACTCTGGCAAACCGATGCCAAGCGACTCATGGCGTATTCGTCCATCGCTCAATCGGGATTTGTGATGGTAGGGTTGGTTGCTTTTTCGTCTCTGGGGAATCAAACCGCCCTCTTTTATCTGGCGACTTACCTGTTCGGAACGATGGCGAGTTTCGTATTGATTGACGCTTTATCGAGCTCTGGCCGCAAGAATAGCGTTCCCATTTCCAGCTTTAACGGTATCGGGAAACAACAGCCCCTGGCTGCTGTATTATTAACGATTGCTTTTCTCTCACTAGTAGGCTTACCCTTAACGGTGGGGTTCTCGGCCAAACTTTTAGTGTTTAGTTCTTTGTGGGAAGCCTATCAGCAAACCAGCCTGAACCTATTTCTGATTCTTTTTGCTTTTGGCTTACTCAATACGGCTGTTTCCCTGGCTTTTTATCTGAAAATTCCTTTTGCCTTATTTTTCAGAAAAGCAAATGACGAAGCTTTGCCTGTCTCGCTGCCCCGGGGGGCATTATTTCTCAGTCTGTTGTTAGTCTTGCCCATTATTTTGCTCTTTATCAAAACCGATTGGCTGATTAACTGGATTTCGGGAATATAGAGATACATTATTGGGATAATGTCGTTTTCAGGGTAGTAAATGTTTGGTTGGACTGATTATTTTACTGAAATTTCTTATCAAAATACAGTCGTGTCGAAGTAAAGTAGACGCTTTTAGGGCTGAAGGTTGCGAAAATTGAACAATTCCAAGTCCAATTCGGACGTTGAAGCGAGTGTGAATTTTTTGTGAACATTTCTTGAACCATTCCGAGCTTAAAGTTGTAATTTCGATTCAACGAAAATAGATTACTTCATTAAGCGAGCAGTCAAAACGACATCCTAAATGTCCGACGAAATCAAACACGAATGCGGGATCGCTCTTCTCCGTCTCCGCAAACCGCTCCAGTATTACATCGACAAATACGGCACACCTTTATATGCCGTAAACAAGATGGCCCTGCTTATGAACAAGCAGGCCAACCGTGGACAGGATGGTGCCGGGGTTGCTAACATCAAGCTTAATGTTTCTCCGGGGTATCGCTTCATTAGCCGGTATCGTTCTGTAGAAGCGAAGCCCATCGAAGACATCTTCGAGAAAATCAATAAAAAATACCGGAAAGCAGAGAAAGAAGATCCGAAGAAATTCATGAATGCCGATTGGCTTCAGGAAAACTACGGCTTCACGGGGGAAGTTTGGCTGGGTCACCTGAGATACGGTACGCACGGCAAAAACGAAATTGAAAACTGCCACCCTTTTCTGCGTCAGAATAACTGGCGGAGCCGGAATCTGGTCGTTGCGGGTAACTTTAACATGACCAATGTAGACGAGCTTTTTGACAAGCTGGTTTCGCTGGGTCAGCACCCCAAAGACAAAGTGGATACGGTAACAGTCATGGAAAAGATTGGTCACTTCTTAGATGAAGAAGTACAACGCCAGTTTGATCGCTTCAAGCCATCTTTTCCAGAAGACAATCAGCAGCTTACTTCACTGATTGAAAAAAATATTGATGTAGCCCGTGTGCTGCAACGTTCCTGTCGTGATTTTGACGGCGGTTATACGATGTGTGGAATGTTAGGTTCGGGAGCTGCTTTTGTTGCTCGTGACCCTGCGGGTATTAGACCTGCGTATTACTATGCCGATGATGAAGTGGTCGTCGTCGCTTCAGAAAAACCAGCGATCAAAATGTCGTTCAACTGTGACTATGATGAAATCGTTGAAATTCAGCCTGGTAATGCTTTAATCGTTGAAACAGATGGTTCATACCGTGAACATAGATTCCGCGAGCCTTTAGAGAAAAAATCCTGTTCGTTCGAGCGGATTTACTTCTCAAGAGCTTCCGATCCGGATATTTACCGGGAACGTAAGAATTTAGGGAAACTGGTGTTACCTCAGATTCTCAAGGAAATTGATAACGACTTAGCCAATACCGTTTTTAGTTATATTCCTAACACCGCGGAAACAGCCTTCTTTGGTCTGGTGGAAGGTCTGGATGAATACCTGGTGAAAGAACGCAAGCGTCACATCCGGGAAGGTGTTCTGTTCGAAGAAGATCTGGATCGTTTATTATCTTTCCGTCCCCGTACTGAAAAAATCATTTCAAAAGACGTGAAACTGCGTACATTCATTACGAATGATACGGCTCGCGACGAAATGGTTTCCAATGTGTACGAAACGACTTTTGAAGTAATCAAAAAGAAGCAGGACACGATTGTTCTGATTGATGATTCCATCGTTCGGGGAACTACGCTGGAACGGTCGATTCTACGAATGCTGGATCGACTGGAACCCAAGAAAATCGTGATTGTCAGCTCGGCTCCGCAGATTCGTTACCCCGATTGTTACGGAATCGATATGTCAAAAATGAAAGACTTCGTAGCGTTCCGGGCTGTTCTCAAATTACTCGAAGAGCATAACCGTGAAGAGTTACTGGAAGAAACCTTTGCTCGCTGCAAAGATGCTCTGGATAATGGTTACGCCACGCAGGAGAATTACGTAAAAGCCCTGTATGAACCTTTCACGGACGAACAGATTTCTGAGAAAATCGCTGAAATAGTAACGCCTAAAGATTGTCACGCTCAAATTTCCATCATTTACCAAACGGTTGACGGCCTGCATACAGCTTGCCCCAACCACACGGGAGACTGGTACTTTACGGGTGATTATCCAACACCCGGCGGAAACCGGGTTGTAAACCGGGCTTTTGTCAATTATATGATTGGTAAAGGCAACGAGCGGGCCTACGGAGCGTTCTAATAAATACCTTTGAAAACCCTGATTGAAGTCAGGGTTTTCTTTTACAACAGATTTACGAAAATTTAGTAATATTACGAAAAAATCGTAATTACTATGAAATACCTGTTTTCCTTTCTCTTATGTTGGTTAATGCAATCCTTATGGGCACAGGATCAGGTTTTGAAAGGGAGAGTTCTGGATGAAAAAACCAATGAGCCGGTAGCTTTTGCTTCCGTATTCATTAATACAACCACAACTGGTACTTTGACCAATGAAAAAGGAGAGTTTGCCTTAAGTGTAAAAGCGGGTAACTACGAAATTATTGTTTCCATCGTTGGATACGAACCTCTGGTATTAGCTCTGGATACCCGTAAAAAACTCGCGGCCTCTTATCTATTCAAAATTCAGACGAAAACGTATTCTCTGCAAACGGTTGGGGTAAAAGGCAAAAGAGATGACTCTTGGTACGATAACCTTAAGATTTTCAAAGAGCAATTTCTGGGGCGTAGCGAAATAGCTCAACAGTGTCGGTTACTAAATGAGGACCAGTTGGTTATTGTCTTTGATCCGGAAACGGCCTTGCTGGAAGTGAAATCCGACGAAGTCCTGAAAATTGAAAACCGCGAACTGGGTTATCGGATTAACTACCTGCTAACTGAATTCAGGTATGAAATGCGTCAGGGATATGTCGCTTACTTGGGTTACCCAAGTTTTGAGCTGATGGAAGGAAATAAGTCCCAGCAAAAACGCTGGGCAAAAAATCGGCAGCGAGCGTTTAAAGGATCCGTAATGCACTTTGTCCGATCTTTGCGTAATCAAAAACTGGAAGAAGAAGGGTTTAATCTGCGACGACTGATCCGCATGCCTAATCCCAATCGGCCTACGGAAGAGGAATTAAATGAGGCTCGTCAGAAAATAAGAGAGCAGGGAAGTTTCCGAAAAGATGATCCACTGGATAAAATTCTGGCGAAAGCAAGTCTACCCAAGATCATAGAAAAGCTGGATACCGCCCGGGTTTCTTATGATGAATACCTGAAAAAAGATCAGCTGGTCTTTGAAGGGTTCTTTCAGGTCGTATATACGGGAGAAAAGGAAGAACCGGCTTATGTATTGAGTCAGAGCCATCATAGAAATCGTCAGCCTACATTTCAGACTTCGGTATTCTATCTGAAAACGGACTCGGTATTACTGGAAGAAAATGGTAGCCTGCTACCGCCATTGGGAGTTATGTTCGAAGGATACTGGGGCTGGGAAAAAGTAGGCGATCTGCTGCCAGTGGATTACACGGATCGGTAAATACCGACTTAAAATCAAAATTTTTCTTTCCTAAACGTTGCTCATTCGTATCATTTAGTAATAAAGACCGGTTTAAAATAGACCAGCGGGTGTGGAAATTCGACAGTCTATAGTACTGCCATTGCCACCTCGTCGTATCTTCGCGGCGTAAATGAAAGTCAATTTCATTACTGACACGTTTTTCGAAGAGCTGATTAGGTATGATTTTTTATTAGAAAAGTCATGAGAAAACTGACAGCTTTTGCGGGAAAGTAATGACAAATTGCAGCCGTGAAAATCCCCTGAGTCGTTGAGTTCATGCTCAACCGTGCTCTATTTTGACCATCCTATCGAATGAATAAAACTGATACCCAAGATGGCAGCAAACGCGTAAGCCGGATTAACCGCTTTTTCTTGGATTTGCATGACGTCTTTCTTTTTGTTGTCCGAATTTTCAAGGAAGCGTTCTTACCTCCCTACGAGTTTAAAGAGATTGTTAAACAGTGTTTTGAAGTAGGAGTGAAGTCACTTCCGTTGATCTCTCTGACGGGTTTTATTACTGGAATTGTGTTCGTAAATCAGTCCCGGCCTTCGTTGTCGGAGTTTGGGGCCGTTTCATGGTTACCTTCCCTGATTGCCATTGCCATTGTTCGGGCACTGGCTCCACTGGTTACTTCCTTAATTGCGGCGGGTAAAGTAGGTTCAAATATTGGAGCAGAGTTAGGCTCGATGAACGTAACTGAACAAATTGACGCCATGGAAGTTTCTGCTACGAATCCATTCAAGTTTCTGGTAGTAAGTCGGGTGATTGCCACGACGACGATGATTCCCATTCTGACCGTCTATACTACTATGTTAGCTCTCTTAGGTGGGTTTATTAATATTCACCAGCACGAGGCCACGAGTTTTCAAACGTATTTTACTCAGGTTTTTAATACGGTTACGTTTACGGACGTTTTTGCTTCGCTGGCTAAGTCCATCGTTTTTGGCTTTACCATTGGAGCTGTAGGGTGTTATAAAGGATTTCATTCTTCCAAGGGGACGGAAGGTGTGGGTAAGGCTGCTAATACTTCAGTGGTGCTTTCCATGTTCCTCATCTTCATTGAAGAATTACTTTCGTTGCAAATCGTAATGGCGTTAATCTCCTGATCCTATGAAGAAAAAAGCAAACATAGATACCAGTGAAAAAGTCATTGCGATTCGCGGGCTAAAAAAATCCTTTGGTAGTCTGACGGTACTGAGAGGCGTTGATCTGAACATTTATAAGGGCGAAAACCTGGTAGTTCTGGGACGTTCCGGTACGGGTAAGTCTGTTCTAATTAAAATTATTTCAGGATTATTAAAGGCTGACGAAGGATCCGTTAAAGTACTGGGTGAGGAAGTAGGCGAATTATCTCCCAAAGAACTGGATGCTCTGCGACTAAAAATTGGGTTTTCCTTTCAGAATAGTGCCTTATACGATAGTATGACGGTCTATGAAAACCTGGAGTTTC
Source organism: uncultured Siphonobacter sp. (assembly GCA_913774715.1). Lineage (GTDB taxonomy): Bacteria > Bacteroidota > Bacteroidia > Cytophagales > Spirosomataceae > Siphonobacter. The sequence goes on along the minus strand of CAJYHS010000220.1, from coordinate 6,898 downwards.
CATTGATTCGTAACGTACGTAATCTCACCAGAAAAGAGATTAATGTGGCTATTGAGGAAGCCCTCGAAGATGTCGGGTTATCTCAAACAATTCATCAGATGCCTTCGCAGCTTTCGGGTGGTCAGCGGAAACGGATCGGCATTGCACGAACCCTGATTCTGAAGCCTGAGATTATGCTTTATGATGAGCCAACGGCGGGTCTGGATCCGATTACTTCTGGCGAGATTAATAATTTGATTAATCAGGTTCAGGAACAACATAATACCACTTCAATCATCATTACCCATGACTTGACGTGTGCCAAAACCACGGGTGACCGAATCGCCATGTTACTAGACGGTCAGTTCCAGCGTCAGGGTTCTTTCGAGGAAGTTTTTGCTTCGGACGAGGAGCGGGTTAAACAATTTTATGAATATAATTTTATTGACTAAATGAGCACAGGAGAAAACAAACGATCAGTTCAGGTAGGAATTTTTGTATTCCTGGGCCTCGTCATATTTATTGTCGGCGTATTGTTTTTGGGCGGTCAGCAGAAACGCTTTATTAAAAGTATAGAAGTATCGGCCGTTTTTGATGACGTAGGTGGTCTGAAAACTGGAAATAACGTCTGGTTTTCCGGGGTGAAAGTTGGTACGGTAAAAGCTGTGAAATTCTATGGTAAATCGCAGGTAGAAGTGACCATGAACATCGAAAAGGAGGCCCAGGAGTACATCCATAAAGATGCTCAGGCGGAGATTAGCTCTGAAGGGTTCATTGGTAATAAAATTGTTGTAATCGAAGGAGGAACTCCTCAGCTAGCCTCTGTCGATGACGGTGATATTATCCGGGCTAAAGCAGTGCTGGGGACGGATCAGATTATGGAGACCTTACAGGAGAATAACAAAAACCTGCTGAAAATCACCACTGATTTCAAAGGACTCGTTTCGAAAATTGCTCGTGGAAAAGGAACCATTGGAGCCGTTCTGACGGATTCAATCCTGGCAGAACAGTTTAAAGCCACGGTTAATCACCTCGAACGTGCTTCGCAAAACGCGGAACGTATGTCTGGATCACTGGCATCTTATTCCAACCGACTGAATACGAAAGGCAGCCTAGCTCACGAATTAGTAACGGATACAACGGTATTTGCCAGTATCAAATCTTCGGCGAATCAGTTAAAGCAAATGAGTCAGTCGGCAAATCAGCTGGTTGATAAAGCATCCCAAGCGACCACTAATGTAGTAACGGCTACGAATAAACTGAATCAGAATGATAATGCTCTAGGCTTATTATTGAATGATCAGAAAACGTCGGCAGACCTGAGAACGACATTGAAATACCTGGAAAGCAGCAGCCGGAAACTGGATCAGAATATGGAGGCATTACAGCATAACTTCCTAACCCGCCCGTTCTTCCGCAGACAGGAAAAGGCGGAAGCCAAAGCCAAACGGGACTCACTGAAAAATGCAGGTCAACAGCCTTAATCAGGCCAGATCAATCATCATTATTAATAGACCTCTGCTGCCAGCTTTTCGCTGGCAGCAGTTGTTTAGACCAGATGAGTTTAGCTAAAGAAGCAAAGGATGCCAGCAACAAGCTGGTATCGGTCATTGAAAAACGGAGAAGGAAATGGCTTCTTCACTATCAGTATAGTCGCTAACGAACGAAGCGTTCCTTTTCAAAATATATTACTTTGCAGGTTCAAGTTTAGAAAATAGAATGCAGCAGTTACTGGATTTAGTACAACAATACCAAACTTCTGACGCAAACGAGAACGCCATGCGTTTACGTCTGATTGAATTCGTTCAAACGCACGAAAACTGCTTTGATCGGACCTTATTAATCGGTCACGTAACAGGTTCTGCCTGGATTATAGACGAGACCGGAACGCAGACCTTACTCATGCATCACCGAAAACTGGATCGCTGGTTCCAGCCGGGTGGGCATTGCGACGGCGATCCAAATGTACAGGGCGTGGCTCAGCGGGAAGCCTGGGAGGAAACCGGAGCCGAGGTAACGCCTGTTAGTGAACATATTTTTGATATTGACATTCATACCATTCCCGCCCGTAAGCAGGAACCGGAACATTTACATTATGACGTTCGCTTTCTCTTTCGGGCTGATGCTACGAAAGAGTTACTCATCAATGAAGAATCCAACGAAATTAAATGGATTCCTTTAAGCGAGGTTCATCTTTATAATAATGAAGAATCCATGATGCGGATGGTGCGGAAATTAGTTGCGAATGATGGAATGAGTGAATGATAGAATTGAAATACCTTCAATAAAGAATAAGTAAGGAAAAAGGGAAGGCTTGCCTTCCCTTTTTCCTTACTTATTCTTTATTGAAAACTTCACAATTTCGGTTGGTCGCTCGAAGTCACCCAGGGGAATTTTTGCGATTTTTTCCACGACATCCATTCCTTTCGTTACCTCGCCGAAGACGGTATATTCCTGATCGAAAATGATTTCTCCCCCCTGTTTGAGGTAAATCGCTTTTAATGCCGGAGGGTACTTTGCCAGTTCTTCTTCATTGTAATAGATGCCTTTAGTAACAATGAAAAACTCCGTCGAGGAAGAACGTTTTTCGGGGTTATTATCCGAATAACGAGCCATCGAAACGGTTCCTCGTTTATGAATCAGATTTGGATTTAATTCAGCCGGAATCGTATAACTCAGCTGATCGCGTTGTTCGCCTCCGCCCTGAATACAGACACCTTTTACGGAACGATAAAACCCCCGATCATCGTAATAACCTTTGTTGGCTAGTCGAAGAAAATTAGCCCGGTGCAAAGGCGTTTCCTTGTAGAGAGTAACCTCAATATCACCGAATCGGGTGTGAATGTTAACTACATTTTCAGGATGCTCTTTTCCGTAATTGGTGAGCGTTTGAGTAACCTCATCCTGCGGGATTTCCAGGTTACTACAGGAACTCAGGCCCAATCCAATGACAGCCAGAAACAGCCCTAAACGATTCATTTTCATAGAAGAAGGAGTTAAGCAAAAACGGAAGTAAACTGGAAGGTTTCTCCGTTAAATAAACCTTTATTACTCAGTTTTAAACTGGGAATAACGAGTAATGCCATGAATGAAAGCGACATGAATGGCGAGCCCAGGGTGCAGCCTAACTGTTCTTTAGCGAAAGCGTCAATCGTAGCGTATTGCGTAGCTACCCAATACCCATCTTCACCGCTGAGAATACCCGCCACGGGAAGTGGTAATACCAGTTCTTCCGTTTCGTCAACTGCCGCAATACCACCTTTCTCACGGATAATGAGATTAACAGCCTGGGCAATGGATTCGTCGTCAACACCTACGGCTACAATATTATGCGAATCGTGGGCTACGCAGGAGGCCAGAGCTCCCTTTTTGAGTCCAAAATTTCGAATGAAAGCCACCGCTGGCGGAGCATCGGCATAGCGATTAACCACGGCAATTTTCAGAATATCCTGTTCCGTATCCGATCTTAATTCCCCGTTCTGAACGCGTAGTGTTTCGATTCGGGCGGGCGTGATTAACTGTCCGTCCAGTGTTTCAATAACCCGAACGGAAACTTCTTTTTCGGGTGAAACAATCTGGAAATCAGCGGGTGTTTTCTCCAGAGCGTTAAACTGATTAATGGGTTCGCTGAGGTAACTCGTGATTAAGGAAGTCCCGTTTTCAGCGACAACCTCACCTTTGATATAGGTCTGAAGAACGTTAAATTCTTTTGGAGAGTCAACGACAATAAAATCGGCCGAATCGCCTTCGCGTAACAGCCCAACGGCTAAGCGATAATGTGCGACGGGATTAATACAGGCCATTTGCAGAATTTCAAACAAATGATCGGGGTATACATCCAAGGCTCGCTTGACCAGCAGGTTCATATGCCCAAGTACCAGTCCGTCGGGATGTTTATCGTCCGAACAGAACATCAGATTTGGGTAGTGCTCGGGTAACAGCGGAATCAACGCATCGAAGTTCTTGGCTGCGGAACCTTCCCGGATCAATACCTTCATTCCAAATGAAAGTTTATCAAGAGCCTCTTCGGCGGTAAAACATTCGTGGTCCGTCTGGCAACCTGCTTGAATATAGCGAAGGGCGGCCTCGCCACGAAGTCCGGGAGCGTGACCATCGACGGGGTAACCCAGCTCCTGAGCAATGCCGATTTTAGCCATCATATCCGGGTCAGCATTCAATACGCCGGGGAAGTTCATTACTTCCGCGAGGTAGCCAATTTCCTGAAAATTCGTGAGCAAATGCCGAACGTCTTCAGGGGTTACTACGGCACCTGCGGTTTCGAATGGCGTGGCCGGTACGCAGCTGGGGGCACCGAAGCAAAAATGGAAAGGAACCTTACGGCCATTTTCAACCATCCATTCTACTCCTTTGACACCCAGCACATTCGCAATCTCATGCGGATCAGAGATCGTGCCTACGGTTCCATGAACAACGGCTAACCGGGCAAACTGAGCCGGACTCAGCATGGAGCTTTCCACGTGTACGTGAGCGTCTACGAAACCCGGTAACAAATATTGCTGGGGAGCTTCAGGGTTGTCCTGAATGCGGGCAATACGACCCTTTTCAATCGTTATCGTAACCGGGCGAATCTGCCGACCGGGAATATCCAGAAGCTGGCCACTAATCTCTTTCATCATTTTTAGTTTTCAGTTGTCGGTTTGCCGTTTTCAGTTGATAACAGATGCCCCTCTTGCTTTCCCGAAGGATCGGAGAATAGTAACTCAAGCAAACCAGTGTCAAACTTTTCAAACGAACTCAAACCTTTCAAACTTTATCCGCAGCATAAGCCCTGCATCACTCCTATAAACTTTTTACCTTTGCCAAAGTTCTACAATGAAATGACTTCCCAGTTGCTTTCTGTAGCAATTTCTGATCAAATGTCTAAAATCATCATCGCCATTGATGGCTATTCGAGCTGTGGAAAAAGCTCAACGGCCAAGGTTCTTGCGGCTCAATTAGGATACGGTTACATCGACACTGGTGCCATGTACCGGGCGGTTAGCCTGTATTTTTACCAACATTATGTAACCATCACCAACCCTCATGAGGTTCAAAAAGCCCTCGAAAATATTCACATTACGTTTCAATTTAATCCCGAAAAGCGGTTGAATGAAACGTATCTGAATGGCTTGTGCGTAGAGGATGAAATTCGCAAAATGTACATTTCCCAAATGGTAAGTGAGGTAAGTGCGGTAGTGGAAGTACGCCGGGCAATGGTAGCGTTGCAGCAAAAAATGGGGAAACAAAAAGGTATTGTCATGGATGGACGAGACATCGGTACCATGGTATTTCCCCAGGCAGAACTGAAAGTTTTCATGACTGCCGATCCCTTGATTCGGGCCCAGCGTCGACAGACGGAATTACTGGAAAAAGGGGATCTGATTTCTCTGGATGAAGTACTGGACAATTTAACCAAACGCGATCACATCGATATGACTCGTTCGGAAGGACCTTTGCGGCAGGCGGAAGATGCCCTGGTGCTGGATAACTCGTTCATGACTTTTGACGAGCAAGTGGCTCTGATTAAATCCTGGGCGGAAGAACGAATGGTAAAGAGCGTGTAGCGTTAGTAAGGTTTTGAGATAAGAGTTAATAAGTTTTGAGTTGATTTTCAGAAATCTTGTCATAAAAAACTTCCCGGAAGGTTTAAACCTTTCGGGAAGTTGAATCAGGTAAGGCCGTTTACTAGTTATGACCTTCGTTGCTTTCGTAACCCAGAATGGTCAATTGGTAAGGTGTTGAGGAAACCTTGATTTTTTTCGTTGCAAAAGTATTCAGATTCACCTGAATCACTTCGCCTGATTTAGGCTGAGTGATGTAAGCAAACGCAGCAGTAGCGGCCAGTACGGGCTTTTGTGTGTCCTCTTTTGCTACGGCCGAAATGGCTTTTCCTTCTTTTTTTAACGAACCATTAGCCAGATCAAATACTTTCAGTGTTCCATCGTGCAGGAGAACAACCAGGTTATTACCTGCGTAATCTACCTTACACTGAAGGATGTCGGTGCTTTCTATAATGGCTTTTAGGGTATTACCATTGAGATCGATTTCATAGGCTCCTTTAGCGGCCGAATACCCAATGAACTTCTGAACACCTTTGGCTTCCAGAATACTACTTAACCAGGCTGTTCCAAAGGCTTCGGGATGGGAAATTAAACGTTGCGTTCCAGTAGAATTTACAACCAGGACTCCACTTTGCGAACCAAAAACGGCTACGGTTCCATTGGAAGCATTCCCATGAATTCCCTTGGTTTCTACCGTTGAAGCATGCACATCCTGACCACTACGGCTAATGATTTTTACGCGTTCGGGCAAGGTGGCCGTACCTTGTGGGTTCTTAACGGTAATCGCATACGTACCATTCGTAAAACGGGCCATGGCACCGTGGTGGGCGATGGCTCCATTGGGCTTAATCGTTTCCAGTTTTTTACCTGACGTGTGTACATCGGACTCGCTGGCAATGGAGAGCGTGCCTTCTCCGTCATTGAAGGTAATAATTTCACCACCCTGACTTTTGAAGTGCGTTGGTTTTAGACTGCTTCCCGTTAACGCTCCAAACTTCGCCGTTCCTTTTACGTCAATGTGGTCACCGTGCGATTCCAGTCCCGAATCAAACGTTTGAACGCTATTATTCGCTGACGATAAAATAGCGGCATAACGTCCTGATTCCGTGGTGTAAAGCGTCGTCTTCGCAAAGGAAGCCTCAAAGGATTCAACCGCTCCGGTGTTGGGCGATACCAGGGAAAGTTGTTTACCTGTTTCGTCGTTAACGAGTACCCGAACGAATTTAAATTCATTCGCATCGGGAGTCGATTCTTCATTTTTGTCTTTGTTACAGGAAGTCAGGCCAATACTAAGCAGGGCCACTAGAGCTAGGGGCTTGTAAAATGTTTTCATGAGTGGTTTTAGTGAGAATTATTTA
>CAJYHS010000219.1 GCA_913774715.1 uncultured Siphonobacter sp. | reverse complement strand
CCCCAATCGCACGTTTACCAGCCCCGCCGAGGCTCCCAGTCGGGCTTTCTGGACGTTCAAGATCGGAACAGACAATACCCCTCCCACCATTACCCACGCTCCTGAGTCATCCATTTTATCCACGACGGATTCCCTGGTTCTGACGGCAGACGTGTTTGATGATTTTAGTTTTGGAATTGATACGACTTACATCGAATACCGGGTTAATGGCGTAGTTCGGCCCTCGGTGGGCATGCCCCGATTGGGTTATTACGTAACCAATGGCATTCGCTCCAATAACATTTATGCCGTTGGAGCCCTAACCTTTGCGACGGGAAGTTTGAAAGGTGGCGATAAAATTGAATACCGCCTGGTAGCCCGCGACCGTTCCAAAGCCCGAAACGTGGGTTATGCTCCGGCCTCTGGTTATTATACGGTAAACGTAGCGGGCGTTTCGGCAGCCGTCACTGAATACGTCAATGACTTCAACACCACCAGCAGCGATTTTACGGGAACCAATTTCAGTATTACCACACCTACCGGTTTTACTAACGGAGCCATTCACTCGGATCACCCTTACAAGGACGGACCGGAATCGCAGGGATATGAAGCCAATTATACTTATACCCTTCTTAAACCCATCCGCCTGAGCGATCAGGATCCTTTCATTCGCTTTGATGAAATCTGCCTGGTTGAACCCGGTGAAGACGGCTCCGTTTTCGGCAGCAGCAGCTTTTACGATTATGTGGTAGTCGAAGGCTCCAGCGATGGAGGGAAAACCTGGATTCCCTTTCAGGATGGCTGGGATGCTCGGGCTAATAACCAGTGGTTAACGGGCTATAACTCGAAAACGGAACAAGTAGCCATAAACGGGACAAACGTTACCAACTCTACCTTTGCCGGGACGGCTGGCCTTTACAAAGCCCGCGAGATTAATATGGCCGGTTCGGGTAACTTTAGCCCCGGCCAGCAGGTGTTAGTCCGGTTCCGCATTTTTGCCGATCAGCTTTCACACGGCTGGGGCTGGGCCATTGATAACCTCTACATTCAAAAGGCAAAACCCATCATTACTTCAACTCAACCAGCGGTTACTCAAACCTTCATTCAGGTTGCCCCTAACCCTAGTCAGTCAGGTCATTTTCTGATTGATGCAGACTTTCCGGCTTCCGTTAAATCCGTCGACATTAGCGTTACCAATATTATGGGCCGGTCGGTGTATCAGAAAATCATCAAACAGCCAGGTTCCTTACAGGAGCGACTTGAACTGACTTCGATGCCCGCTGGAACGTACTTATTACGCTTTGTTTCCGAAACTGAAGTCATTACCAAACGCATCGTTATTACTCAATAAATGAATCGGGGGAGTCAGTGACTTCCCCTTTCTGTTTCTATGAAGTTACTAGTTATTACCTGTTCCCTACTACTGACCTTCGGGCTGGCCTCGTGCTCCGTGAGTAAACGAACGTCTTCCCTGAAAAACCTGGACTCCCTGTGGACTTCGGCCACGTTTGCTCATCACCACGTGGGGCTCATGCTTTACGATCCTGCCCTTAAGCAAACTATTTACGCCCATAACGCCGAACGTTACTTTGTTCCGGCATCCAATGCTAAACTCTTTACGTTTTATGCCGGACTCAAAACCCTTGGCGACTCCCTCGAAGCTTTGCGGTATCTGGTTCGAAACGATTCTCTGATTTTCTGGGGGACGGGCGATCCTACGTTATTGAATATAAATGTTCCCAGTGCTAATACGTTGGATTTTTTAGCTAATCGTCCCGAAAAACTATTCTACTGGCCGGGCAATTCCATTCAAAAACCTTTTGGTAGCGGCTGGGCCTGGAATGATTATCAGGATTATTACCAACCTGAAATCAGCGACTTTCCTATTTACGGTAATGTGATCCGTTTTTCAGCCACCGCAAAAGCAGAAATCAGGATTGTTCCTAACGCGTTTGTCCTGAAAAAAGATACCAGTCGGGCAGTCTTTCACGTTCGCCGTGATTGGTTAAGTAATACCTTCACAGCCACATCTGGCCCCCTATCAGCCACTTTCGAGCAGCACGTTCCTTTTCAGACTTCGCCGGCCTTAACCGCTCAGCTACTCAGTGATACCTTGTCCAAACAAGTGACTCTTTTACCCGTGTTTACTACGAGTGTATACCAAAGTCTTGCTTCCATTTCAGCAGATACGCTGTATAAACACATGCTGCAACCTTCGGATAACTTCGTGGCCGAACAGATTCTCATGCTCGTTTGCTCGAAACTAGAACAGCCTTTTCAAAGTAAAACCGCCATTGATTACGTTCTCAAAAATCACTTGGTCGATTTACCCGACCAGCCCCACTGGGCCGATGGCTCGGGGCTCTCGCGGTATAACCTCTTTACGCCGCGAAGTATCATTCGTCTGCTTGAAAAGATCTACACGGAATACCCTGCTGAGCGGATTTTTCCCCTGCTAGCCATTGGTGGCCAGGCGGGCTCCATTAAAAACGCTTACCTATCTACCGATGGAAAGCCTTTTATTTACGCTAAAACCGGTTCGTTATCAGGCGTTTATAACCTTAGTGGCTATTTACTCACGAAGAGCGGCAAGACGCTGTTATTCAGTTTCATGAATAATAACTTCAACCGCCCTACCAGCGAAATTCGCCGCGATATGGAACGAATATTGACTCAGATTCGGGAAAAGTATTAAAGGCACGGAGGCTGAAAATCAACGGTATAAAACCAGCTTTTCCAGTCCAGTCGTGTAGCTTATGCAATTGTTGCGTACTTTTGCAGCGGAAATCCACAATACATGCAGTCGCAAAAACCTTTCATTGTTGGCATTACGGGTGGTAGTGCGTCGGGTAAAACTTTGTTTTTGAAGAGCCTTTTATCGGCTTTTCCACAGGAAGAAATCACCTTAATTTCTCAGGATAATTACTACCGTCCCCGGCACGAAATTCCGCTGGATCGTCACGGAGTTCACAATTTCGACTTACCCGAATCCATTGATTTTCAACAATATGCTCAGCATATTCACGATTTACGGGAAGGCAAGGATGTTCAAAAACTGGAGTATACCTTTAATAATCCCGAGTTAATTCCAGCGATGCTGACGTTCAAGTCTACGCCGATTATCGTAGTAGAAGGTATTTTCGTTTTCTATTTCGAGGAAATCGCCAATATGCTGGATTTGAAGGTATTCATTGATGCCAAAAACAAAATCAAGCTCAATCGACGGATTCGCCGGGATTCAGAAGAACGCGGCTACGACATCAATGATGTCTTATACCGCTGGGAACACCACGTCAAGCCAACGTATCAGAAGTACATCAAGCCTTTTCGGGCTCAGGCCGATCTGGTTATCCCCAATAACGATCATTTCCAGAAAGGACTCGATATGCTGGTGCATTATCTGAAGATGCTGATTTCGAACCCGATCAGTTCAAATTCGGCGGCAGTTCCCTCGGATTCCGATCATTAATAAAGCTTCCTGGGAAAATTGATTTTTCAGGACTTTCAGACCATTAGCAAAATGCGTTACTTTGCAACGCATTTTGCGGGAGTAAAGAAAGAGCATCCCATTACCTTTCTTTAGTCCCTTTTTTAGACAGGAAATAACCATAAACTTTTCTCTTATGAGTACGATTCAGTACGTACACGCCCGCCAGATTCTGGATTCGCGTGGAAATCCGACCGTTGAAGTTGACGTTCGCACTGAAAATGGCTTTTTAGGCCGTGCGGCGGTTCCCTCGGGAGCTTCTACGGGCGTACACGAGGCCGTTGAACTTCGCGATGACGACAAATCTGTATACCTGGGTAAAGGTGTATTGAAAGCCGTTGAGAATGTTAACGAACTGATCTACCCTGAAATCCTTGGTATTTCTGTATTCGAGCAAAACATGATTGACAAAATCATGATCGAACTCGACGGTACGGCTAATAAAAGTAAACTGGGAGCTAACGCTATCTTAGGGGTTTCTCTGGCGATTGCTAAAGCGGCTGCTCAGGAAGCAGGTCTGCCTTTGTTCCGTTACATCGGTGGTGTGAACGCGAACACCTTGCCCGTTCCCATGATGAACATCATCAACGGTGGTGCTCACGCCGATAACGCTATCGACTTCCAGGAATTCATGGTCGTTCCTGCCAAAGCGGAAAGCTTCTCTCACTCCCTTCGCATCGGTACGGAAGTATTCCACGCCCTGAAAGGTGTATTGAAATCAAAAGGTTACTCTACCAACGTAGGCGATGAAGGTGGTTTTGCTCCTAACATCCAGTCGAACGTAGAAGCTCTGGAAACGGTATTACAAGCCATCGAAAAGGCTGGTTACCGTCCAGGAGAAGACGTATTCATCGCAATGGATGCGGCTGTATCAGAGCTTTACAACGCTGAAACGGGCAAGTATATCTTCAAAAAATCAACAAAAGAAGAGTTAACGTCTTCTGAACTGGTTTCTTACTGGACGGATTGGGTGAATAAATACCCCATCATCTCCATCGAAGATGGTATGGCCGAAGACGATTGGGCGGGCTGGAAAGCTCTGACCGACAGCATCGGTTCTAAAACGCAGTTAGTTGGTGACGATTTATTCGTAACGAACGTGAAGCGTCTGGAAATGGGTATTGAACAAGGGGTAGCTAACGCCGTTCTGGTGAAAGTAAACCAAATCGGTTCATTAACTGAAACGATTGATACCGTTAACTTAGGCAAGCGTAACAGCTACAACAACATCATGTCTCACCGTTCCGGTGAAACAGAAGATTCGACCATTGCTGACTTAGCCGTTGCTCTCAACACGGGTCAAATCAAAACGGGTTCGGCTTCTCGTTCCGATCGTATGGCGAAATACAACCAATTAATCCGCATCGAGGAAGAATTAGGCGATTCAGCTTACTTCCCCGGTATCAAAGCGTTTTAATTAGCATACCTTAAAAGGGCTATGGATTTGAGCAAATTGCTTAAACCCATAGCCCTTTTTTTTGTTTACTAGGATATCTGTTCCTTTTAAAATTACTAGCCGAGTTGCCTATGTTCCGCGTCTGGCCTCCTAAACTACCCGTCATTGCGATCACCATTTGGGTCGTTTTGATTGCTCTGAGTGATTATAACCCTATCAAAAAATACCAGATGAGCCGTGAACTTTCGGAACTGGAAGCTCAGAAAGAATTCATGGAAAAAGAAATCATTCGCGTTCATAAAGAGCGGCAGGAGATTACCGAATCCAACGCCTCTTTGGAGACTTTCGCCCGCGAAAAGTATATGATGAAGAAGGATAATGAGGAGGTTTTCGTACTCGTAGACGAAGAGGGAAATTCGGTGGAATAAGTTTTCCGTTTGCTGTTTTCCGTATTCAATTTTTGCTCCTAAGGAGCATTAATTTTCTCAGTGTCATTCTGAGTAAATAGAATAAAATCCAGTAAACAGTTAACGGACAACAGAAAACTGCAAACTGACAACTAACCAATGATTAACGTTCTTTTTGTTTGTTTAGGTAATATTTGCCGTTCGCCTTTGGCGGAAGCTTTGTTTAAAAAAGCGGTGGAAGACCGTGGCCTTTCCGATCAGATTTACTGCGATTCGGCCGCGACAAGTACGTATGAAATTGGAAATCGTCCTGACCGCCGGACTCGTGCCAATGCCGAATCGCACGGATTAAAGCTCGATCACCGGGCCAAGCAATTGCGTAAATCAGACTTTACTGATTTTGACTATATCATTGGCATGGATGACTCGAATTTTGATAACATTCACGCCATGTCGCACCGATTCAGCGGCTCGTATCCGTCGCATGAACAGGTGTTTCTGTTACGGAAATTTGATCCTCTCATCGATGTCTCCCGCGGCATTCCTTCCCTGCCCGATCCGTATTACGAAGCAGATGAAGCCTTTGAAGAAGTCTATCAAATTGCGAAACGCAGTACCGAAAAACTATTAGACTGGATTATTAAAGAGCATCATTTACAGTAAAGACGCCATAAAATGGGCGTCTTTTTTTTGCTTAAATAATCGTAGAGACATTCATTTAGGATATCTGGCTGGGCAATGATATGAATCTGAAGGGATACAACCGCCACCATCCAGACGCGGTAAATCGGCGTCTTTACAGGATGGATAGATTATCCTTTTTCAGCTTTTCTTAAGTTCTGCTTCGATTCTAACGGCTTAGGTTTAACTTTGTCTGTACCAACATTGTACCTGAATCATTCTCATTCCCGAAATATCGTGAGCAAAAAAGTTCTGTTAGTTATCCTCGACGGTTGGGGTATTGCCAAACAAGGCGAGGAAGATCGTTCGGCCATCATCGCCGCTCAAACCCCCTTCTACGATTCATTATTCGCGAATTATCCGCATTCGACCTTAGTTACCTTCGGTCCTGAGGTAGGTTTACCCGAAGGCCAGTTTGGTAACTCTGAAGTAGGTCATATGAACCTGGGAGCGGGTCGTACCGTAAAGCAAAGCCTGGTTCGTCTGAACGACGCTATCGAGCAGGACACCCTTCGCCATGAACCCGTGCTAGTGGAAGCTCTCGAATTTGCAAAAGCGAATAACAAGCCCGTTCACTTTCTGGGGCTAGTGTCGGATGGTGGCGTTCACGCCCACATCAATCACCTTAAGGCTCTTTGTAACGTGGCTAAAGACAATGGCCTTGAGAACGTTTTCATTCATGCCTTTACCGATGGCCGCGATACGGATCCTAAATCTGGCGTAAGATATCTCTCGGATTTACAGGCCTTCTTGCCTACTTCCGTGGGTAAAATCGCCAGCGTTACGGGGCGATACTATTCCATGGATCGTGATAATCGCTGGGAACGTATCAAACTGGCTTACGATGTGATGGTGAAAGGGATTGGTCAGCCCGTTGAAGCCAGCCAGTTAATTTCCACGCTTGAAACGTCGTATCTGCAAGGAGTTACCGATGAGTTCATCCAACCCATCGTAATCACCGAAAACAACCTGCCCGTTGCTACGATTCAGGAAGGTGATGTAGTGATTTGTTTCAACTACCGCACCGATCGTCCGCAGGAAATCACTAAGGCTCTTACCCAGGAAAACTTCCCTGAGTACGGCATGAGTAAGTTAGACATTCGTTACCTGACGATGACGAATTATAACAAGTCATTTACGGGCGTAAACGTGATTTTTGATGATTCGAACCTGCCTTATACCTTAGGAGAAATCATTTCTAAAGCGGGTAAAACGCAGATTCGTATCGCTGAAACCGAGAAATATCCGCACGTAACGTTCTTCTTCTCGGGTGGTCGTAATGAACCGTTTGAAGGCGAAAATCGCTTGTTGTGTCCTTCTCCCAAAGTAGCTACCTACGATCTCAAACCCGAAATGTCGGTGTACGATGTTCGCAATACGCTGGTTCCTGAGCTGGAAAAAGCTTCGGCTGACTTTGTGTGTCTGAACTTTGCTAACCCTGACATGGTGGGCCATACGGGCAGTTTTGAAGCCGTAGTAGCCGCTTGTGAATCCGTTGACGTATCGCTGAATGCGGTTGTAACGGCCGCTCGCAACAGTGACTATTCGGTTATCATTCTCGCGGATCACGGTAACGCCGATTACATGATCAACGACGACGGAAGTCCGAACACGCAGCACAGTTTGAACCTGGTTCCCTGCATTTTAATTGATAACGATTATAAAGCCGTTAAAAATGGAAAACTGGGTGACATTGCTCCCACGGTTCTTCACTTAATGGGCATCGAAAAACCTGAAATCATGACGGGCGACGTTTTGGTTTAGTGGTTCGTTTTGGGTTGTTCGTTCTTAAAGTAAAAAGCCGTCTGAATAAGAAATTCAGACGGCTTTTTACTTTAAGAACTCAGATTCTAACCAGTAACAACGAGCAACCAACAGCTATTAACCATCAACTAAACTGCTTCTGCCGCCAGAAATACCAGCCGCCGCCCAGCAGAGCGATCAAGGCCAACGGCCCTAATAGATTCAGTACCTGCCAGGCCGTTTTATTTTCTTCTACTTGCACTTTATCCAGCGGTCGTAACTTGAATTCTTTTGTTCGGGCCGTGATTACCCCGTTGTCATCGAGCAGGTAATCCACCGCATTCATAATAAAATCTTTGTTGGCGTAGACGTGCCGATCGGGGCTGAAGCGGTCAAAACCCAAGGGTAAAGGCACCTGACGTTTAGGGTCAAAGTCATTGAGAGCCAGATCTCCATCGGCTACCACTACGATTTTTGAAGGCTTGTCCTGTACGGCGAATCCTTTGGAGCGGGGATCATCGGGTAATAATCGATTTCTAAACAGCGAAGAGAATTTTCCTTCCAGCAAGTACGCCACCGCTTTCGGTCCGCCCGTGTATTGCGTCGGATCAGGCTTGCGGCCCGCTTCATTATAGGGAATCACCGCCGGAGCCCGTAAGGTCTGCGTGTATTCGGAGGTAAAGACCAGTGGCGTTTTACGAATGCCTTCCGCCGCCACGGTGTCAAGTGATCCCACGTAACGCCCG
>CAJYHS010000218.1 GCA_913774715.1 uncultured Siphonobacter sp. | reverse complement strand
TACTTAACTTTGTGAAAAACTAGGTACGTAGGCTTTAAGTTTTTCCAAAGTGGGGGGATCTATCTTGAATACTCCATCCTTAAGTTTCACCCTAGCTTTCATATCAGACCTAAATATAAACTTGATGAATGCCATTTTTCCCAGGTTTGGCCCAAAAATCCTTGAGCCACTGCTGAGCTTGAAGAGTATCACCTAAAGCGGGAGGGGATATGAGCCATTCATAAATAGTCTGTGATTTCGTAGAGGCCCCAAAGGCGAAAAATACATTAGACGCCAGTGGAGGGTTTGTAGGCCTAACCTAGACACCTGTACAAGTGCTGTTTGATTTAGAGCGTGAGGTGCTGGGTAGCTCTAGTCAGAGTTCCTCATCTTTCCTAGTCAGAGGATGTTAATAGGCAGATCCGTGGCGGCTCGGCTGATTTCATCTAAGGCTGTAACTACTGAGACTGGAGCGAATGTTTCGCTTTATTAGGGGAGTGCGGTGCTAGTTGGTTAAAGGGTTGAAAGCGGGCTTGCCTATGCTTAAGTTTTTTTCTTGAAGGCTGGAGTGTTAATAAAAGGCAACCTTAGCCACGCGCTCCTGGCAGAAAGATTAGAAGACACTGATTCTAATCCAAATGAGCCGTACAGACAAAATAGTTGAGCCGTAGAAGAAACTAGTTCCTGCTGACAGGACTGATCTTTGAGGTATGGAAAACAGTACAAAAATTCAACTGGGTCCCCAGGGACCCTTCGTCTCCAAACTTGGCCTAGGGTGCATGCGGATGTCTTCAATTTGGGGCGGAGCTACGCCTGACGAAACCGAAAGCATCGCTACTATTCGTGAAGCGTTAGATAGAGGTATCCGTTTTTTAAATACGGGTGATTTTTACGGGGCGGGTCATAATGAAATGCTGATCGGGAAGGCCATTAAAGGCAGACGCGACGAGGCCTTCATTAGCGTTAAATTCGGGGCCATTTTTCACAACGGGCGATGGCTGGGAATGGATTTGCGTCCCATGTCCATCAAAAATTTTGTTAATTATTCCTTAACCCGTTTAGGCATTGAAACCATTGATCTTTACCAGCCTAGCCGTATGGATACCAGCGTACCCGTGGAAGATATCATCGGAACGGTCGCTGACTTGATTACTGAAGGGAAAGTGCGAACCATTGGCGTATCGGAAGTTACGGCTGAGCAGCTGCGTAAAGCTCATCAGGTGCATCCTATCACGGCCCTGGAGATTGGGTACTCGTTGGCGGATCGTCAAATCGAAAAGGAGTTATTACCAACAGCTCAAGAATTAGGCATCTCAATAGTAGCCTTTGCCAATACTGCGGAAGGCTTATTGACTGGGGAGTTAACCGCCCCGCTTCCTGAAACCGATTACCGAACTCATTTCTCCCGTTTTCAAGGCGAGAATTTACGCCATAATCTCAACAAGGTTGATGTGTTGAAGCAGATGGCCAGTAACAAAGGTTGCACGCCTTCCCAGTTAGCCATTGCCTGGGTCAAAGAACAGGGAGATTCGATCATGACGTTGGTCAGCATGAGCCGTCGGTCCCGGTTGCCTGAGAATATGATGGCCATGAATATTAACTTCACTCCCGAAGAAATGAATATCTTACACACTACTTTTGCGGCTGGTGCCATCCGTGGTGGCACCTATTTAGAACGCTAAATGGAAAGTCCTGCTGAAATCCTTCCCGGTGTCATTTTCTATTCCTATCACTCAGCGCAACGGAAAGAAAAAGTATGCGTATGGAATCACTATACGTTGATCCTGCAGGTTTCCGGTCAGTTGATCCTGGAAACCTCCGGTCAAACCATTTCAATGGCGGATGGGGAATTGCTGTTGATCGGTAAAAACCAGTTGGGTACGCTCACGAAACTACCGCCGCCGGGAGATAGGTATGAGACTATTGTCATTTCCCTGCAAGAGGACCTTTTACGCAGAGTGGCCCTGGAAGAGAAGCTTGAAGCTGACGGCAAGTATGCAGGTTTACCAAATGTTCTGATTCCTGCCAATGCCTTTCTCCGGGGTTATTTTCAATCAATTGTACCGTACGCCCGAAGTTCGGGGGCGGAGATGACCGATGAGATGGGAATTTTGAAAGTGAAAGAGGGTATTAAATTATTACTGCATACGCTGCCGG
>CAJYHS010000217.1 GCA_913774715.1 uncultured Siphonobacter sp. | reverse complement strand
ATAAAAAGAGAGTGAAAAAAGGGTGATGTCGAGCGGTGAGGCACGAGGGGTCCCGTCGGACTTCGGTAGGAGGAAGCCAGAAGAGAACGTATGCTAAATGAGTGGTTGCTTTTAAAAAAAGGGGTACGCTACAGGGTTTGAGCTAGGTTACGCGTTGGTGTCGTTTGACTCTACAAAGATGGGGGATGCAGAGAGGTTGATATAAGATAGTTCGATCAAGTGCAGGAAACGGGGGGGAATTGGAGTGAGAGTAGGTATTGCGAAAAGATAAGTAGCGAAAAGGCCCCCTGAATGGTTGAAAATGCCCTTTTTTCGGAGGAGATTCTAAATCGGCTTCCGCTTTTGAGTCATTAGTAAAGCTGATTGGATCATCAGAAAAGCCGATGGATGAGCCTGTGAATCGGTGTTTTTAGTCTTTAAATAGCTTTTTAATAAGTATAAATAAGAAAATATTGATTAAAGTAAAAAATGGCTCATGCTGATGAGACCTGTGACTTAAGGAAATGAAAAAGCCCGGTTTTGATTAGTTAAGACCGGGCTTCTGAAGAGGACAAAAAAAAGGGAGAGGAAGATCCTCTCCTTTTTACGTAATCTGCTCTATTATTATGAAACTGCTTTAATTAAAATTTAAAATTGTAAGACACGCTAGGCAGGATAGGAAATAAAGTAACCTGCTTGAGGGTGTTAGTCGTGCTTTTGGCTCCCGTAGCCGTACTGCTTTGCGAAGCATCGAAGTAGTAAAAGAATGGGTTTTGGTGATTAGTAGCGTTCGAAACACTAATTTCCCAGGTACGCTCGTGACCTTTTTTGCTTTTATGGAATTGCACGCCTACATCCAAACGTTGGTAAGCCGCAGCCCGGAAGTTATTACGTTGTCCGAACTCTTGGTAGACCCGGCCCGTATAATTGCTTTTATCACCCAGGTTTTTCATAGCTCCATTACCTTGAATCCAGTACTGTCCTTTCGGAAGAGTCATGGCCTGACCCGTGCCGTATACGTAGGTAGCAGAGAACGTTACTTTAGGGTTTAAGTGGTAGGTTCCTACTAAAGATACATCGTGACGACGATCGTAGCGAGCCCAGAATTTTTTACCGAAGTTCAATTCGTCAAATTGTTGCTGCGTCCAGGACAGGGTATAGCCTGCCCAGCCCGTGAAACGACCTACTTTCTTTTGAAGTAAGAATTCTGCTCCGTAGCTCCAGCCTTTTCCGTAGGTGATTTGATCTTCCCAATTGGTGTCAGCTGAACCGTCATACGAAAAAGAACTAGCGCCTTCTTTGTAGGCTACCATGTTATCCATGCTTTTGTAGAATCCTTCAGCCGTAAAGCTCCAGCCTGATTTAAGGTCCTTGGCAATACCGAAAGCCATCTGCTGAGAATACTGAGGAGCCGTTTGATCGGAAGAAGGAATCCATAAATCGGTGGGCAGACCAATACCTGAGTTAGACAGCAGGTGAACGTATTGGTTCATGACCGAGTACGAAGCTTTCACCGCCCACTGACGTGGCAGGCTATAAGCGATGGCTAAACGGGGCTCGGGATTCGTGTAAAGTTTAGTTTCACTTTTAAAAGCACTCAGACGAAGGCCCGCGTTGATTTTTAAAGCGGGGATCGGACTGTAGGTGTCTTCGACGTACACGGCCCCTTCTAAGCTATGCAGCGTTTGAGTGGCAGGAGCGGCGTTCACCGCTTGGTTGCTCACGGTTGACGTACTGGGATTAAACTGGTGAGCCGTAGCGATAACACCCGTTTTGATCACATGCTTGCTGGTAGGAACCCAGGTGAAATCCGTTTTCAGACTCATGTCGCGAATGCCCGTGGCATTGTTGAGGCGGTAGGTCTTCAAGGCTTCGTCGGTAACTACGTCGCGAGACATGCTGATTTGTGAGCGGTACTGCGTAAAGACAGCAGATGTCGTAGCCGATAAACCAGGATTGAAACGGTGTTTCCAGCGAAGGGTTCCGGCGGTATTACCCCAGTTGAGATTACCCGTTTCGTTAGTGATCTGACCGTCGGTGTTGTAGACGAAGCGATCTTTGCCCGTATAGGCACTCACGGAGATGTAATCATCCGGCGTTACCTCGAAGCTGGCTTTTGCATTGAAATCGTAAAAGTATCCGTTGCGGTTAGCTAAGCTTGCTACCAAAGGGCGAAGAACGATGTCGGCGTAGGTGCGACGGGCGGATACTAAGAAGGAAGACTTACCCTTCTGGATCGGACCATCGAGGGTAAAGCGGCTGGAGATTAAACCAATGCCTCCTTCCCCGTGTAATTTTTCTTGGTTACCGTCTTTCATTTCCATTTCAACTACCGAAGAAAGACGACCGCCGAAGTGAGCTCCGAAACCACCTTTGGTTAAGTTAACCGACTCAATGGCATCGCCATTGAATAACGAGAAGAAACCAAATAAGTGAGACGTGTTATAAATGGGAGCGTCATCGAGTAAAACCAGATTTTGATCAGGACCACCACCGCGAACGTACATACCCGTTGATCCGTCGGTGCCTTTCTGAACGCCAGGCATCAATTGAAGCGATTTGAGAACATCTTTCTCGCCCAAAAGGGAAGGAATTTCTTTGATTTGCTGAATGGGAACCGAAAGCGTAGACATTTGAACCGACTCGGAAGCTTTCGAAGAGCCATTTCCCAAACGGCTTTTCACCACTACTTCCTGAAGCGTTGAGCTTTGAGCCTGCAAGGCAATGTTAAGCGTAGTGTTGGTATTGATATCGGTTGACAGGCTTTCTGTTTGGTAACCGATGAAGGAGAAAGCAATCTTGACAAAGGGATGAGCCGGTAATTCGACGGAATAGAAACCTTGAGCATTGGTCGTGGCTCCCAAACCCAAGCTGGGCAGTGAAACACTTACACCCGGCAGGGCTGCCCCCGACTGAGCTTCGCGAACATACCCACTTAGCGTACGCGTATTTTTGCGCTGGTTGCTAACTACTTGCTGAGCAGAAACAAAAGATGTGCTCAAGATGAGCATCAAGCTAATGAGGTGGAGAGCGGTGTAGAGCGGTTTCATAAACGTAGAGCGGTCGTGTTTTTAGAGCAGTTGTTGTCGTTTGACTTTACAAAGATGGCCTGCAAATCAGGAGCCAAGGGGGCAAGTTCGACTAAGGGTAGCACCTACCCGGTAATCAGCAAAACTGGGCGGCTAAACCAAAATGGAGTGGTAGCAAACGAGGGCTAAATGGAAGAAAACGGCCCTTTTTTGGAAAAGTAGGGTGGGGTAGGATGGGTAGGTACTTGGAAAAAAGGGCGAATGCTCCGCTTATTTTTAGAAGAAATGGAGAGTCCAATGAAAATGAAGGCTCAGGCGGCAAGCGATTTTTCTTTTTAAAAAAAATGGGGACTCGTAGGGGGGAAGCTTTTCTGAGGTGTCCTAAGGGGGTAAACGATTTTTCACCCTTAACCGACGGTTCAGCTTTACTGTACGTATTTTAGTGAAGTAAAGAGGCTGCTAGCTTAAATGTCAACAAAAGTCAAATTCGTCAATAGCGATCGATCTACCTTTTTTGTTACAGCCCGTCAGCGGGTGGATGCGTATTTCAAGGAAAATAAGATCTCCACGCACGCCAATGCGGCCATGTGGTTGAAGGCCTTCTTCTTTCTAGGCGGTTACGTAGCGCTCTACACGCTGATTATTTCCAATGAGTTCTCTACGCCCGTCCTGCTGGGCATGGTGACGCTGCTGGGCATGTTTGCCGCTTTTATTGGCTTTAATGTTTCCCACGATGCTTTGCACGGAGCTTTTTCTTCCAAAGCCTGGGTGAACCGCCTGCTGGGTAATAGTTTTTATTTACTCGGAGCCAATCCTTACGTTTGGAAGGTCACCCATAACATTGTCCATCATACCTATACGAATATTCCCGGTCACGACGAAGACATTGAAATTGCTCCGGGGCTGGTTCGTCTGGATGCCGACGAGCCGCTTCGCTCCTGGCACAAGTACCAGCATTGGTATACATTTCCTCTCTACTCCCTGGCTTCTCTTTCCTGGGTGTTTCGAAAGGATTACGTGAAATTTTTCAAGAAGAACATTGGAGCTTCGCACGATAATACCCAGCACCCCCGGGCAGAATACTACAAGCTTTTTATCTCTAAAGCGGCGTATTACCTGCTCTTTTTAGTGATTCCCTACCTAGTGCTTGATTTTGCCTGGTATGAAATCTTCCTGGGTTTTCTGCTCATGCACGTGGCCGAAGGCTTGGTGCTGGGCTTAGTCTTTCAGCTGGCTCACGTCGTGGAAGGAACGGATTTTCCCGTTCCAAATGAACACGGAAACGTGCTAAATGCCTGGGCTGTACACCAAATGTATACGACGGCTAATTTTTCGCCTAAAAGCGGATTAGCGGCCTTTTTATGCGGAGGATTGAATCGCCAGATCGAGCACCACTTGTTTCCTAAAGTCTGCCACATTCATTATCCGGCTGTATCGGCCATTGTCAAGCAAACGGCTTTGGAGCACGGCTTGCCTTACCTGGAAAATGAAACCTTTGTCGGGGCTCTAGCCTCGCACTATCAGGTCTTAAAGAAAATGGGTCAGTCGGAAGTAGTCCAGTCCGTAAGCAAAGAAGAATTTGCTTTTTAATGATAAATGAAGCGACCATAAAGCAAAAGCCTTCAGAGATAAACTGGAGGCTTTTGCTTTATGTAAATTTCTGATAATCAAATATTTATTAGGTTTAGTGGATATTTTGTTGTAACTTAGAAAAAATCTCCTTGGATTTTGACAAAAACTATGAAGCCATCCCTTGCTGAAGTTCAGCGAACCCTTACTTTGATTCTTCGTAAACTAGCTTCGCCAGATTTGGCCCTAGATCGGAATTATTCTCAAAAAGAGGGCTTCGAGGAAGCCTTTCGGATTTTAGAAGAGAACTGTACGAGTTATCACGCAATCAAGGAACTTGAAACCCGTCACGCTCGTGCCATTGCCATCCTGGCCGTTGATTACATGAATGGATCCTGTGATCAGAGTAAATTAATCAATTTAGACTAGTAAGGTTAACTAATGCAAATAAAACCGCAGTGCTTTAAAGGAAGTTAAATCCAAGCAGGTATATATTTTTAGTATAAATCCATACGTAGATAGTCGTTAAGCGTAATTTCAATTATACATGAAACCAACCCATTATCAAATTAAACAGACGATTTCAGATTTAGCCGATAAACTTGAACGTTTAGGGAAAGATCCCATAGCAAACCTCCCTGAAAAAGAGGCCCTTAAAGAAGCTCAATCTATTTTAAAGGAAGGTCGGACTCACTATACGTCCATTGGTAAATTAAAAACGCGTCAGGCCCGGGCCATGGCGGTATTAGCCGTTGACTATGTCAATGGAGGCTGCTCGGCTCATAGCCTGGTAAGTTTTTCATAAAACACATAAAGAAAAAGGGCCGTCGGAATTACTTCCGACGGCCCTTTTTTATGCGGGAAATTAAAGATTCTTCTTCTTCAATTCTTTCACGGCAAAGTCTACGGCCCGGGCGGTAAAGGCCATGTAGGTCAGTGAGGGGTTTTGACATCCCGAAGAAGCCATGAACGATCCATCGGTTACAAAGACGTTTTTAGCATCCCAAACCTGGTTATGACCATTCAAAACGCTCGTTTTAGGATCTCTACCCATACGGGCGGTACCCATTTCGTGAATAGCCATGCCTAAATAAGAACCGTTATCAAACATTCTGATGTTTTTAACGCCAGCAGCCTCTAGCATTTCAGCGGCATCGTTCATCATGTCCTTACGCATTTTGTGCTCGTTTTCGCGTAAATCGGCATCAAAAACGACCGTAGGAAGGCCCCACTTGTCTTTTTTGTTGCGATCCAGGAACATACGGTTTTCGTAGTAAGGCAGCGTTTCACCGAAGCCACCTAAGTTCATCGACCAGGGACCTGGCTTAGCTGCTTTTTCTTTCAGCTCGGCTCCAAAGCCCATTTCCGCTACCAGACCGTTCCAGCCCTGACGGCTGCCGCCCCCCTGGTAACCAAAGCCACGCAGGTAATCGCGTTTATCGTTTCCAACGTTACGATAGCGGGGAATATAAATACCGTTGGCCCGGCGACCGAAGTAATATTTATCTTCCATGCCTTCCACCAGGCCACTGGCACCGGTGCGGAAGTGGTGATCAATCAAGTTATGGCCTAACTGACCCGAATCATTACCAAAACCATTAGGGAAACGATCCGAAATTGAGTTCAGCAGCAGCGCCGTTGAGCCAATGGCTCCCCCGCAGATGAAGACAACTTTGGCAAAGTATTCCATCACCGCATTCGACTCTGAGTCAATGATGCGAACTCCTTTGGCTTTCTTGGTTTGCGGGTCGTAAATGATTTCAGAAGCAATACTATTGGGACGAATCGTCAAACGACCCGTAGCCTGGGCGGCGGGAATCGTGGCCGAAGGGCTACTAAAGTAACCACCGTAGGGACAGCCCAGCGAACACAGATTACGATACTGACAGGGACCCCGGCCTACTTTTTGCTGAGCGGGACCCGCCTGAGTTAAGTTAGCTACCCGGCCCATCGTCATTTTACGATTGGGGAACTTGGCTTCAATACCCTGCTTGACTACCTGCTCGGCGCAGTTCATCTGCATGGGAGGCAGGAACTCGCCGTCGGGAAGCTGGGGAAGACCATCTTTACTACCCGATACGCCAACGAATTTTTCTACGTAGCTATACCAGGGAGCAATCTCAGCGTAGCGTACGGGCCAGTCGGTTCCAATGCCTTCTTTGGCGTTGGCTTCAAAATCCAAATCAGAAAGACGGTAGCTTTGACGGCCCCACATGATGGATTTACCACCAACGATGTTGGGACGGTACCAATCAAAGCGTTTTAATTCGTCATAAGGAGCATCCATATCGTTAAACCAATAGGTTTTATTGGCTTCTCCGTAGGGATAATCCCGGCTTAAGAAGGGGTGCGAAGCCCGTTCTTCATTGGTAATGCGGCCCCGGTGGGTCAATTCCCAGGGCTTTTTAAGGGCATTTTCGTAATCGGTAACGTGCTCGAATTTACGACCCCGTTCCAGTACCAGCGTTTTAAGGCCTTTTTCGGTTAATTCCTTGGCAGCCCAGCCACCAGAAATACCCGAACCTACTACGATGGCATCATATGTATTTTGCTCGTTTGCTCGAAGAATGTTCATTGGATTAGTGTTCTGTGTTGAGCCTCATGAGGCGTTAGCTCAACTAGGGTAATTAGGGTAACAAGAGGGAAAACGGCGACCTAGGTAGCCCAGGTTTTCTGACCGGGTTTCAAGGGAATACATCCTTCGTAACGGCCGGGAACGTACTCATAACTAAGCGCCTGGGTGGCTCCGATTTCGGAAGTGAAATACCCAAACATGCTAAGCTCTTTAATTGTAAACCAGAAAGGATTTTCTTTTACTCCGGCTTTACGATCAGCAAAAGCGTTGGCTTCTTCGAGTTTGAGAATCGTAGTTTTTTCCTGTAGGGAAGCATCCTTGAACGCTTTTCCGTAGACTGCCTTGGTCTCCCGGTCCACGCGCGAAAGTCCCAGCTGGAGACGATCTTGGTATTCTTTGGGATAGCACTCCGAGACCAGAACGTTCAGGAAAGGACCTACGCCCGCTGCTTTGGCTCCCGGAGAGTCCGCAGTGGTGGGAAGGATCACATCGGCAATTTCAGCAATGAGGTCTTCAGTAGGCTGGTCAAAAACCAGTTTAGAGGCAGCGGTAGGCAATGCCCGGCGACCTTCAACGATGTCGGCCAGGGCTGGGGTCACCAGCAGACCGCCCATCATGACCCCTACCATTTGTAGTGCTTCTCGGCGTTTCATGCAAAAAGTAACGTGTTAAGTAAAAAATGTTAGGTCAAGCAGCCCAAATGTAAGTGGACTGAATAAGCAGGGAAAGGTACTAAATAAACATTGATAGGCAAAACTATATCGCTGAAATGTCCTATTTCAGAGCTCAATTTTAACGCGTCCCTAAGGATGGATTGCTTTACTCGAAAAAGAAGACTTTTCCCATCCAGAAAAATCAAGGCAGGGACTTCACAGTTAAGATTAAAAACCTCGCTGTAGCTCTAACAGGTGGAGTTTTGGGCATCTTCACAAGTACTTAAATTATTGTTTAAGGTCAGTGGGAGCTTAAAAAGGCCACTTTTATCCGAATTTCTAACTTTTACGGGTTTTACCTGGCTCGTAAACTATCCATCAGTCAAGAACTTACGTCCTGAGAAGGGTTATTATTGAAAATAGTTAATAGGATAAGTACTTATCAAATGAGCCTTTACCACCCGTTTTTTATTGGTTATGATTTGCTATTTTCTTTGGCGAGTAGGTCTTTAGCGTATATATTAGATACTTACAGAAAGGTAATGAGGGGATCAGTGGCATTTAAAAGCTCTGTTTATAAGTAGGTTATTGTCTCCTTATCTTTGAGAGGCATTTCCCGTTTACAAACGAACTCGAAATATAAAATTGATAGGAAATACTTATAAAAATGTGATTAGTTGATTGTCCTAGCTTTCACAGGTTTTAACGTATTAGTAACCTACTCCCTCAATGGCCCGTATTAGTTTAAGTTAAGTAACCCCA
This sequence comes from uncultured Siphonobacter sp., assembly GCA_913774715.1. GTDB lineage: Bacteria > Bacteroidota > Bacteroidia > Cytophagales > Spirosomataceae > Siphonobacter. Next base: position 5,023 of record CAJYHS010000217.1, on the reverse strand, counting down.
AGACGACTCAGAAAATTTTTGACGACTGGTTTTCTTTCCCGTTTCATTAAGAAAGCAAGCCAGTGGTTTTGAATGAATACACTAGGTCCAAGGAGTTAATGAATTTTACCCATGCAAACTTTTTTCAATGTTACCATGCTAGCCGCCTCTGGTGAGGGGAAGACTACGTTTCTGTCTTCCATGGATGAAAACATACGAAATGATTTGTCCAGTAGCATCGGCTTAAATTTGAGTTTAAATCCTGAACTAGCCGCCAAGTTAGATCAAAACAGAGCCAAGTTGAAGGCTTCCCTTTCCAAAGGAACCATTACCTGTTTTGATGGTATCGAATCCACCGATGATGCTTCTTCGTATCCCTTGGAGATTTCTCATAAAGATTCTGATCCCTTTTTGGTGGTTTCCTTTCGGGACATTCCCGGTAACTGGATTACCGATGACGCTGCCAAAGTCATTTCCTACCTTCAGAGTTCGTCCGTGATTGTCATCCCCGTTGATGCCAGTGCCATCATGAATGATGTGATTGATCACCAAACGAACGTGGAAAACCTGCTCAGCGTGTTAAAGCCCGGATTAGAACCCAGCACTGAGCCCCGATTGGTACTCTTCATCCCAACTAAATGTGAAACGTATTTAGCCAGTGAGGCGGCTTCAAGCCGGCTCATGGCGAAAATCAGATCCGTTTATAAGGTAATTTTTGACCACATCATCTGGACTTCCAACGTTAAATCGGCCATTATTCCCATTCAGACGCTGGGCAACTGCTCGCTGATGTATCACAAGAAGGTCAAAATTAACAATGAGGAAGTCTGGAAGCCCATCTTTAGCGTCACCCAGCGGCATGAGTATAACCCGCAGGCCATCGAATATCCTTATCTGTATTTACTCTCCTTCATTTTAGAGCAGCATTATGTAAACCGTAAGAAGGGATTCATGGGCTTTTTCAGGAATTTATTCCGGGAGCTGAATTACCTCAAGCTCACCAATGAACGATTGAATTCACAGTGCCAGACGTATCAGCAGTTAAAGGTGATAAGTTAAGAAGGACGTAACCGATCTGTTGTCTCATCAGTGCCTTTGGTAACTGAAGAAGACTTCTTGTGCCCCAACGCAAGTTAACGTATAGACTCATGGGTAGGATCCAAAGATCGTTTTTGCCTATGCTTTTGAAGAATTACCGATATCCCCATGCCTACTTCCATCGTATCAAGTATCCAACAAATCATCAGTCAGCGAACGCGCTTTGCTGAAAAAATTTCGGATGATATTCAGCGGCTTTCCCTGATGAGTCATTCGATTTCCGTACTGGAAAACGTCAAACAAAAAGTTAGCTCGCATGCTTCCCCTCACCTGCGGGAAGCCATCAACCGGGCGGATTTACCGGCTTTGCTTTCCCGCATTGAACGTGAGCAGGTGTATTTATCTCAGCTTAACCAACGCTTTTCAAAAAAGGGCATCAGTATTGGCGTAATCGGGCGGGCCAGGCAGGGAAAGAGCCGGCTGCTGCAAAGTCTGTCGGGACTCGATCAAAGCATTATTCCCGACGGAGACGGCTCGCACTGCACGGGCGTTTTAAGCGTGATTGCTAACAGCGATCAGAAAAGAAGAGCCCGCGTAGAGTTTTACAGCCGCACGGACTTTTTTCAAACCAGAATTCTGCCCTATTTCAAAGAACTCGGTTTACTACCCATCCCTGCGAATCTGGCCGAGTTTGTTTCCCAAGAGCTGCTCCAGCCGCCCCTTCAGGGTACTCCCGTAACGGTGGCGCGCTTTCAGAAGCTACAGCAAATTCACCAGCACTTTGCCCTCTATCACCACTTACTAACGGGACTTACCCTGGAAATTCCGACCGAACAGATTCGAACGTACGTGGCTCAGGTAAACCCGCAGCGGGAATCCATGTACGCGTATCTGGCCGTCAAGCAGGTGCACATTGAAAATACCTTTCCTTTTGCCGAAGCGGGTCCCATTACTTTACTTGATATGCCGGGTTTGGGTGATACGGGCCTAGTCAATGAAGAAGCCCTGATTGGTTCTTTAGCCCAGGATACGGATTTTATTTTATTCGTCCGTAAGCCCGATTCTCTAGGGGCGGCCTGGGAGCCGGCTGATCTGGATTTGTATGAATGCTGTGAGAAAGCCCTCGAAGGTTTGGTGGGCATGAATCTCTCCAGCTGCTCGTTTCTAGTGCTTAATCACACCCGAGGCTTAAGTGATAATGCTCGGAATTGTGAGGATTTACTTAGGAGTGCTGAGGGCAATGGACTCCGCTTTAGCCAAATGGTAACGGTAGACTGCTCGAGTGCTGAGCAGGTAGAAGAAAAAATACTGCGGCCCGTCTTACTGGATTTGCAGGCCAAACTCACCGACTGGGATCGTCAGTACGAGCAGGACTACCAGCGGAAGATGACTCAGCTCGATGCTTCCATTAATCAAGCCATCACCTACTTTAACGGAATTGTTTCGCCAACGGACGACATGAAAGATTTTCCTATTTTTAAAGGCTTATTCAATAGCCTGTGGCAGGATTTAACCAATGCCTGCGAGAATAATTTAAAGACCCTTGAAAGTCTGCGGGATTTACCCAACATTAAAATCCAGGAGAAATTTGATTCCATTAAAGAGGATTGCCTGCGGCATTTATCCACGCTGACGGTTAGCAACATTGAAATCAGCAGAAATGCTTTGGGCTCTTATAACAAGACTTACGAAGAGTATCTCAATGAAAACCGAACCTACATAACCAAAGCGTTTTTAAAACTCGGCGATACCTTAAACGAAGTACTTCAGCAGGTCAAGTTTGAGGTCTACGAGATCTTAAAAAATCAGGGCAAACTCGAGGGAATTATCAGCCAAGGCGAAGCTTTTGAAACAACCCTTTTGCGCGAGACTAGGCCCTTGGAAGAACTCTATACCCCCCTGGAGTCCTTCATTCATTTCCAGCTTTCGTATTTAGGCTTCTTACACTTCCGCATTCGTGAGCACCTAGATACGCTCACTCCTGATTATATCTCGGTGCGCCTTTCCAGAGAAGATACGGCTGAAGATATTCTCAACTACATTACCACTTCAGTTGAGGCGAGTTTGTATAAGATTCAAAACGAGTTTGACGACTGGGCCAAGGATTTAAATAAAATGTCTTTCGCCTTAGTAGAAGAGTTAATTGATCAGATTTTTAGAGCCAAGAACGCCAAAGACAACTGGGAAATTTTCTATCAGCAGCACCGCAGGAAAATCTGGGTGGAAACCTACCAGGAACTCAGTTTCAATGAAAGTGTGTTAAAGCAAAGCAGCGAGCAGGTAGATAAGCTTAGAAGTTATCTGCCTGGCCTGTCTATGTAAAACGTAAGCCCCGGCTTGATGAGCTGGAGGCTTACCTGTCTACAAACCGTGTGAGGGAGCTTGGATTATTGCCAAGTTAATAATTGCAACAAAAGCGCATCTATGCTTTGAGGATTACTGGATGCCCCGATACTAATGGCTTAGGGATTAAACTGAGGTTGAAAACCACAAATTTTCAATCTCAGTTTAATCCCTGACTTATTTTTAAAGAATATATGCCTCTAATACTCAACGAAAGCAGAAATTTTTTTACTCATTTTAGCTTTTAAGTAATCTCCTTATTCAACTAAGAAAAAAATGCCTTTTTAACACTTTAGGATGCCTCGGGCTTTCGCTCATAGCCGTTAACACGGCTTAGATTCAATTTTAGACTAACTAAACATCAACGATTAATCTTTGCTCTTCAAAGCGTAAGTCATTCTAAAAGTCTATTAGATTAGCTATTGAGTGAGGATAAGTTTCATTTTCGAAACAAGCATCAATTAAAAGTAGGTCGCTGCCCGCGAGCAAAGCCCACCATCAAAATCAACACGGGTACTTCAATCAAAGGCCCAATCACGGCAGCAAAGGCGGCCCCCGAATCAATACCGAAAACGGCAATGGCGACAGCAATGCCTAATTCAAAGTTATTGCCTGCGGCCGTAAAGGCTAGCGAGGTCGATTTTGCATAGCCGGCTCCCGCTCGTTTGGATAGATAAAAGGCTGAAAAAAACATGAGGGCAAAGTAGACGGTAAGCGGCATAGCAATGCGTACCACGTCCAAGGGAATACTGACGATCAGCTGACCTTTCAAACTAAACATTACCACAATTGTAACCAGTAAGGCAATCAAAGTAAGCGGGCTAATGGCAGGCAGAAACCTGGTCTCGTACCAGGCCTGACTAAACACCCGGCTGAGTACTGCTCGGGAAAGAATACCCAAAAGAAAAGGAATCCCCAGATACACAAAGACGCTCTGAGCTACCTCGCCAATCGTGATATCTACTTCAAAGCCCTGTAAACCAAATACGGGAGGCAGCAGGGTTACAAAGACATAGGCATAAACCGAGTAAAAAAGCACTTGAAAAATACTGTTAAAGGCTACCAGCCCGGCAGCATACACCCGGTCTCCCCCGGCCAGATCATTCCAGACGAGGACCATCGCTATGCAGCGAGCAATGCCAATCATGATTAAACCCGTCATGTATTCGGGCTGATCGGGCAGGAACACAACCGCCAGACCAAACATCAGCACGGGCCCAATGATCCAGTTTTGCAAGAGTGATAACAGCAAAATCCGGGTGTTTTCAAACACGAGTGGTAGTTCCCGGTAGCGAACTTTCGCCAGGGGTGGATACATCATCAGGATCAAACCAATGGCCAAGGGGATATTCGTCGAGCCTGAACTAAACTCACTGACGAAGGCAGGGGCATCCGCAAAAAAGTAGCCCAGCGATACGCCTATGAGCATCGCCAGGAAAATCCAGAGCGTCAAATAACGATCCAGAAACGAAAGCCGCTGTTGGGGCAGTGGTGGTTCTACGTTTATCATGCTATCCTTCCTAAAGCTTAGGCACCTTAAGCCAAATTCTTTTCAACGAATGCCTGACTATATACTTTAATTTCATCGCGGACCCGGCGAAAAGAGGTTACCAAGTCTTCACCCGGCGTATGGCCCGGATCAGAAAAGCTTTGATGAATCATT
>CAJYHS010000216.1 GCA_913774715.1 uncultured Siphonobacter sp. | reverse complement strand
GGTTGAAACCTAATAAATACTACGCAGGTGTAGCCTGGTACCGCAGAACCATTGACATTCCTGAAAATTGGTCTAAAAAACGGATTATTCTCCATTTAGAGCGGTGCCATTGGGAAACTTCTGTGTTTATCAATGGACAATTTTCCGGTAGCCAGAATAGCTTGGTCGCTCCTCATGATTATGAAGTGGGAACGTATCTGAAACCAGGAAAAAATGTAATTACTATCCGGGTAGATAATCGAACCAAACTTCATGTGGGTCCCAATTCTCATAGCATTGCCGATCACACGCAAACTAACTGGAACGGCCTCGTCGGAGACCTTTCCCTACAAATGTCTGAGCCTACCCACATTAGTCAGGTGAAGATTTACCCTAAGTTATCCAGTCAAAGCATAGACGTATCCGTTACCCTGACACAAAAGAGACATCAGAGTTTTACAGGAAAGCTGGTAGTGAAAGCCAAACCTATCCAAGGTTCTGGTGCTCAGCTAACGGAGTGGAGCAAAGAGGTTTCCTTTTCGACTGAAAAAACGGAGGTTACTACTAATTACCCGATTGCAAAGGCTCAGCTCTGGGACGAGTTTAACCCTAATATGTATGAGCTGGACGTACAGTTACAGGAGTCGGGTGGCAGAACTATCCATCAGCGAAAAGATTCTTTCGGAATGCGGGAAGTCAGCACGAAAGGCACTCGCATTACCATTAACGGCAAACCCGTATTTCTCCGGGGTGATGTGGAATGTGCTACGTTTCCTTTAACGGGTTACCCGCCGACAACACCCGCGTATTGGGAGAAAATCATGAAGACTGCTCAATCGTATGGCTTGAATCACCTCAGGTTTCACTCCTGGTGTCCTCCCCAAGTGGCTTTCGAAGTCGCTGACCGATTAGGTATGTATTTATACGTAGAAAGTCCGCTCTGGGCTAACCAGGGCAGTGCCGTAGGTACGGGCGGGTTAGTAGATGATTTTATCTATCAGGAATCGGAGCGAATTCTGGACGAATATGGGAATCATCCTTCGTTTTGTATGATGTCCTACGGGAATGAACCCGGTGGTCCCAACCAAAATGAATTTTTGGGGCGTTGGGTCGATTACTTCAAAGCCAAAGATACCCGACGTATATATACTAGCGGTGCAGGCTGGCCCGCCTTGACAGAAAATCAATTTCATATTTTACCGGAAGCCCGCGTCCAGCGTTGGGGTGAAGGGTTGAAAAGTATCATCAACGGACAGTCTCCCAAAACTTCTTATGACTGGCGGGAAATCACGTCTTCTTCCAAAGTACCTTATGTAAGTCATGAGATTGGTCAGTGGTGCGTGTATCCCAACTTCAAAGAAATTCCTAAGTATAAGGGTGTAGTTAAACCTACCAATTTTGAGATTTTCCAGGAAACGCTAAAAGACCATGGCATGGCTCATCAGGCAGAAGATTTCCTCCAGGCCTCAGGTAAGCTTCAGACGCTATGCTATAAAGCCGACATTGAAGCGGCCTTAAGAACCCCTGGTTTTGGAGGATTTCAGTTATTAGGTCTCCATGATTTTCCCGGTCAGGGCACGGCACTGGTGGGAGCTCTGGACGTTTTCTGGGAAAGTAAGGGATACACTACGCCGGAAGAATATCGCATGTTCTGTTATCCTACTGTACTGCTGTCCCGAATGAATAAGGTCGTATATCTGAATTCGGATCGCTTTCAGGCGGACCTTGAAGTCGCTCATTTTGGAGCTAAAGAACTGGCCCATCAAACCGTCGTTTGGAAAATTGTTAATCAGGCTGGAAAAACCATCCGTACGGGCTCGTTACAAAAGGATAACATTTCAATTGATAACTGTCAGTCTATTGGTAACATCAGCTTCGATCTGGACGGAATCAAAAAAGCCGAGCAGCTACAACTGGTCGTTGGTTTGAAAGGAACAGCTATTCAAAACCGTTGGGACTTCTGGGTTTACCCCGATCAGCCCGCTACGGAATCTGGCAAAGTGCTGATTACTCATGAGTTAAGTGCAGACGTTCTGGAGAAGCTTGAAAAGGGAGCCAGTGTGCTATGGTTACCTTATGGAAAAATCAAAGAAGGCAAAGGGGCGGAAGTGGCCATTGGATTCTCCAGCGTGTTCTGGAATACCTCCTGGACTAACAATCAACCGCCTCATACGCTGGGTATCCTGTGCGATCCCAAGCATCCTTTGTTTGCTCAATTCCCCACGCAGTATCACAGTAATTATCAGTGGTGGGACCTGGTAACCAAATCTCAAACGATTCGTCTGGATGGCTTTGATCCATCCCTGAAACCACTGGTTCAGCCCATTGATACCTGGTTCGAAAATCGTAAGCTTTCCCTGGCGTTTGAAGGTAAAGTTGGAAAAGGCAAACTCATGGTTTGCAGTGTGGATCTGGAAAGTGATCTGAATAATCGTCCGGCGGCCCGCCAGTTCCGTCATAGTGTACTCGCTTATTTGAACAGTGCCCGATTCAATCCTTCTCAAGCTCTGAAAATTGCTGACTTACAGTCGCTTGTCAACTAACCCTTTGCAAACCATTAGACATAATTAGCCTTATGAACCGCGATTCAAACGAAGTATTCCTCTGGCAGGAGGATGTTATTATTCCTACCTACGGAATTGGGAAACCTGAGAAAAATCCGATGTTTCTGGAAAAAAGGGTTTATCAGGGAAGCAGTGGTGTGGTCTATCCGCATGCTGTAATAGAAAGTATTGAAGATGAAAAACAGGACAAGACCTATAAAGCTCTTTTCCTGGAAAATAAATACCTCAGAATCATGGTATTGCCCGAGATTGGCGGCCGGATTCAAATGGCTTTTGATAAAGTAAAAAACCGTCATTTCATTTATTATAACCAGGTTATTAAACCCGCTTTGGTAGGGTTGACAGGTCCCTGGATCTCCGGAGGTATTGAGTTCAACTGGCCCCAGCACCATCGCCCCAGTACGTTCGACCCCATTGATTTTGCATATGAAGAACATGCTGATGGCTCGAAGACCGTTTGGGTAAGTGAGGTAGAGCGGATGTTTCAGACCAAAGGCATGGCTGGATTTACCTTATACCCCGATAAAGCGTATCTGGAGATCAGGGGCGTGTTGTATAATCGCACGCAAACGGCCCAGACTTTTCTCTGGTGGGCCAATCCGGCCGTGAAAGTGAATGACGACTATCAATCGGTGTTCCCACCCGACGTATATGCTGTTTTTGATCACGGCAAACGGGATGTTTCTTCGTTTCCCATCGCTAAAGGCACGTATTACAAAGTCGATTATTCGCCCGGTACGGATATTTCCCGGTATAAGAACATCCCCGTTCCTACCTCTTACATGGCCATTGCTTCCAAGTATGACTTCATGGGCGGCTATGAGCATGATACTCAAGGTGGACTTTTACACGTAGCCAATCATCATCTATCCCCCGGCAAAAAACAATGGACTTGGGGTAATGGTGAATTTGGATATGCCTGGGATCGCAACTTAACCGATGAAGACGGCCCCTATATCGAGTTAATGACGGGCGTTTTCACGGATAATCAACCCGATTTCTCCTGGATTATGCCTAATGAAGAGCGGCAATTTGTCCAGTATTTCATGCCTTATAGTGAAATAGGCTTGATTAAAAACGCTACCAAAGAAGCCGCGATCAATCTGGAGGTTACGGATCAGCAGATTGACGTCAAAGTTTATACGATG
>CAJYHS010000215.1 GCA_913774715.1 uncultured Siphonobacter sp. | reverse complement strand
TAATACTGCCTTTGTGTAAGCAAAGCTCTTCTCAGAGCTTTAAATTGATTTATAAATACGCTTAAAATGGTCTTAAAAAAGAAGAGTCAAATAGAAAGGAACGCCAAAATCTGGCGTTCCTTTCTATTTGACTCTTCTTTTTTAAGACCATTTTAAGCGTATTTATAAATCAATTTAAAGCTCTGAGAAGAGCTTTGCTTACACAAAGGCAGTATTAAAAACAAATTCAACACTATCAACTATGCATGTCAACCATGAAAACGCAATGGCTTTTTATGGGCTTTATTCTACTCTGGATGAGTGGATGTACAGCCGTTCAGGTACAGCAAAAAAGTGCCGTCAATTTTAATGACTTTCGCAAATTTACCTTTGTTAAACCAGATATTCAGGGTAATAAAAACCCCTTGTATCGAAGCGGCATTACCGATGACATGATTCAAAATGCGATTGCTGCCGAGCTTACAAAAAAAGGATTGGTTCGCGATGATAACCAGCCTGATTTACTGGTGTCTACGCACGAGTATTTTGAAAACAAAACCCAGCAGGTAGCCAATCCTGCGTCCCCTTACCCCTATTACGTTCCGTACAACATCTGGTACCAACGCCGCTGGATGCCCGTAGGCTTCGGTTATTACTACCAACCCTGGAATACGGGCTATCACACCGAACATTACACGGATGGCACCTTGATTGTTGACGTCATCGATGCTAAAACCCAGCAACTGCTCTGGCGGGGTTCACTGGAAAATCCAGTAAATGATCCCGCTGAACTGAGCAAACAGTTTGCTCACGAAGCCGAAAAAATTCTCGCTCGTTACCCCGAACATCTTCAACATTCATAACGATTAAAATCATGAAATTCACTCTGTTAGCCATAGGTGTCATGATGACGCTGGCCTCCTGCCAGTCTTCACCCAAAAAGCAAGAAGCACAAGTTTCAACCACTGATACTACCCTTGTGGCAGCGGAAGAAACGCAGGTACTGGAAAATCCTTCGGATGCGTATTTCGATCAGGCTTCGGTAGCCTTACAGACCAATGCCCCGGAGACCGCAGTAAAAGATATACAATCGGGTATTGCGGCCCTCAAGGTAGAAGGTAAAAATCTGAAGGGTGAAAACCTGACCAACTTTGATAATCATCTCAAAGATCTCGAGAAACTGGTGGAACGGGCCCAAAAAAAGAAACTAACCCAGGAAGAACTGAATGAAGCCGTAACTGCAGCCGAGCTGACGGTTGGCCATCAGGCCATTGAGGATATACTGGTGCTACCCGAAGTAACGACCGACCCGCTTAACGTTACCTTTAATGATCTTGAAAGACACGTAGGCAAAATGGATAAATCCAGTAAAGAAGAAGGCCTTAAACTTATCAGTACGGCTCGCACTTCACTCGAATCCAGAGCAAAAGCTTCGAAAGAAGAAGCAAAGAAAATGGACGAACGCCTGCGTCAGGATTTGAAGAATATTCAGACTTACATTAAAAAACACGCCTAGTTGTGCTGAGCCCGTGAGTTCCTAATGCTTATTGATTTAGTAAAAGCCAGAAGCCACCTATAGCTTCTGGCTTTTTTCTTTTGTATGGATTGCTGGATGCCGCTAACGGTTACCTTCGAAACATTCCTACTCTGGGTTTTACTCAGACTGAGTACGAGTCCTCTCCCTTAAATCGTCCCATTCGGCAATACGCCGGGGGAAGCGGCACGCCCGTTGGCATCAGTTATCAAACCAATGTCGCTAGTGATGTTAAACGCTATATAGTCATTTTATCCACTAGTGAAAATACTTCTCCTGCACTCGTTCAAAGTACTGATCCCACTTATGCCGCTAATAGTCTCTCTTATATCGAAACAACCGATGAGGATAATAATAAGGCAAGAGAATATAAAGACAAACTCGGAAGAACAATCCTCAAACGTGTCTATCAAAATACAACTAATTTTTTAGATACGTATTACGTCTACAACGAATTAGGCCAGCTCAGTTTTGTGTTGCAACCTCAGTATCAGGAAACCACGGACATCAATTTATTTGCCTTCCGCTATACGTATAACAAGAAGGGTTTGCTCACCAAGAAACTCATTCCGGGTGGTGGTGAAACCGAGCTTAGCTACGATGATCGTGACCGGCTGGCTACCAGCAAAGATGCCCGGGGGCGTACGATTTATTATACCTACGATGGGCTAAACCGTCCCACCGAAACCGGTGAAGTACTTTCGAATGGCACCCGAGTGCCCTTGACTCGCACTTATTATGACAAATACGATGGTCATGCTGATTACGCACGCATCGCTTTTGATTCTAGTGCCTATGTCAATACGTACAGTGAAAACGTTCGGGGACTGGTGGTGGCTACGGCCACGCGTGTTCTGATGGGAAGCAGTCAGGAGCCGAGTGCTTCCTGGTACTTTACCACTAACTATTACAACGATCGCCAGCAGCTCATTCAAACCACTCGTAATCTCTACGATTTTCCCGGCACGGCCAAGGAAACTCACTCCCGCAGGCTTCGCTTTGACGGGTTGTTACTGGCCGAAAAGATTGAACAGAATATTTCTCCCGGTCTGCACAGCGTCGAAAAAACCTTTACCTACGACCAGGCCGATCGCCTTCTTTCCACGCAGTACATCGTTCGCAAAGGCACGGCTATTCAAAGAACCTTTACCCTGGCCGCTCAACGCTATGATGGCATTGGCCAGCTTCAACAGAAGTTTCTCCATTCGGCTAATTCTGCCCAGTTTAGAGAGAAACTCGACTATAAGTATACGCCCCGAACCTTCCTGAGCACCATCCAGGGGCAAACCAGTACTGGCATTAACTTTGGCCTTGACCTTCGCTATGAGGTGGTCACTGCGGGAGCTACGGCTCAGAAAAACGGCAACATTGCCCAGCTGCTCTGGAAGAAAGATGTCACCAACTGGTCGGGTTTTTCTTACACCTATGACGGAGCCAGCCGCCTGAAAGAGGCCAAGGGTATTGCGGGCTACAACTACGAGGAAATAATCTCCTCCTACGACAAAAACGGCAACATCCAAGGCTTAATCCGCAAGGGCGAGGGCAATGCCTGGGATGATCTTACCTATACCTACTCAGGTAACCGCCTGAACAAAGTAAACGATGCAACTGGTAATGCCAAAGGCTTTGACAATGGTACTAGTGGACAGAATGAAGATTACACCTACGATGCGGCCGGCAACCTCACCCGGGATGCCAATCGGGGTATTGCCGCGAATGGCATCAAGTACAACCTGTTGAATCTCATCGGCTCGGTCCAGATGGACAGTGTCCTCACCTACGATTATGATGCCTTGGGAAATAAAGTGCGAATGACGAGAGGCGGCGTGTATCACACCCGCTACGTGGGCGTGTTTGAATACGATGAAAACTACTTCCTGACGAGAATTGCTACCGAAGAAGGACAGATTCGGGTGAGCAATGGTGGTAACAGTTATGCCATAGAGTACTACCTCAAGGATCATCTGGGGAACGTGCGGGCGGTACTGGATACCTTAGGCAATAAGGTGCAGGAGACGGAATACTTTGCCTTTGGGTTAGCCATTCCTAAAACCACGGGCTCGAATAAGTATTTTTACAACGGCAAGGAACTTCAGCCCAAAACGGGATTTTTGGATTATGGAGCTCGGCAGTATGATGCCGCCATCGGACGGTGGATGAGCGTTGATCCCAAAGCAGAGAAAATGATTAGTTGGTCGCCATACAACTATGCGTTTAATAACCCAGTACTTTTAATAGACCCAGATGGACAAGAACCAATAGATCCCAATTTAAGACTATTCACTAACACGAATAGTGCTAAAAGTGTTTTAACAAATGGTTTTAATGCAAATAAGTATGGCAAATATTCTAATTATAATTGGTTTTCTTCGACATCTAATGCAACAGGAACTGGTCGTGCTGGAACTGGAGTCACACTTGGTATAGATGGTATAGATGTTTCAAATTCTGTTAATATATCAAATAAACAAATGAAGGAATTTTATAATCAAGCTAAGGCAGAATTGGGCTATACTTCAGAACAGTTAAGAACTGATCCTAAAGTAAGAAGTGAAGTAGATGGTCTAAAATTTAGCAAGTTAGGCAAATGGATGAATGAAACAGGTGCTGCTTCTTATAAATTAGGTGACCACTATGCTGTAACAGATGCTGTAGCTAATAAAGGTGTCATTAATAGTATACATGGTAGTAGTGGGGTAATTAAAGCTCTAAATGGCTTAAAAATAGCGGGACGCACATTAATGGCTGTCGGAGTAGCCTTAGATTCATATGAAATATATTCTTCCTCTTTCAGTCCTAGAGTAGTAACTGGGGTTGTCGGAGGATGGGCAGGAGCAGCGTTAG
>CAJYHS010000214.1 GCA_913774715.1 uncultured Siphonobacter sp. | reverse complement strand
TCATTGGTTGAAAACGCCTTTAAACATGGAGCGAGTAAAAGCCGTGAGAAAGCCTTTGTTCGGGTAGAAGCTCATCTACAGGATTCTTGCTTTACTTTTCGAGTGATTAATAGTGTTCCTCCTGCGGTCTCTTCCCCCTCCCATTGCACTACGGGAGGAGTCGGCATTGTTAACACGCGTAAACGACTGGATCTTTTATACCCTCAAAAGCATCACCTTACCTTAATCCCCGACGAACACCTATTTACCGCTGAATTAACGCTGAATTTATAACTACACCCAGAGTAATCCTCATCGACTAATTCATTCGACGATACCTGGTTTTCATTCGTCGAAGGATAGAGTAGTATCCGACTAAATTTATTGAATCACCCCTTCATGCTGATTTACCTTTGATAGGTCCTCTCCGCAAGGGGGCGAGTCACAACTACTATTGTAATTTATCCCTGCTTTATGAAAACGCCCTCTACTTCTACCAACCGCCTAGTATTAAAAAAAGAACGCGTAGTTTCATTACACACATCTAATGTTCGTTCGGACGGATTCACTTCATCCATTATCTGTGAAATCTTTACGACTACGGGCCGCCGCTAAGCAATGTTTAATTGTCTCTTACTTCATCGATCCTATCTGACCAACACCCTGCTGGAACATTTCATTCAGCGAACGGGGTGTCTGGACTTAACCTGGACCGGTTCGTATTCCAACGAAGCGGTCCAGGAGATAAGGTCGGGGAAGTATGATCTTGTTTTCCTAAGCTTACCCGAACCCGATTTTTCCATGACCGAAGATTTACTGAGCGTTTTACGTGAACAGAAATCGCTTATTCTTTCTTCTCTATACCCCGAACAACTCTACAGTCATTATCAATTACAGCGAATCCACTTTCTGACTGAACCCTTTCCGCCACAACAATTTCAGCAGGCTGTAGAAAAATATATTACCCTCACCGAGTCTGGTTATTAACTTTCTTTCCGAAGGAACACGCTTTTACTTAATTAACTCATTGTTAGCATTCTACCAATTATTACCGTTTATCAATACGTCAAATTTTAATTAAAAGATTTATGACGAACGGTCGCTCGGAAGCATGGCTTAAGACTTACATTAGGCTTACAAACCAGCCCCTTGAGACCGAATGTTTAGTGATTTTGGATTTTATCTTCTCCGGCAGCCGCATTGGTCAATCAATCAGCTTTTACAACTTCAACAAAGTCTTACCTCCGAGTCTTTAGCTGATCAGTTAAAAATCTGGTATGAAAATCCTTTAGCTCAACAGGCATTAAGCCTGGCCTCCCCTGCCCTTTATGAACGATTTCAGGTTTGGATGACCGGAGCTATGCTTCCTGAAGGAGACAAGTTTTTGCTTTCGCTCTATAAATACACCATTCGCATGAGCACCCGTTGCACCCCCTACGGACTTTTTGCGGGTGGGTCACTGGGAAAAATGGGGCCTACTACAAAGTTGCAGGGCATTAAACCAGACCAGATCCGTACCCACACCCGACTCGATGTCGAATATCTTTTTGCTCTGAAAGACTGGCTTATCCAGCAACCCGTTTTACAGAACCAGCTTCTCCTCTACCCTTGTAGCTCCTTATACACGGTCGGCGAAAGCTACCGGTATGTGGAACAAATTAGAGCGAATCAGCAACGGCAATACTTCATCAGTGCGGTAGAAAAAAATGATTTCCTGGAGATGATTTTCAGTCAGGCTCGTAACGGAGCTTCCTTATCAGAACTCCAGTCCAGTTTGATTGAACAAGGTATCGAAGCTCATGAAGCCGCTGATTATCTGGATGAATTGGTAAGCAATCACTTACTCGTTTTCGAAATCGAGCCGACCTTAACGGGTACTGATTATTTGCAAAAGCTTATCGCTCGTTTGCAGGAATTGAAGAATACTGGATTACTGGTTAACACCCTGGAACAACTTCATAGCCTTCTAAACTCCGGCCACGATTTGCGATTGACGTATGAGGCCACTCGTCAATGGTTAACCCAACATGAACAATCGATTAGCAAACCCGATGTTATTCAGGTCGATTCATTTCATGACCTTCCTGATAATCAAATCAGTACTTCAGTTATTAAAAAAATAGCCCAGCAACTTTCGCGGCTCACGGTATTGAATCGTACGGAAAAAAACGCTGATCTGGAATCGTTCAAACGACGCTTTTATAATCGCTATGAAGATGAGGAGGTCCCACTAGCTATCGCTCTGGACTATGAAATTGGCGTCGGTTATGGGCAGCATTCACCGATGGGAATGGGTTACGCTCCTATGGTTGATGATTTGTCGTTACCCACCATGGCTGGCGATTCGGATTATTCCCGCCCTACCTGGTGGCAGGATTTTCTGCTAAAGAAATTCAGTCAGTGCCTCAGCAATCAACAGCGTGAAATCCGACTAACGGATCAGGATTTAAGCTGGATGGGTCAGCATCAGACCCCGGCTCCCCGCACGGCTTATGGCTTTTATGCCCTTGGTAACTTACTGGCTTCATCGTCCCAGGTAATGGATTCGGGGAATTTCGAGTTTAATCTTCTGGCTTGCAGCGGTCCTTCGGCCGTTAACCTATTAAGCCGTTTTTGTGAAGGTCATACGCAGCTTGCCCAGGAAGTCCAGACTTGCGTCAGCCAGGAAGAAGCCTTTCACGGAGAGGTCATTTTTGCAGAAATTGTTTACTGCCCAGATTCCCGGGCGGGAAACATTCTGACTCGCCCCAGCTTGCATGCGTACGAGATTCCTTACATGGGACAATCATCCGTGGAATCCGAATATCAGATTCCTATTGAAGATTTGTGGGTTTCTTTGCTGCGGCAGGAAATTATACTTCGCTCGAAGCGGCTGAATAAACGCATCATTCCGCGGCTTTCCAATGCTCATAATTACCGGGACAGTTTGCCCTTGTACCGTTTTCTGTGCGATCTTCAGTCGCAGGATTCACCCTTTTTGTTGAGGTGGGACTGGGGTCTTCTAAGTAAGCAATCGTTCTTACCCCGCATTTCTTACGAAAATATCATCATCAGTCGGGCCAGCTGGACCTTAACGAAGGAGGATTGTCCATCGCAGGAATCCTTACTTTCTATCTTAAGCGAAAAAGGTCTGCCTGATCTGTTCGTCATCGCCAGAGCGGATCATGAATTACTGATTAATCAGAAAAATACCCCTTCGCTCCAGTTACTCTGGCAGGAATTACGTAAACACGATTCTCTGAAGCTAGTGGAATTCGTCGTTAAGCCCGACCAATGTCCCCTTGAATCTGAGGGCTTACGATTCACGCATGAAGTATTAATTCCGTTTTACAACACAAAAGCGGTTCCCATTCCTGGACTGCTCCAAAAACGGGACGAGGTTCCGCAACGTCGCTTTTCCATTGGTAGTGAGTGGCTGTACCTGAAAGTATATACGGGTGAAAAATCTTCGGATCTGATTCTAACTCATACTCTGTATCCGGTCATTCGGCAGTTGCTAAAAAATCAGATCATCAGCCAGTTTTTCTTTGTACGCTACAAGGACCCTGATCCTCACCTGCGTCTGCGTTTTCTGGGAAATCCGCATCTGGAGTTTTATCATCACGTCATCCGGGTTATTGAGCAGGTATTACGGCCCCTGGTGCAGTCAGGCGTGGTTCACCGCATTCAGACGGATACCTATCAGCGGGAACTGGAACGTTATGGGATGCAGCACATCGAGCTATGTGAGACTTTTTTTCATTACGACAGCCTCACCACACTGGATTTTCTCGAGCAATCAGAACTGGCTGCCAGCGAAACCTTACGCTTTGTATTTACCGCCCGGCAAATTGATCAGGTATTAAGGTATTCAGATTTTAGTTTGTCGGAAAGATATCAATTGATGAATCATTTACGAGAGCATTTTTTCCAGGAATTCAGCGGTGATCCTACCTTACGAAAACAACTCAATGATAAGTTTCGATTGTATCGCCCTTTGTTGGAACAGGGTTTGACTTTAAACGATGACGATATTCACCCGGGTTTACGGGAAGTTCTTCACCGCTTAAAAATCAACATTACTGATTTTTCTCAACGCTGGAATGTCTTAATCAGCTGTATACACATGATGATTAACCGGCTGTTTTCCACCAAACAACGAGCCTACGAACTTATTATTTATACCTGCTTAACGAAGTATTACGATTCAGCTCAGGCAAAGGAAAAAATGCTTTTTGGGAAGTAATTAATCAGGTCGTTATTGGTGAGGCTTCGCTAAACATTAATAACATGAAAACAGTGAAAATTATCTCAAATAACGTTCATCAATAATATGTTCTTCACCTGACAGTAGTTTATATCTGAAATCAGGTTGTGCAAATTCATTAGTGATTTGCGGATAAATTGCCTTTACTATTTTCCATGTAATAATATTTTTTCCTTCATCATTCGAATGAAAAATATAATAGTTCGACCAATCTTAGATTTGAATAAAAAAAAACTCCTAAATCATTATTCCAATAATAATTGGTGTTTCCATCTCCAACACCGGTATCATATTGATCAACCTTATAATTTTTGCTCTCTACTTGAATAGATAACGTATGAATGAAAAATAATTCTTTCTTTGAGCCTTCTTCATAAGTAGCTCTTTTATGAAGTGTATCTATATTATAAACAATAAATCCCCAAGGATAAATATGCGTGTATCTATACCCTTGCGGGATCGTCTCTGTAGTCAAGGTAAGATTAGTAGTATCTAAACATTCTGAACATCTATCTGGAGCAACTCTTTGTAAATAATGTTTAGGATTCTTTTCATGGCAAGAACACATTAATAATACAATTGGAATTAATATGATGTTTTTCATAAGTATCAGATCAAATCCAAATATAACTAGGTATTTAGTTGTATCTACATCCGCAAAAAAGCCAGATAACCCACCACTACTAAAATTCCCTCTACAATCCAGATGGTTACATTGTTTTTTAAACAGACGATTCGGATGAGAAAGTGCAGAAGTAAAGGGCCGATCAGAAACGGAATTCCGAAAAAATACTGAAGAATATTATTTTCCCGACCCGTATTGACAATACCTGTGCCAATCATTATTAGTCCCATGATGGAACACAACGTGAGGGGGGTTATGATGCTGAATATTTTGGAAAGGTTCATAAGCTCAGAGAATTAGTTAGCGTATTTACGAAAAAAAAAGCTCCGGGATTCCCGGAGCTTTAATTATTATATAAAATTCTATAGATCAATACTTTATAAAACTTATACGGACTCACTACAGAAACAATGAAGAAACATTTACTAAAATTATATTCACAATTGTAAATACTTGAATTTGAGGCAAGTATTCTACATCCTTCGTCTTTCCTTGACAACTTGTCATTTACTGATACTCAAATACTTATAAACTATTTGAATAAATTTAACACCCGTTTCTTGCTATTTACATTCTCTTTTCTCAACTTTTTATTACTTATGACTAAAAAATTACATTTGTGAACATGATTTTTATACACTTATGGTGACTTATGAATTCTTTCACCTGAACACGCAGACCAGGGAGTTCTACCCTCTGAGTCCTCTAACGATCCCTGCAGGTTTTCCTTCTCCTGCCGACGATCACCGCGAAGAAGTTCTTTCCTTAAGTAAGCTATTAATCGACCATCCCGCTTCTACAGTCTTTGCCTGGGCAGAAGGACGCTCTATGGAAGGAGCAGGAATTTACGATGGAGATTTGCTGGTTATCGATAAAGCAAAAAATGCTAAAGACGGAGATATAGTAATCGCTTTCATTAATGGAGACTGGACTTGTAAGTTCTATAAGAAGCAAGGCAAAGCAGTCGCTTTAGTATCAGCTAATGAGTATTATGAGCCTATGCACCCTAAAGCAGAAGATGAATGGATGTTGTTTGGTGTAGTGACCTATTCAGTTAGGGACTTAGGTAATCGGCTGGCCAGTCAGCGAAAGGGGGGTTGAGATGTTTGGAATTATTGATTGCAACAACTTCTACGCCTCCTGTGAGCGGGCTTTCAATCCCAATTTGGAGGGAAAGCCAATTGTAGTCTTATCCAATAACGATGGCTGCGTTATTGCCAGGTCTAATGAAGCAAAAGCATTAGGAATTGAAATGGGTACACCGGCATTCCAGATCGCTACTTACGCACAAAGTCAGGGACTCATAGCCTTTTCTTCGAATTACACGTTGTACGGAGACATTTCAGAACGAGTGGTAGCCGCTATTGCTTCGATGGTTGAACGTTACGAAGTTTATAGCATTGATGAGTGCTTTGTAGATCTATCCGGTTATGAAAAGATTACGGCTGACGTGTACGAATATGCCTGGATGATTCAGCAACGAATTCGCAGATGGACCGGCATTCCCGTCTCAATTGGTGTTGCCCCTACCAAAACGCTTGCAAAGGTTGCAAATAGAAGAGCTAAGAAGAATCCTTTACTCGGTGGTATTGTCGTGCTGAAGCACGAAAGCGAGATCAGGAGAGCATTAGACGGCTTCGATATTGGAGACCTTTGGGGAATAGGTCGCAAGTACGTTAACAAGTTGAAAGCTCTGGGCTGTGAGGATGCTCTTCACCTCTCGCAACAGAGAGAGGAATGGGTTCGAAAGATCATGACCGTACAGGGGGTCAGACTCCTGAAAGAGTTGCAAGGATTTTCCTGCATTGAATTGGAATTAGTACCGGACCGTAAGAAAGCCATTTGTTGTGCCAAGTCGTTCGGGGAATATACCGATAACCGAGAAACGGTCTCTGAAGCTCTGGCTAACTATGCAGCTACCTGTGCTAAAAAATTAAGAAAAGAAGGCTCTATTGCTAATATGCTGACCGTCTTCATTACGACGAACTACTATAGCTTAGTGGATGCTCAGTACTCTGCCACAAAGACTATTCATCTGGATAAAGCAACCAACTATACCCCAGATATGATCCACCAGGCACTCAAAGCGTTGGGTCTAATCTGGAAAGACGGGTTTAAATTTAAAAAAGTTGGATGCATCGTATCCGGATTGCAACCCGAAGAATTCCGGCAAGCTCAACTTTTCACTGATATAGATTGGGAGAAAGAGCAGGCGGCAATGAAAGCTTTGGATACGGTAAACGGCTGGTATGGTCGGGATAAAGTAAAAGTTGCTGCACAGGGCTATAAGCGAGACTGGAAGATGATTCAGGAACGGCTATCCCCTTGTTACACCACGCGTTGGAAGGATTTACTGACTGTCAAATGTAAATAGCCATGACACCGGAACTCTTGACTGCTGAAGAACTGGATTTCATGCGCATGGTAGATAATGCGATGAATGAAGTTGATGATTTGGAAGTAACATTCCATGACGCCAGCAGGTTAACATCTGAAGAATTACCTTACTTACAGACAGATGAAGGAATTACTGACGATTCTCAAACCACTTAGCCACCTGCAAGGCTTCCTCATAATTGACGACGAGCTGGTATTTCAGTGGCAAGGTGCGGAAGTATTATTCTGGGTAAACCAGGATAATGGAGCTTATCAGGTTTATGCTGGCGGAGAAAAGCAGTTTGTAGATTCTAATCCCTATAAGGTTGCTCAGTTTCTAAGTTTGCTTGGTTTATAGTTATTACGTATATTGCTTTTAGCTTCTTCGGATTGGCGCTTTCGGAGAGGATAAAGGGCTCTGACTTCGGTCAGGGCTCTTTCTATTTCAATACTTCATATGCATTAAATAGATATTCACTGCATTTCGTGGATGCATTTACCTGTTTGAATATCATTGGTTCGATAAAACGTGCGAGTCTGGGAACAAAACAGCGGACTGGCAAAAACGCTCGATGCTAAATGGAAGCAAAACGGTATCTTTTGTGTGCCAGGGCGTTTGAATCCATTGTAAGCTATCTGCGTACGTAATATCTCTATTTGTCTCTTCTACAATATCTCCAATATAGGTGAGGTGAGCTTCATGATTGTAAATGAGGTTACAAACTAGCAGACCATCTTTCATCAAAATTTCACATTCATGTTCGGATACATTTCCGAAAACAGACTCTCGAAAGGAAACCACATACAATTCATAACCATCTTTACTCAGAAGGTCAATCGTTTTCTTTTCCAGAATATCTAACGGTTGGCTGGCTCTTACATCTATAATTTGCAAAGAATATCCACTGTCGTTTTGGCACTGAACATGATTGTAGGTTTCCATTGCCTTAGGTTGTTTTCTGGTTGACTTACTTTGTTGATTCAAAAATAAATGAAAAACCCGCCCAGCAATGCCAGACGGGTTTCACTCTTCCCTTAACCAAAACTTATCTATGCAGCGACTTGCTGATTGGAAAGCAGAACCTCTACAATTTCTTTCAGCGTCTCTTTATTATCCTCAATACACTTTCTTCCCGCCGCCAGCATCTTCTCAATCGACTCTGGGCTCGCATCATCCATGCCGACTTTGGTCACGTCCGGATTAATCCGGGTATAGATGTCGAGTCGGTGGAAAAACTTATAGATCGTTCCGTTGATCGCCTCCGCCACCTCCGAAGCCCCAGCCATCTGAGCATCAATGATATCAGCGACCGCAGCCAGGGCAGGCTTACCGTCAAAATCAGAGCCTTCGGTATCGGGTCCCGTTCCAAAAGAAATAATGCGAGGGAGCGACGTACAATCCGGATGAAGTTCGATGTATTCCCGCAAAGCCACTAAGCCCGGATTCGGAGCTACGAGGCCTCCATCTACCAGGGCGTATTCATTCCCGGCCATGGACTTAATGCGGGCTGAGCGAAAATAACTCGGAGCTGCTGCGGTGGCCAGACACGCATCACCTACACTGAAATCATAATCAGGATCCCGCTTCGCTTTTTCACTCGTCATGATCCAGGCTTTCTTTGTCCGAGGCGATTGAGCCACCAGAATTAATCCATTGACCTGGGAAAGCATAAGTCCTTTCGTCGCTTCTGTCAGCTTACTGTGCAGGTACGCACTTCCGTACTTGTAGCCCACCAAGCCTACTTTTGAAGCAGCTACCCTGAGCCAAGTCCAGTTTTTCGTTTTAGAAAAGATCACAGGACCGTGCGTGACATACCACTTCACAAAGTTTCGCTCCTCGGCCCGGATTAGTGCCGCCAGGATGCCCCCAGTTGATGTTCCGGCAGCGGTATGCAGGTAATGGGAAAGCGGTAAGGGTAGCTGGTCCTGCAACCAGTCCAGGATTACGGCCACAATAAGACCCCGGATGCC
>CAJYHS010000213.1 GCA_913774715.1 uncultured Siphonobacter sp. | reverse complement strand
GGTTCGCAGTTCAGTTTCTTCAATCCGGGTTCCTTGCGGTGCCCGAAGCCTGACCTGAAACTGATTCCCATTTACTTTGGGTAATACATCCCGACCAATGGTGTTCATCAGGTAAAAGGCCAATCCGGAAACTACCACCAGATAGACGAGCACAATTACCGTCCGAAAGGGAATGATTCGTTCGAGAAAACGCATGTAACGATCCCGAATCCGGTCGAATAAAGGCTTTTTACCCGTATGCTCTTTATGGTCATGACCGGCATGGCTTTTCATGATCCAGTTTGCCATCACCGGAACGAAGGTCTGGGCCAGAAAGTAAGAAACGATCATACTAAAGGCAATCGCCAGAGCCAGTGGCAGGAAGAGTGAGCCGGGAATGCCGCCCATCGTAAAGGCCGGAGCAAAAACCGCTAGAATACAGAACAGAATCAGCAGTTTAGGGAAAGCTATTTCCTTACAGGCATCCCAAATGGCCTGAGCCTTGGGTTTACCCATATCAAAATGCTGGTGAATATTCTCAATGGTAACCGTACTCTCATCGACCAGAATTCCAATGGCTAAGGCCAGCCCCGAAAGGGTCATGATATTGATGGTCTGCCCAAACAGATTCAGGAACAAGACTCCTGAAATAATGGACGTTGGTATGGTCAGAATAACGATCAAGGCTCCACGAGGATCCCCTAAAAAGAGTAATACCATCAGACCTGTCAGAATTGCTCCAATGGCTCCTTCCGTTAATAAACTTTTTACGGAGTTGGCTACGTACGTTGACTGATCGAACTCATAGGATAGGGTCACGCCTTCGGGTAACTGACTCTGAATCTGAGGCAGGGCTTTCTTTAAGTTCTGAACCACTTCCCAGGTAGACGCATCGGCACTTTTAGCCACGCTCAGATACACCGAACGCCTTCCATTCACCAGAGCATATCCTACGGCTACGTCCGCTCCATCTTCCACAGTGGCCACATCCCGCAGAAACAGGTTTTGAACCGATCCTTTGAAAAGGGGAATGTTTAAAAAGTCTTCTACCTTGCGAATAGTCGTATTGGTTGGCGTTAGAAATACCTTATCTCCCACCCGAACATTACCCGAAGGAGCCGTCTGGTTATTGAGTCGCAGGGCTTCTACCAGCTGATCGGGGGTCATGTTATGCGAACGCAGCAAATCAGGATCGGCCTTAATTACAATCGTACGGATGTTCCCCCCAAACGGCGGAGACCCCACCAGACCCGGAATGGACGTAAAGTTCGAGCGAACGTTAATGTTGGCCATGTCCAGCAACTGGTTGTTATTGTATTTATCGCTCGTTAGCACCAGCTGACCTACGGGTAACGTTGAGGCATCAAAGCGAATGATGAAGGGTGGATTGGAACCGGGCGGGAACGAAGCCTGAATCCGGTTACTAAAAGCACTCAGCTCGGCTGCCGCCTGAGCCATGTTCGTTCCCGGATAGAAGTTAATTTTAATGAGCGTTAAGCCCTGAATATTCTTGGTTTCAATATTCTTGATTCCATTCACAAACAGCAGAATATTCACGTACTGCTTGCCAAAGTAGGCTTCCATCTGGTTGGGTGTATAGCCACCAAAGGGGTGAGCAATGTACATGACGGGCATGTCCAGGCTCGGAAAAATGTCAATCTTGATGGTTCGGGCCGCTTTTATTCCGAAGAAGAACATACCGACCACCAGCACCATTATGGTAATGGGATTTCGAAGGGCAAAACGGATTAAATTCATAAGCTTATCTAGAAAACCAGCGGGCGTTAAAATTCTTGAGTAAATACGTTCAAATCACCCAGGGCAGCGGCTTTCAGCAAGAGAGCCTGCCACACATTAGCATAAGCAAGGTCACGATCCGTTTCGGCTCGCACCAGTGCGTAGAGTGCCTGCGTAACATCCACCAGATTAGTTAAGCCGTTTCGATACAACACCGACCGCTGGGTATAGGCATCGGAGGCTGCTTTGAGCTGGAAAGGCACTTCCCGGTAATTCGTGTAGGCATTGCTAAGCTTATTTTCGGAAAGAAGGAGTTGCGAATGCAGAATCTGGTTACTTAGATCATATTCTTCTTTCAAACCTTTACTTTGAAACTGCTGCGTTCGTACCTGCGGGGCAATGCGGGAAAGCTGGGTAACGTTCCAGGAAATGGCCGCTCCGATGAGGTAGTTCGTACGGGAAGGAGCAATTCCGGTAAAGTAGTTACCCGTAAAAGAGTTCTGATCCTGAGCGTAATTGCTGTTAAAACCCGAACCACGGGTCTGAACTATGCCTACTAAAGATACCGTCGGGTATTTAAGACGATTCAGGTAACGAGCCTGCTGATCGCTCACCTGAATCCGACTTTCGTACCACTTCAATACAGGGTGCGCTTCTACTTTTCCGCTGTCTGTCTGCGTGGTTTGGGGTACTTTTATGAGAAACAAAGTATCCAGTTCAAATCGCTGGGGAGGAATGCCCATGAGCTGAGCCAGTCGGTTTTCCTGTTCCTGTTCAAAATCGCGGGCTTTGGTCAGGGAAATGTGGGCATTACTTACTTCCGCATTCGCCTGGGAAGAGTCCACGCCGGGAATCAACTGATTGCGAGCCCGGGTTTTTACCAGTGTACTAAAGGCATCTGCCCGGCTGAGATTTTTCTCCCAGGATTTACGCAAAGATTTGGCTGCCAGCAGATTCAGATACGCTCCTGCGACTTTTACCTGTTGCTGAAAGATCTCCTGCTCGTAGTCGCGTTGCTCGCGAAGAGCCATGCTCTGAGCCGTTTTAATCCGCTCTTCTTTCCGACCAAACGTAAATACATCCCAGTTAACATTGGCCAGGTATAAAGAACCAAAGGCGGCATTCCAGCTTTGACGCGACAGGGGTAAGCCCGAGGAAGCTACCGCAAAACCACCGAAACCATACAGGGGGCCGTTTTGCCCATTTACGGTTCCGTAGTCCTGCTGAGCTACCAAATTTAAATTGGGTAAAAATTCGCGACGAGCCGAGTGAATGGATTCCTGAGCTCCCTGAGCATAACTCTTTTTGGCTTTAATCAGGCCATATTGCTCGGCAGTGACCTGTAATGCCTGCTTCAAACTTAGGTATTGCTGAGCCCTGGCTCCACCGCACATACCCAAGCTTATTACCCACCCTAAGGCCAGGTAACTAAACCATTTTCTGTTCAACATAGGAAGAAAAGCAAACTGTACCATAACGGTTGATCGTTTGGACCATCCGTTACAGTGTATTGATACTATTATTCACACGTTTTGAGGAAGGTATTCACCTACGCCATTACCCCCGCTAAACTAGCTGTATTGGCTTCGTTGCTGGGTATGGTAATCAAATCGTTACTTATGAAAATCAACTATTCTATGTGGGTTACTCTCGGGTGTTAACAGAAGCGATTGATTAGGAACCGGGACTCATGGACTCGACTCATCTTTCGATACAATAAGGCAAACCATACGCGTCTGAGAAGACCTTGTATAGGTTTTGACAAATATTCACTCTTTAGGTAAAGAAAGACCTGTAAGTTTTTATTAAAAACATGTAGTTTTATGACATGCATACATTAAAACAGTTTCAGCCGTTGGTAATTGATGTCTTTGAACGGTGGACGTACGAGTTACCCCGGCATCACCATACCTATTTTGAAATCATTTACATCGACTGGGGAAAGGGTATGCACTGTCTCAACGATGTTAACATTCCCTATCAGTCGGGGGACCTGTTTCTGCTGGCTCCGGAAGATCAGCATTACTTTGAAATTGAGCAGCAGACCCGTTTTGTCTTTATCAAGTTTACGGACGATTATTTCCTGACGGGTAAACATGATTCCTTACAGGAACGGGCGGCTTCCGAGGCTACCCGCCTCATCCGGCATCGATTGCTGAAAGAACAGAAACTAGTTTTTGAGGATCCACAAACGTCCATCCTGCGTCGTACCATCGAAAATATTGTTGCGTATCGGCAGCGACCTAACCTCAGCGATTCTGCTCTGATCTTTTATCAGATCTTATCCTTGTTAGGGCTGGTTCGCGAACGACTCACCCAGCTTGATACCCGCCTGCAAACCCCAGCCCGTGAGCAGCTCATCTCCTACGTTCACGAACATATTTACTGGCCCGAGAAATTGCAGGTAAAAGCCATTGCCAGCCACTTCAACATCGCTCCGAGTTACTTCAGCGGGTATTTCAAACGTACTTTTCTTACCAGTTATCGCTGTTACGTGAATACCTACCGGGTAACGATGATTGAAAAACGCCTGAGCTACAGCCAGTCCACGCTTAAGCAAATTGCTCATGAGTTTGGCTTTACCGATGAAAGTCATCTTTCCAATTTCTTTAAAGCCCAGCGAAAGCTTTCCCCCGCTCATTACCGCCGCCAGCAAAATCGTACGCAGGAGCGAGTTGATGCTTTGCACGTATAAACAAAAATCCTCTACCGAATCGAGTCAGTAGAGGATTTTGAGGCAAAAGGTGTTCAACTAAATTTATTACCTAAAAACCATAACGTAAACCTAACTGAAATTGGTATGGATTACCTCCAGGATTTGCCACACCCGTGTTCGGGTTGACATTGTAGTTATACGTTTGGCTACTGGCGTTGAAGCTGGCCATGGTATAAATGTTCTGGTTACCCAGGTTTTTGTTGGAGCCTTTATATTTATCGAACAGGTTCACCACGTTGAACAGATCACCCGATAATTCAAGGTATTGTTTAGGCGTAAATTTGAAACGTTTCGCCAGACGAAGATCCCACTGACCGTAAAAACCGTTGATACCTCCGTTACGCTCCGCTACCTTACCGATGCTGCGACGAACGTAGTCTTTCACACTCTGATTGACATCAGGATTATCCAGAATTTTCTGAACACCGGAGCGAAGCGTTTCGGGAACGGCTGGATTGGCTGGATCGAAGATATACGCCAGGTCATTAGACGCTACGAAATCCCCATTTACGTTACCATTGACAATGAGCGAGTAACGCGTACCACCCACGCCTGAATAACGCAGACCAACCGTCACGCCATAAAACGAAGGTAAGGTCCCGTACAAAATCACTTTATTACGGAACTGGTTATTCGAATACGCCAGGCGGCTCAGATCACGCGGATCGTCTTTTACGGGCAAAGCCAGGGTAGCCGTGTTGGCTACGTTGCCATTGTAAGATGTATTGTCTTTGGTATCATTCCAGGTAAAGCTGAAGGAAATTTCACCGTCGCGGAAGTACTTATACGATCCATCCAGTACGAAGGCAAACTGGTTGATCTTACCTTCGCTGTTCAAAGCTAATACCCGGCCCAAGCGTTCCGTTTTGCGGCCTTTCGTCCAGTCCGTAGCTCCGTTGGTAGTGCTAATGGTATTGGCAGGAACGTACACCCCGCGGTTATCTTCATTAGCCAGACGGAAGTACGGCTGGTCCACCATGTTAGCATCGGTGTACATGTAGTTATTACGGGCAATGCTGGTCAGGAACGTAACGCCCAATCGGAAACGATCATTGAAAAGGTGATTATACGAGAAGTTAGCCTTATAAACCACGGGAATCCGTACATTCTCCCGATTCAGGTTAATCGTTGACAAACGCGAAACGCCAGGAATAGCAAACAATTCCGTTCCGGGGGCCGTCGCTGGGTTTTCGCGGTAAGCCGGGAAGTTAGGAACGGGTACCAGGTTAGGACCGGTAGCCGAGCGGGTAATATCTACGGAAGCAAATTTCGAACCATCAAACGACATGTTGTTAATCATGGCGTAGTTCAGGATGTCAGAACCGAAAATACCGCCGCCCACTTTCACGAAATCCCGCTGCTTTTCATTCACATCCCAGGTAAACTGTACCCGAGGCTGTAACTGGAACGTGCGTAGCGAGTGATCAGTGCGTA